>JBEVEC010000176.1:0-13319 GCA_040512975.1 Tardiphaga sp. | reverse complement strand
AGTCGTTGCGCTTGTTCTTGCGCGAGGTGTAGTCCGGCAGCTCATACAGCGCGAGGCGTTGCTCGCGCATCTTCTTCTTGTCCACCGGCTTGGTGTAGCTGGTGAAGATGGCGTACCAGTAGCAGTTCTCGTCATCCACCGGCACGTGCCACTGGGTGATGGTCATCTCGGCGTCCATCGGGATGACGAAGCCGTGCGGGAACAGCTGGTTGGTGACGCGGACATGGGTCCGCTCATTGTCGAGCTCGCGCAGCGCAATCAGGCGCAGGCCGTATTCGGTGGATTCCACATTGATGATCGGGCGATCATATTCGCGCAAAATCTTGGTCATCGGCAGCTCGGTGCCGGCGGAGGCGCCGCGAAACTGCTTACCGTAGGACGCCTTGACATCCTCGTCCTCGAAGAAGCGATGCAGGAACGAGGCGTGGGCGGGATCGATGCCGACCTCCAGCGCCTGCAGCCAGTTGCATTCGAACAGGCCCTTGAAGGCGAAGGTGTACTGGCCGGGTGCGGCGAAGCAGTCGAGCTCCGGAAACGCCGGCGGTTCGCCCTCGCCGAGAAAGGCCCACAGGATGCCGCCCTTCTCCACCACGGGATAGGCGCGCTGCTTGATGCCGGCACAAAGCTTCGACGTTTTCGGCTCGGCCGGCGTCTCCAGGCACTTGCCTTCGACGTCGAACAGCCAGCCATGGAACGCGCAGCGCAGCCCGCCGCCCTCGAGGCGGCCGAACGCCAGATCGGCGCCGCGGTGCGGACAGTCGCGGTCGAGCAGGCCGTAGCGGCCCTCCTCGTCGCGGAACAGCACGAAGTTCTCGCCGAGCAGTTTGACCGGGCGGATCGGGCGCTCGCCCTCCAGCTCATCGACCAGTGCCGCCGGCTGCCAGTACTGGCGCATCAGCTTGCCGGCCGGCGCCTTGGGTCCGATCCGCGTGATCAGGTCGTTCTGCTCTTGGCTCATCATGGCGAGGGTTCTCCTGGAACGGGACCGCTTTGGCTGCGGCTAACGTTGAAATACGACTTTACCGCCGACCACTGTCATATCGGCCGTGACATTCCTGATCTGGTCTTCCGGGACGCTCATGACGTCGGCGGAAAGAACGGCGAGGTCCGCCAGCTTGCCGGCTTCGAGCGTTCCTTTCCGCGCTTCCTCGAACATGTATCGGGATGCCGCGCTTGTATAGAGCCGCAAGGCCTGCTCGCGGCTGATCGCTTCCGACGCGCCATAGACGTGGCCGCTGGGATCCTTCCGCGTCACCATGATGTACATGTTCAGGAACGGGTTGATCGGGTTAACCGGGAAATCGGTGCCCGCGCCGAGATTGTCGAGGCCCATCTTGTCGATCAGCGTCTTGGCGGGAACGGCACGGTCCGCCACCGCCTTGCCGAGGAAGCGCTCCACGGTGGCGGCCTTGTCCCACATGAACACGTTCTGGAAATCGACGCGGACGCCGAGGCGCTGCGCGCGGTCCATCTGCTCCGGCCTGATCAGGCTGGCGTGGATGATAATGAAGCGACGCCCCTTGATCGACTTTTCCTTGTCCGCCGCCTCGTAGGCATCCAGCACCTGATCGACGCCGAGGTCGCCGACAGCGTGCACGCCGACGCGCCAGTCGTACTTGTTGCAGATCGACACCAGCTGCTTCAGCCGCTCGGGCGTCAGCTGCGCGATGCCGTGATAGTCGTCATGCGAGTCCGGGTAGACGTCACGCATCATCGCGGTCTTCAACGTCATGCCGCCGTCGTAGAAGATCTTGATGCCGCCGAACTTCAGCCAGTCGTCGCCGAAGCCCGACGTTGCGCCGCTGCCGCTCATGATCGCTTCCCACGCCGACAGTTCGGCCGGCGGCTCCGGGCGATACATCAGGCCGACACGCAGGGTCGCTTCGCTGGACTGCGCAATTTTTTGAAGCGTGCGGGTATCGCGCGCGCTGGTGGCGCCCTCGACGACGCTGGTGATGCCGAACTTGTTCAGCGCGGCCTCGGCGGCCCTGTACTGGCTGATCTGCTCGGCTTCGGTAAACGGCGGCACCAGACCTTCCACCAGCGGGATCGCGGTCTCGACCAGCACGCCGGTCAATTCGCCCGCGGCGTCGCGCTCGAAAGATCCCCCGGAGGGGTTTTGCGTCGTCTTGTCGATGCCTGCCTTCTGCAAAGCGAGGCTGTTGGCCATGGCGAAATGGCCGACCGTGCGCAGATACACCGGATTGTTCGGCGTCACGCTGTCGATTTCCTGACGGGTGAGATAGCGCTTCTCAGCAAGCTGGGACGGCGGATGCCAGCCGCCCGTCGTGATCCAGTCGCCCGGCTGTTTTTTGGCGGCAAACGCCTTCAGCAACTGCAGCGCCTCCGCCACGGTTTTCGCCGAGCCGAGATTGACGACGTAATCGCCGAGCCCCGCCGCGCCGAAATGGGCATGGGTGTCGATGAGACCGGGAATGACGGTCTTGCCGGCAAGATCGATCACGCGGGTCTGCGCACCGGCCAGCGGCCTGATCGCCGCCGTGCTGCCGACCGCGAGAATCTTTCCGTCACGAACAGCAAGCGCCTCGGCCACCGTCGCGGTCTTGTCCATGGTCAGGATTTTTCCGCCGACGAAGACGATCTCGGGATCGTTGATGGCGGACTGCTGTGCACCGGCCGGGAGCGACATGGCGCCGACAACCATTCCAGCGATCCAGAAAGATGCGCACTTCATCAAATCGAACCCCCCCCGCCGTTTGTTCAATACGCGAACAACTGTTCGAATAATGCTAGATTGTCTTCATTCTAAATGGCGCGCAAGTCTATTATTTTGGCAAACGTTGCTGCCGGCATCGGCAATGCACCGGGCATATCGATGAGTAGCGGAATTTGTAGAGACATGGGTTTTCCGCGAACGCATGTTCGCTGAATGAACAAACAGTCGTGCGGTGACATTGCAGGCGCCCCGATGCCGGGGTCCGAACCGGCATCACGGCGCGCGAAAGCTATCGCGCGTCGATCCGCATCGTGCCGATGAAGCGGCGCAACGGATCGCCCTGCACAGCAGTCAGATCAGCGGCGGCAGCAGGTTCATGAGAAGGACCATCACCAGGCCGACCACCGAGACGATCGACTGGATCACGGTGATGGTCGCGGTCGCTTCGCCCATGGTCATGCCGAAGGATTCCTTCACCAGCCAGAAGCCGGCATGGTTGGCATAGTTGAAGAAGATCGAGCCGCAGCCGATCGACAGCGCCAGCAGCGGCACGTTCAGTGCCTCGGTGCCCGCCAACGGCGCCAACAGGCCGGAGGCGCCGACGATGCCGACGGTGACCGATCCCGTCGAAACCGACAGCAGCATCGAGATGATCCAGCCGAGCACCAGCGGCGACAACGCGAACTGCTGACTCATATGGACGATCGCCTCCCCGACCTTGGCGTCGGTGAGCACGTGCTGGAACGCGCCGCCGCCGGCAATGATCAGCAGCACATTGGCGATCGGTTTGATGCTGGCCGAGAGCGAGGTCCGCAATTCCTCGGTGTCGCCGCGCCGGAGATAGACCAGCGCCGTCGCCGCGAACAGCACGCCGATCAGCATGGCGATGGCGGGATCGCCGATGAAACCGGTGACGCGCACGATCCCGGCGCCCTTTGCGAAGAGCAGTTCGGCGACCGCGTGCAGCAGCATCAGGATCGCCGGCAGCAGGGCCGTCAGCAGGCTGATGCCGAGGCCCGGGACATCGTGCGCCTGTGCATGCGCTTTGGCGCCGGCCGTCGCGAACTGATCGATCAGGGCCTGGTCGGGCCGGACCTTGAGCCGCGGCGTGATCAGAGCGCCGTACAGCGGTCCGCCGAGCACGATGGCGGGGATGGCGGCAATGAACCCGTACAGCATGGTCGCGCCGATGTTGGTGTGCAGGGCGGCGATGGCCGTGAGCGGGCCCGGATGCGGCGGCACCATGCCGTGCATGGCGGCGAGCGCCGCGATCACCGGCGTGCCGACATAGACATAGGCCGAACCGCGGATGGCGGACGTCTCGTCGAGCTTGCGCGCCACGCTGAAGATCAGCGGCAGCAGCACGACGAGCCCAACCTCGAAGAACATCGGAATGCCAATGACGAACGCCACCACCGTCATCACCCAGGGCAGCATGCGGGTCGACGTCCGGTTCAGGATCGTCGTGGCGATGCCGTCGGTGACGCCGGTGTCGGCGAGGATCTTGCCGAGCATGGCGCCGAGGGCGACGACCAGGCCCACGGCCCCGAGGGTGCGGCCTGCCCCGTCCTCGATCGATTTGACGAGCTTGTCGCCCGGCATGCCCGCCAGGAAACCGACGGCCACCGACGCGATGATCAGGGCTAGCAGGGGATGCAGCCGCGCCTTCGAGACGATCAGGGCCACGAGGAAGATCACGCCGCCGAGGGCGATAGCGAGAAGTTGAATATCCCCAGAAGTCATCTTGGTCCTGCGCAGGAATTGGCATGGCATGCGACGCCGGGTGGATCGCCGGGCTCTCTTGCCACCGGGGCACGCGATTGAACACCCGGGTCCACCAGATTCACCGGCTTGCGAATAATGAACAATTGTTCGATATACGCGTGACCGAGGAGCCGACAGCATGACCCCAGACGTTCAGACCATCGCCCAGAGGCTCTGGGAGCCCCACCTGTGAGCGGCCTTCTCATTGTGGGCGCATCATATGCCGGCGTGCAGACCGGCATCAGCGCCCGGGAGAAGGGCTTCCAAGGGCCGATCCGGATTGTCGCGGACGAGACCCACCTGCCCTATCAGCGGCCGCCGCTGTCGAAGGCATTTCTGTCCGGCGGCGCGACCCATAGCAGCCTGTTTCTGCGCGGCGACGACTATTTTCAGAAACAGGGCATCGAGATGGTGCTCGGCCATCGCGCCATCGGCCTCGACCGCGTTGCGCAGCGCGTCACTTTGGAGGGCGGCGACCAGCTCGGCTACGACACGCTGATGATCGCCACCGGATCGCGCGCGCGCAAACTCAGCGTGCCCGGACATGACCGCGACGGCATCGTCTATCTGCGCACCCTCGACGACGCGCTGCATCTGAAACCGCGGCTGGAAGCGGCGCAGGAGGTCGTGATCATCGGCGGCGGCTTCATCGGCCTCGAGGTTGCCTCGACGGCGGCCAAGGCAGGCAAGAAGGTGACGCTGATCGAGGCGCAGTCGCGGCTGCTGGAGCGCGCGGTGTCGCCGCTGATCTCGCAATTCCTGCTCGACATCCATCGCAGCCACGGCGTCGAGATCCGCTTCAACCAGTCGGTGGTCGGCATCGGCGGCCATGGCGCGGTCAACGAAGTGATCTGCTCGGACGGGTCGCGCGTGCGAGCCGACCTGATCGTCGCCGGCATCGGCGGCATCGCCAATGATGACCTCGCGGTGCAGGCCGGCCTCGCTATCAATAACGGCATCGACGTCGACGCCCATGGCCAGACCAGCGTGCCGAAAATCTATGCCGCGGGCGACGTCAGCAATCACCACAACGTCTTCGCCGGCCGCCGCGTGCGGCTCGAGGCGGTGCAGAACGCCACCGACCAGGGCAAGGCGGCCGGTGCCGCCATCGCCGGCCAACCCGAGCCCTATGAAGCGGTGCCGCGGTTCTGGTCCGATCAATATGACGCCAAGCTGCAGATCGTCGGGTTGTCGGCGCCCACCGACAGCGCGGTGATCCGCGGGTCGATGGACGACGGCAAGTTCTCGGTATTCTACTATCGCGACAACAAGCTCACCGCCGTCGACAGCATCAACCGGCCCGGCGACCAGATGATCGCGCGCCGCCTGATCACGTCGTCGCTGTCGCCGACGCAACAACAGGCCGCCGACCTGTCGTTCGATCTAAAAAAATTCGAGGCGGCGGGATAGCGCGATGCCGAAACTGAAGCGCGAGGGCGATGACCGCAGCAGCACCGATTTTGTCGAAAGCCTCGACCGGGGGCTGCGCGTGCTCGAGCTGTTCGGCGCCAGTTCGCGGCCGATGCAGCTGAGTGACGTGGCCAAGGCGGCCGACCTGCCCCGTGCCACAGCGCGCCGCATCCTGTTCACGCTGGAGCGCAGCGGCTATGTCGCCAGCGACGGCAAGCTGTTCGCGCTGACGCCGCGCGTGCTGGCGCTGTCCGGCGCCTACATGACCTCCAACCAGGTGGTGACGATCCTGCAGCCGGTACTGGACCGCATCTCCAGCGACGCGCAGGAAATCTCTTCGCTCGCGGTGCTCGACGGCAACGACGTAATCTTCGTGGCGCGCGCGAGCCCCGCGCGGGTGTTCTCCGCCGGCATCGATCTGGGCTACCGACTGCCGGCGTTCTGCTCGTCGGTCGGCCGCATCATGCTCGGCAAGTTTTCCGATGACGAACTGGTGGCAACCCTGGCGGCAATGGAGTTGCCGGCGATGACGCCGTTCACGGTCACCGACCGTGCCGCGCTCAAGGCCGCCATCATCGCCGACCGCAACAAGGGCTATTCGCTGGTCGACCGCGAAGCCGAGCCCGGCTTCCGCTCGATCTCGGTGCCGGTGCGCCGCTATGACGGCGCCATCGTCGCCGCCATCAACATGGGCGCCCATGTGGACCGCGTGTCGACCAGCGAAATGACCGAACGCTTCCTGCCGCTGCTGCGCGACGCCGCCGCGCAGGTCAAACCGCTGCTGCTGTAAAGCCGGAACGCCATGCCTCACATCGTCATCGAACATTCCAGCGACGGCCATGGCGGCTCGTTCGACGCCGCAGCCCTGATGCGCGCGCTGCATGCCGCCGCAGCGGCGACCGGCATCATGCAGGCGGCGGACATCAAGGTGCGGGCGATGGCCTATGCGGACTATCTGGTGGCCGGCGTCCGCGACGGGTTCTGCCACGTCACGGTGTCCATGCTGGAGGGCCGCACGCCGGCGCAGAAGGAAGTGCTGAGCGTGGCGCTGCGCGCGGCGATGACGGAGCTGCTGCCCGCGACGAAAAGCCTGAGCGTGGACGTCCGCGACATGGACGCCGTCGCGTACAAGAAACGGTTGCTGGATTAGTTATCCGGCTCTCCGCGGGTCGTCCCGCGAACGCGGGGACCCATAACCTTTGAGCTCTCTTCAAAAAGGCAGCGACTCCTCGACTGCCTCACCAACTAACATAGCCCTCGCGGCGTATTGGTCCCCGCCTACGCGGGGACGACCGTGGAGAGGCTGCGCCTGAAACGCAAAACGGCGCGGCATCCCTCGGGAATGCCGCGCCGTTCCGAATTCAATACTTACACAGCGTCCTTTGCCGCCTTGACCGGGCGGGCGCGGACGATCTTGCGGGCCGGCTTGGCCTTGAAGGTCATGGCTTCGCCGGTGAAGGGGTTGGTGCCCTTGCGCGCCTTGGTGGCGGGCTTCTTGACGACGACGAACTTGGCGAAGCCGGGGACCAGGAAGACGCCGCTCTTCTTGAGCTCCTTGTAGCCCAGGGTCGCCATGGTCTCGATCACACCCTTGACCTCCTTCTTGGAGAGCTCGGTGGTCTCGGAGATTTTTTCGATGAGCTGCGACTTCGTCATTTGGTCGGCCATTGTGCACCCTTTGGTTTGCAGTGATTCGATGGCACAGACACTATGAGGAAACGCCGAAAAAAACCCGCACCCAATGCGGTTTTCACAGATATTCCCGCGAAAAACGGTGTTTTTTTGCGCTTAAAACGTGATTCGGCTTTCACCGCAGGGTTTCAGGCCGCTCGCAAGCGCAAAATACTGCAGTCATAGGGGCTACGGAGTCGCGGTCCGGTCTTACCCGGCCGGGTTGCGCAAATGCCCTCACCACATCGTCTGGCGCGCCCGTTCCGGCCAGGCGCGGTCGTAGTCGGCGCCGCCGACGCGGCGCTCGCTCATCTCGGCGAGGATATCGCCGGGCGTCGGCAGCGTTTTCGGATCGACGTGCCGGGCGGGATTCCACAGGTCCGATCGCACAATGGCGCGGGCGCATTGGAAATAGATCTCGCCGACGGTCATCACGATGACCGTGCGCGGCGCCTTCTCGGTCACGGCAAAAGACGCCAGCAGGTCCGGATCAGCCGACAGATGAGCGTGGCCGTTGATGCGCAGCGTGGTGCCCGATCCGGGGATCAAGAACAGCAGCGCCATACGGGGATCGCGCACGATGTTGCGCAGGCTGTCGACGCGGTTGTTGCCGCGGCGGTCCGGCATCATCAGCGTCGTCTCGTCGTGGATGCGGACAAAGCCCGCAAGGTCGCCGCGCGGCGAGCAGTCCAGCCCCTCAGGCCCGCTGGTCGCCAGCGCTGCGAAGGGCGAGACCTCGATCAGGCGGCGATAATGCGCGGTGATGCGGTCGGCGACCTTGGCGGTCGAGGCCTCGCCGATGTCTTCAAAACGGCCATAAATGGCTTCGAGCTGTTCGATGCTGCCGATGACCGACATTGCCGCCCCCCTTGTGTGCCCGCCTAGCGGCCCTTGATGATCCCGATCAGCTCAGCCGCATGCGCCTCCGCAGCGCCGACATTCGAGATGGTGACATCCGGCTCCGCGCCCTCGACGTGGCGGCGCAGCCGCTCGCCGATCGGGCCGTCGCTGGACCGGCCGCGGGCCTCGAGCCGCGCCGCCAGCACCTCCAGCGGCGCCGTCACCGACACCACCACGACGTCTTGATAGGCAGCGCGCAACGCGGGGATCACCGTGCGCGAGATATTGGCGACCACGCTGCGGCCGGCGCGGATGTCGTCGTCGATGGTGCGCGGCAATGCGTAGCACAGGCCGTGCGCCTCCCAGTCGGCGGCGAAGGCCTGGCGTGCCTTGGCCTGCCGGAACGCGTCGGGCGAGACTTGCTCGTTGTTCTCGAAGGCGGAGGCCTCGCGGGTGACGATGCGGCGTGCGAACACCACGGCCTCGTCACCGGCGCAAGCCGCCTGCGCCAACCCGATCAGCGTGTCCTTGCCCGCGCCCGACGGACCGACCACCAGCACCAGCCGGCCGGGGCCCATCTTCGCGGTGCGTGGGTCGGCCAGCGCCGTCGCGTCGGTCATGCCACCCGCTGCCCTTCGCGCCACACCGTGCGCACCACCGGCACGTCGTGGGCGACATGCACGCGGATCACGTCGGCGCGCTTGCCGACCGCGATCTCGCCGCGGTCCGACAGGCCTACGGCTTCCGCCGGCCGCTTCGTTACGGTGCGGACGGCGCTGGCCAGATCGATGCTGGGCAGCTTCGACGACAATTGCAGCGCGCCCATCAACAGGCTCGACGGCACGTAGTCCGACGACAGGATGTCGAGCATGCCTTCGCGGGCGAGATCGATGGCGGCGATGTTGCCGGAATGCGAGCCGTTGCGCACCACGTTCGGCGCGCCCATCAGGATGCCGACGCCGGCCTGATGAAGACCGTGCGCGGCCTCCAGCGTGGTGGGGAATTCGGCCACCGCGACCCTGTCCGACACGGACTCGGAAACGTTGTCCATCGTGGTGTCGTCATGGCTCGCCAGCGGGATCTTGAGGCCATGGGCCAGCGCCACGATGGCGCGCATGTTGCCGGCGGCATATTGCTGCTGGCAGGCCAGGCGGTTGGCGAACAGGATGTCGAGCTCGGCGTCGTTCTTGCCGCCCTTGCCGCGGTAATAGGTGCGCAGCTTCTCTTCATCGCGAAACTGGCGCTGGCCGGGCGTGTGGTCCATCAGCGACATCAGCCGCACGTTCGGCTTCTGCAACAACGCCTTGGCCTCCTCCACCACCGTCGGCATCGGGATCTCGCAGCGCAGATGGAGGAAGTGATCGACGCGCAGCAATTCCGCATCGCCCGCGGCGGCGATGGAATCCACCAGCACCCCGGCATAGCTGTCGATGCCCTGGCTGGCGTCCTCGCACCCGACGCGCACCGAGTCGAGCACGGTGGTGATGCCCGACGTGGCAAGCTGGCCGTCATAGGAGACAACGGCGGCGATCGGATCCCAGAACACTTTCGGCCGCGGCATGAAATGCGCTTCGAGGTGGTCGGTGTGCAGTTCGACCAGGCCCGGCATCACCAGATCGCCGCGCATGTCTTCAAAGCCGGGCGGTGCATCACCCTCGCCGAATCCCGCGATGCGGCCATCGGCGAAGGCAATCCAGCCCTTGTCGATGACGCGGTCGGCGAGCACGATTTTGGCGTTGCCGATGACGATTTCGTTCGATGCAGCGGTCATGGTGTCTTTCACGGGCGGTAGCCCTCAGGCAGCGGCGGCGAACGAGGCGACGTCCACCAGCCGGTCGGCGATCAAGTGCCGCACTTCGTCGTCATGCACAATGGCGACCATGGCGACCCCGGCGCGTTTTTTCTCGGCCACCAGTTCGACCACCACGGCGCGGTTGGCGCCGTCCAGCGACGCGGTCGGCTCGTCCAGCAGCAGGATCGGCAGGTCGGAGATGAAGCCGCGCGCGATATTGACGCGCTGCTGCTCGCCGCCGGAAAAGGTCGACGGCGGCAGCATCCACAGCCGCTCGGGGATATTGAGGCGTTTCAACAAGGCCCCTGCGCGGCCGCGCGCCTCGTCGCGCGCAATGCCCGCTGCCAGCAGGGGCTCGCCAACCACGTCGATGGCCGCCACCCGCGGCACCGCGCGCAAGAACTGGCTGACATAGCCGATGGTGTCGCGGCGGACATTTAGCACCTGCCGCGGCTCGGCGCTGGCGATGTCGACGATATCGCCGTGATGGCGCACGCCGATGGACCCGGCGTCGCAACGGTAATTGCCGAAGATCATCTTCAGGATCGACGACTTGCCGGCACCGGACGGGCCCGACAGCACGACGCATTCGCCGGGCGCAACATCGAAGGAGACGCTGCGCACCACCGGCAGGCGGATGCCGTCCTGCAGATGCATGACAAAGGTCTTTTCGGCGTTGCGCAGTTCAATCATCGGGGTCATGTGCGCCTCACGCCGGCAGGATCGAGGAAACGAGCAGTTGGGTATAGGGCTCTCTGGGATCGTCGAGCACCTGGTCGGTGAGACCGGTCTCGATGACGCGGCCGCCCTGCATCACCATCACCCGGTGCGACAGCAGCCGCGCCACCGCGAGATCATGGGTCACGACGATGGCCGACAGGCCGAGCTCCGACACCAGCGAGCGCATCATGTCGAGCAGGCGCGCCTGGACGGAGACGTCGAGGCCGCCGGTCGGCTCGTCCATGAAGACAAGGCGCGGCTCGGTGACGAGATTACGCGCGATCTGCAGTCGCTGCCGCATGCCGCCGGAATAGGTCCGCGGCGCGTCGTCGATGCGGTCCGGCGAGATCTCGACGCGCTCGAGCCACGACGACGCGGTCTGGCGGATCTTTCCGTAGTGGTTCTGGCCGACGGCCATCAGCCGCTCGCCGACATTGGCGCCGGCGGAGACCGCCATGCGCAGGCCCATCGCCGGGTCCTGGTGCACGAAGCCCCAGTCGGTGCGGAACAGGAAGCGCCGCTCGGCCTCGCCCATGGTGGCGAGATCGCGCGTCACGCCATCGCGCATCCGGTAGGACACGCGGCCGGCGCTCGGCGCCATCTGCGCGGATAGAAGCTGCAGCAGCGTCGATTTGCCGGAGCCGCTTTCGCCGACGATGGCCAGCACTTCGCCGGAATAGAGCTCGAACGAGACGTCGCGGCAGGCGGCGAACCTGCCGTAATTCTTGCCGAGCCCCTCGGCGACCAGCAGCGGCTGATCGTTGGAAACGAGGTCAAGCATGGGTGGTCTCCGCGTAAGGCGCCGCGTTTTCGCTGCCGCGATGGCCCTGGGCCTGCCGGGTCTCGCAATAATCGGTGTCGGAGCAGACGAACATCCGGTTGCCCGCATTGTCGGTGACGATCTCGTCGAGATAGCTGTCCTCGGCATTGCAAAGCGCGCAGCAAGCCTTGTGCTTGTAGGGCTCGAACGGATGGTCCTCGAAATCCAGCGACACCACCGTGGTGTGCGGCGGGATCGCATAAATGCGCTTTTCGCGGCCGGCGCCGAACAGTTGCAGCGCCGAACAATTGTCCATCTTCGGATTGTCGAATTTCGGCGTCGGCGAGGGATCCATCACGTAGCGCGCATTGACCTTGACCGGATAGGCATAGGACGTGGCGATGTGGCCGAAGCGCGCGATGTCCTCGTAGAGCTTCACATGCATCTGGCGGTATTCGGCGAGCGCATGCATGCGCCGCGTCTCGGTCTCGCGCGGCTCGAGATAGCGCAGCGGCTCGGGGATCGGCACCTGATAGACCAGCACCTGGCTGGCGTGCAGCTTCGCTTCCGGGATGCGATGCCGGGTCTGGATCACGGTGGCCTCGCCCGTATTCGTGGTCACCGCGACACCCGCGGTTTTCTCGAAGAATTTGCGGATCGAGATCGCGTTGGTGGTGTCGTCCGAGCCCTGGTCGATGACCTTGAGCTTGTCGTTCGGGCCGAGGATTGCCGCGGTCACCTGCACGCCGCCGGTGCCCCAGCCATAGGGCATCGGCATTTCGCGCGAGGCGAACGGCACCTGATAGCCGGGGATCGCGATCGCCTTCAGGATGGCGCGGCGGATCATCCGCTTGGTCTGTTCGTCGAGATAGGCGAAGTTGTAAGCTGGCGCGTTCATTCCGCGGCCTCCTGCATTGGCGGGACCCCATTCGCCTCGGCAAACTCTTTCCGCAACTTCCGCAGCAGCCCCAGTTCGGACTGGAAGTCGACATAGTGCGGCAGCTTGAGATGTTCGACGAAGCCGGTCGCCTGCACGTTGTCGGAGTGCGACATCACGAACTCCTCGTCCTGCGCCGGAGCTTTCACGTCGTCGCCGAAGTCGCGCGCCCGCAGCGCGCGATCGACCAGCGCCATCGACATGGTCTTGCGCTCGGATTGCCCAAACGCCAATCCATAGCCGCGCGTAAAACACGGTGGCTCGGTCGCCGATCCCTTGAACTGGTTCACCATCTGGCACTCCGTGACGGTGATGCGGCCGAGCGGCACGGCAAAACCCACCTCCTCCGCCATGAACTCGACCTCGACTTCGCCGAGGCGAATTTCGCCGGTGAACGGATGCGTGCGGCCATAGCCGCGCTGGGTCGAATAGCCCATCGCCAGCAGAAAGCCTTCGTCGCCGCGCGCGAGGTTTTGCAGGCGCAGCTCACGGTTTGCCGGAAAATTCAGCGGCTCGCGCGTGAGGTCGCCGATCGGCGCGCCTTCCTCCGCCTGCGGCGACGGCTCGATCAAGCCGTCAGCGCCGAGGATGTCGGTCACCCGCGGCATCGATGTGGCCTCGGCCGGCGTCGTGGCGGGTTGCTCGGGCGAGGTTTCGCCCGCAAGCGCCGGATCGAGCAGACGGTGCGTGTAGTCGAAAGTCGGCCCGAGGATCTGGCCGCCCGGAATGTCCTTGAAAGTGGCCGAGA
>JBEVEC010000062.1:0-6031 GCA_040512975.1 Tardiphaga sp. | reverse complement strand
CGTCGGACGCGCCAGGTCGAACAGCACGCGCGCCATCGCCGAGCCCATCACGGCGAGATCGACCAGATGATCGGCGTCGGCACCGATCGTGGCACCGACATCGAGGATGACCGTGTCGCCTTTGAGCGTCGGCCAGATCGCCGCGATGGCCGGCCGGTCGATACCGGGCATGGTCTTGAGGTGGAATTTGGCCATCGCCATCAATGCGCCCGTGTTTCCCGCCGAGATCGCGACGTCGGCGTCGCCCTTCTTGACTGCGTCGATGGCAAGCCACATCGAGGATTTCCAGCGGCCCTGGCGGAGCGCTTGGCTCGGCTTGTCGTCCATGCGCACCGCCACGTCGGTGTGGACCAGCCGTGCGCCGGCAAGACCCGAATGTTGGGCGAGCAGCGGCTCGATCTTGCTCCGATCCCCGAACAGAATGAACTCGCAGTCAGCGTGACGGCCGAGCGCGATCCCTGCCCCTGGAACGATGACCGATGGCCCATGATCGCCGCCCATGGCGTCGAGCGCGATGCGGACCTTGTTGGGCATGGTCAACCTCGGGGCAGCGGCCGGTTCTGGCGCCGAACGTTCGGTCTTCGCAGGCGACCGGGGTGAGCGGCGACAATAACTGCCGCGGGCCGCGCACAAAAGGGGCAAAGCACAGCGCTCTCGCCGTGATTGGCTGCGGTCTTCCGCCTATTCCGGTTTCTTCAGCGAGGCCAAGGCTGAGAACGGGTGATGAGAGGGATCGCGTTGCGATTCCGGGGAGTGGAAGCTGGCACCCCGCTTGCGTGGATAGGGATCGATTCCCAAGAACAGAAACTCGCAGGCGATCGAACCAAGATCGACTATGCCATTCTGCAGGACCTCCGGCGGGTCGTCCCCGTTCTGGAGGGCCACCAGGTCGGCGGCCGGCGGCGCTGCATTCGCTGCAACGAATGTCAGCTCAATGGGTTCCTCGACTTCGCTGGTTACGGGGTCAAGCGTCACTACGCAGTTCTGCTCGACGGTAGCGGATACGACGCCGCTCACACGGATACCGTTCTCCGCAAGTGGCGCAAGATCGAACACTGCAGCCAGCCGCGGCAACGCTAGGACGCCGATTGCCTTGGCGACCGCGTCGCGTGTGGCCGCGTCAGCGGTGAGCTCAACACGTCGTCCGGCTTGTGGAACCTCTGCGACCGGAATCGGCACGCTCCAGGAGCCTTGGACCGGCGCACGCGACCGCGCGGGCCCCGTTGGGCGCGGGCGCCCTGACTTGTTATTGCGCGGTGCGCGTTCATTCATCGCTTTCAACTTTAACATTCAGCAACAATGACCTGACCTGGATCAGGAAATTGAATTACCCCTACAGCTGGATCCTGTGTTTCAAGTTGCCGTTGCGCTTCCTCCATATAGACGGCCAGACGCCGCGAGCCGAGATGCGGTTCGCCCAGTCCGAACACGTTGCGTGCAAGCGCGGACGCCAAGGCTGTCCGATCGTTCCCGGCCAGGGCCGCCTCGTAGGCGCCGGCCCGACCATAGAACGCCTCGGCCACCCGGCGCATCTCCTTGGGAACGGCGAGGTCGCCGACGCCCATTTCCCGGAAATTGTGGTCCATGTCGCGGCAAAACCAGTCAAAGATTTGTTGACCAAGCGGGCGCACATTGGCTGGCGGATGTCGCAGACGCCGCAGCACCAGGACGAGGTGCATCATGATCATGTCGATCCGGCCGCTGACCGTATCGGGTACGCCGTAATCGCGATAGAATGACGGGGATCGCGCCTGCGCCACGATCATGCCATAGACCGCCTCGATGGTCGGGTTCCGCGACGGGGGGCGAAATGGGAACGAAAACATCGGACACAGCGGGTGGGACGGCGCCGATCACGGCGTTGCGGGTGACCGCTATCGCCTACGCCGGCCGCATTGGCGGATGCAAGGGGAAATGACGGGAACGGACTGCACAGCCAGCGATCGTTCGCGCCGCAGCAACCCGCTGACGGCCTGGATTGTCATTGCCTGTCTCGCACTGGCCCTGGGCGGTTGCAGTGGGGCGAGCTTCAGCCAGGTCTACCAACGGGGCTACGTTCTGCCTGAGGGCGCGCTTGAACAGATACCGATGGGCGCCAGCCAGGAGCAGGTTCTGATCGTACTCGGCACGCCGTCCACAGTGGCCACCGTCAGCGGCGAGGTCTTCTATTACATCTCGCAGCGGGGCGTGCAGTCGGCCGCCTTCCTGCCGCAAAAGGTCACCGATCAGCGCGTGGTCGCGGTCTATTTCGACAAGAACCGGCGTGTCGAACGGCTCGCCAATTACGGCCTCAAAGACGGCAAGGTATTTGATTTCGTCAGCCGCACCACGCCGACCAGCGGGCAGGAACTGTCCTATATCGGCTATCTGCTCGGCAACGTTCTATCGTTCTAGAACCGCCGCTGCCGCAAACAACAGCGGCCGGCTTCCTTTCGGGAGACCGGCCGCGCGCGTTCCCAACAATCGTCAGTGCGCCAGCACCGCGAGCAGCAACAGCGCTACGATGTTGGTGATCTTGATCATCGGGTTCACGGCGGGGCCGGCGGTGTCCTTGTAGGGATCGCCGACCGTGTCGCCCGTCACCGCTGCTTTGTGGGCATCAGAGCCCTTGCCGCCGTAGTGCCCGTCCTCGATGTACTTCTTGGCGTTGTCCCAGGCACCGCCGCCGGACGTCATCGAAATCGCGACGAACAGCCCCGTGACGATCACGCCGAGCAACATGGCACCGACCGCGGAGAAGCCGGCCGACTTGCCCACCGCGCCGCCGCCCGCGACGAAATAGATGATGTAGTAGACCACGATCGGCGACAGCACCGGCAGCAGCGACGGGATGATCATTTCCTTGATCGCGGCCTTGGTGAGCATGTCGACGGCGCGGCCGTAGTCCGGCTTTTCCGTCCCCTTCATGATGCCCGGCTTCTCGCGGAACTGACGGCGCACCTCCTCGACGATTGCGCTCGCCGCACGGCCGACCGCGGTCATGCCCATCGCGCCAAACAAATACGGCAGCAAGCCGCCGAACAGCAGGCCCGCGACCACGTACGGATTGTTGAGCGAGAAATCGAGCGAGACGCCGGAAAAGTATTTGTGCGTCCCGGAGTTGGCGATGAAGAACTTGAGGTCTTCGTTGTAGGCGGCAAACAGCACCAGCGCGCCGAGGCCGGCGGAGCCGATCGCGTAGCCCTTGGTGACCGCCTTGGTGGTGTTGCCGACCGCGTCGAGCGCGTCGGTCGACTTGCGAACTTCTTTCGGCAGACCGGCCATTTCCGCGATGCCGCCGGCGTTGTCGGTGACAGGACCGAACGCGTCCAGCGCCACCACCATGCCGGCGAGCGCGAGCATGGTCGTCACCGCGATGGCGATGCCGAACAAGCCTGCCAACCCGTACGTGACCAGGATACCGGCGATGATCACGATCGCCGGCAAGGCCGTCGCCTCCATCGAAATCGCCAGACCCTGGATGACGTTGGTGCCATGACCCGTTACCGAGGCCTGCGCGATCGACTTGACCGGCCGATAGTCGGTGCCGGTGTAGTATTCCGTGATCCAGATGATTAACCCGGTGACGGCGAGGCCGACGATCCCGCACCAGAACAGCGTGGTGCTGGTGAAGGCCACACCGCCGGTGGTGCGCAACGGCACGCCAAAACCGAACAGCCAATGGATAACCGCGGCAATACCGATCAGCGAAAGGATCGCGGTCGCAATCAAGCCCTTGTAGAGCGCGCCCATGATCGATTGGTTCGCGCCGAGCTTGACGAAGAACGTGCCGATCACCGAGGTGATGATGCAGACGCCGCCGATGGCGAGCGGCAGCAGCATCATGTTGGTCAGGTACGGCGTGCCGACGAAGAAGATCGCGGCCAGAATCATGGTGGCGACCGTGGTCACCGCATAGGTCTCGAACAGATCGGCCGCCATGCCGGCGCAGTCACCGACGTTGTCGCCAACGTTGTCGGCGATGGTCGCCGGGTTGCGCGGATCGTCCTCCGGAATACCGGCCTCGACCTTGCCAACCAGGTCGCCGCCCACGTCGGCGCCCTTGGTGAAGATGCCGCCGCCGAGACGGGCGAAGATGGAGATCAGCGAGGCGCCAAAGCCAAGCGCAACCAGGGCATCGACCACGGTGCGGGAATTCGGCGCGAGCCCCATCGGGCCAGTAAGGATGCCGTAATAGGCGGTGACCCCGAGCAACGCGAGACCAGCCACAAACATTCCGGTGATGGCGCCGGCCTTGAACGCGAGTTCAAGACCGCCAGCCAGCGAGCTGATCGCAGCTTGTGCGGTGCGCACGTTGGCACGGACCGACACGTTCATGCCGATGAAGCCGGCGGCGCCCGACAGCACCGCGCCGATCAGGAATCCGAAAGCGACGAGCCAGCCCAAAAGCCAGCCAACGATCAGGAAGATCACCACGCCGACAATGCCGATTGTGGTGTATTGACGCTTGAGATAGGCTTGCGCGCCCTCGCGCACCGCGGCGGCAATTTCCTGCATCCTGGCGCTGCCCGCATCGGCTTGCATGACCGACCAGATCGCCCAGATGCCGTACACTATCGCGAGCAGGCCGCACGCGATGATCAATCCCAAAGCTGTCATAAGATCCTCGATGATAAGCGCCGGTTGGATGGCCCCCGGTCCGGCGATGAGCGTCGACGCTGGCGATGCCGCTTCGACCCGAAAGTGGCGCGGATATAGCCAAAAACAAGCCGCCGACGCAACGCCGATAGGCTGCCATATCGCTGGTTTTCCCGGCTTCAGCGGCGACCGGCGGCTTGCCTCTGGGTGCCGAACCGGGGACATTGCGCCAGCGCGCGAGGCATGCCCATGGTTCCACAATATCGATCGATCTTGGCCCTGGGCCTGCCGATCCTGCTAGCTGCAACACCAGCCAAAGCGACCGCAAGCCTGACCTGCAACGCCGCAGACCGCAACGTGAGCTTCGACCTGCTCGCAAACATGAGCAGCAGCGACGGCGGCTCGATTCAACTGATCGGGGGAACGATCAGGCTCAAGGCGGTCCGTGGCAAGTTCGAGGCAACCGAATTCAAGATCGAGTCGGCTCATATCGCCGGGCAATGGAATTTCGGCAAGGAATTGCGACTCGGCATCGCCTCGGACGAGGTCCGCGACATCTCTGTCTATCTCGCAATTATCGCCGAGCTGACCAAGGGCGGAGGCGACATGGACCATTATCGCGGCGGCTACGTCCTCAAGGTCCGCGGGGCCAAGGGCGAGACCGAGCTCAAGGGCAAGATCAAAGGCTGCGACGCCGGCTAGGCCGTCTGCCGGCGCTCCCGCATCGCAAGCCAGAGCAGCAAGACCGCGGCTGCGGCAATCGGCGGAAACATCACGCCGTTGACCGCGACCCAGCCCGATGTCGCCAGCAGCATGCCGGAGACAAGCGAGCCGAACGCCATCGAACCGAAGATCAGGAAGTCGTTGAGCGACTGCACCTTGGTGCGTTCTTCAGGCCGGTGTGATTGCGCCACAATGGTGGTCGCGCCAATGAAGGCAAAATTCCAGCCGACGCCAAGCAGCGTTAGCGAGATCCAGAAGTGCGCCACGCTAAGCCCGGCGATGCCGACGATCGCGGACACGAACAACAAGGCGAGTCCGAGGGCGACGATGCGGTTTACGCCGTAACGCACGATCAGGCTGCCGGTGATGAAGCTCGGCGCATACATGCCGAGCACGTGCCATTGAATGCCAAGCGTCGCGTCGGTGACCGAATGGCCGCAGCCGACCATAGCCAGCGGCGCCGAGGTCATCACCAGGTTCATCAACGTGTAGCTCGACACGCCGACGAACACGGCGACGACGAGTTTTGGATTACGGACAATCTCGCCCAGGGGACGCCCACGGCCGATTTGCTCGCGGGTCATCGGCGGCGGCAACTTGAGCTGCGTCAGTGCGATACCGGCCAGCGCAGCGACAACGGCCTGCGCAGCGAACGTCGCAGCAAACAGGTATGGTTGCCACAAATCCTTGGTGAAGATCACCAGCGAAGGGCCGATCACCCCAGCGACCA
>JBEVEC010000324.1:0-7429 GCA_040512975.1 Tardiphaga sp. | reverse complement strand
TGGTCGAGCCCGCTGGCAAAGGCAGGAATGACGCGCAGTCCGCGCGCCTCGAAGGCCGCGATGACGCCGTCATAGTGACCGGTATTGCCGGCCAGCAGATAGGACCGCAACAGCAGGATGCCGACGGTGCCGCGCTCATTCGCCAGTTTCGGCAATGGCTCGGCCGTATCGCTGATCTTCGTCCGGGCGCGCGGGTGGTAGACGCCGATATCGGCGTAATCCAGCGGCGGCGCGGCCTTGGCGATGCCGCGCAAGCCGCGGCGCGGGCCGTCGGCATAGCGATCCACCAGCAGGCGGACCATGTTGACGATGTTCTGTTCGGAGCCGGCCAGCCAGTATTGCAGTGTCAGGAAATAGGCGCGCATGTCCTGCGCAGTGCCGGGGATGAAGCGCAGCAGCTTCGGCAGCCGGCGCAGCATCGCCATCTCGCCTTTGCCGCCGGCGGGCTTGCCGTCGCGCCGGCCGCGCAGGCGCTTCAGCCAGGCGATGGCGCCGAGCGCTTCGCCGGACATGTCGAACTTGCCGACCCGCGTCAGCTTGACGACCTCGGAGGCTGACATGCAGGCGATCATCGCATCGCAGTGATCACGTCGCGCCTGCAAGGCAGGGAACACAGCGCGGACGTGGTCGTCGAGAAACAGCATGGTGGCGATGACGATGTCGCCGCTCGCAATCGCTGTGTGGCAGCGTGCCAGCGCGGCGTCGTCATTGCCCCATTCGTCGGCGGAGTGCACCGACAACTGCAGCCCCGGAAACTCGCGACGCAACGTCGCCTGTGCCCGCGTCGCCGCGCCGGACAGGTGGCTGTCCATGGTCACGACGACCACGCGCAGCGGCGTGGCCGCGGCGGTCGGCGCTGCGCCTGTCGGCGCGAGTTCAGCGGGCGAAATGCGCTTTGGCATCGTACAGGGTCTCGACGGTGATGGTGGCGACGCCGTTTTCGTTGGCGAAGCGCTCGGTATTGCGACGGGCCTTGCCGCGCACGAAAAAGGGGATTTTGTGCAGCTCCTTCTCGGCATCAACGGCCCAGACCGCCGTTGTCTCCGACGTCGCCGTCGAAGCCGCGACAGGTTCGGGCGCGGCATGGCCGGCGCCGAGATGCGAAGGCCAGGCGCCGTCGCGGAATTCAAAATCGTCCTTGAACATCGCCAGCAGATGTTCCTCGAGGCCCATCATCAGCGGATGCACCCAGCTATCGAAGATCACATTGGCACCCTCGAAGCCCATCTGCGGGGCATAGCGCGCAGGAAAATCCTGCACATGCACCGGCGCCGAGATGACCGCGCAGGGAATGCCGAGCCGCTTGGCGATGTGGCGTTCCATCTGGGTGCCGAGCACCAGTTCGGGCTGCAGCTCCGCCACCCGGGCTTCGACCTCGAGATAGTCGTCGGTGATCAGCGGCTCAACGCCGTGGATTTGCGCGGCGGCGCGAATCTCGCGGCCGAATTCGCGGCTGTAGGTGCCGAGGCCGACGACCTTGAAGCCCAGCTCATCCGCCGCGATCCGCGCCGCGGCCACCGCATGGGTCGCGTCACCAAAAACGAACACGCGCTTGCCGGTGAGATAGGTCGAATCCACCGAGCGCGAATACCAGGGCAGCCGCGACGCCTCATGGTTCAGCACGGCGCCGGCATCGACGCCGGCGAGCGCGGCGACTTCCATGATGAAATCGCGCGTGGCGGAGACGCCGATCGGCACGGTGGTCGTGAACGGCTGGGCGAAGCTGCGCTGCAGCCACGACGCCGCCTGCCCCGCGATCTCCGGATACAGCACCACGTTGAAGTCGGCGTTGCCGAGACCGGCGAGATCGGCCGGCGTCGCGCCCATCGGCGCGGTGACCTTGACGTCGATGCCGAGCTTGCTCAGCAGCTGCGTGATCTCGGTGACGTCATCGCGATGGCGGAAACCGAGCGCGGTGGGGCCGAGCAGGTTGCAGCATGGCCGAACACCGGCGGCGCGCGGCGCCCGCTTGGTGCCGGGCGGTGGCGCCGACGGTCCGGCCAGGGCGCGCACCAGCTGATAGAAGGTCTCGGCCGCGCCCCAGTTTTCCTTGCGCTGATAGGCCGGCAGATCGATCGCGACCACCGGGATCGGCAGGTTCAGCGCCCGCGCCAGACCGCCGGGATCGTCCTGGATCAGCGAGCCCGTGCAGGACGCGCCGACGATCATCGCCTGCGGCTGGAAGCGTTCATAAGCGTTGCGGGCGGCGGTCTTGAACAGCTCGGCGGTGTCGCCGCCGAGATCGCGCGCGGCAAAGGTCGTGTAGGTCACCGGCGGACGCCGGTCACGGCGTTCGATCATGGTGAACAGGAGATCGGCATAGGTGTCGCCCTGCGGCGCGTGCAGGATGTAGTGCAGGCCGTCCATCCCTGTCGCGACGCGCATCGCGCCGACATGGGGAGGTCCTTCATATGTCCACACGGTGAGCTGCATGTTCAGGCCACCAGTTGTGCGCGACGGCGAAGCGGACGGGCGAACAGTTCGGCGAGATCGGCGGCCTGCTCGAACCCCTGAATGGGCGTGAACACCAGTTCGATCGACCAGTTGGTGGTGAAGCCTACGGCCTCCAGCGGGTTGGCGAGACCGAGCCCGCACACGGCGATGTCGGGCCGGGATGCGCGGCAGCGGTCGAGCTGGCGGTCGACATCCTGGCCTTCGGTAATCGCGACGTCGGGCGGCAGCAGCGCCAGCTCCTGCGCCATGTGTTCGCGATGCAGATAGGGCGTGCCGACCTCGACGAGCTGCATCGCCAGTTCGCGTGACAGGAAGCGGGCCAGCGGAATCTCGAGCTGGGAATCCGGGAACAGGAAAATGCTGCGGCCGCCGAGCGCGTCCCGGTAACGCCCCAGCGCGCGTTCGGCGCGGGCCCGCAATGGCTGCGTGACCGCATCGAACAGCGCCGGGGCCACGGCGAATGCGTCTGCTGCAGCCCGCAGCCATGCCGTGGTGCCCTCGACACCCAGCGGGAACGGCGCCGCCAGGCGCATGGCGCCGCGGTCCTCCAGCGCCCGCGCCGTATCGGCAAGGAAGGGCTGGGCCAGAAGAAATTGGGTGTCGGGACCGACGGCAGGCATCGCCTGCGAATGGCGTGACGGCAGGAAACTGACGTTGTGAATGCCAAGCGCATCGAAGATCCGCACGAACTGGTCTTCCACCACATCGGCGAGCGCGCCGACGATCAGCAGCGAGCTGCTGGTCTGCGCGGGTACCAGCGTCGGCACCAGCGAGGCCAGGCAGGCGTCCTCGCCCTGGGTGAAGGTCGTCTCGATTCCGCTGCCGGAATAATTCAGGATGCGCACGCCGGGCGAGAACCTCTGCGACAATCGCAATGCGGCGCGCGACAAGTCGAGCTTGATGACTTCGGACGGGCACGAGCCGACCAGGAACAGCAGCCGGATGTCAGGACGCCGCGCGATCAGTTGCGCGACGATGCGATCCAGCTCGTCATTGGCATCGGTAAGCCCGGCGAGATCCTTCTCTTCCATGATGGCAGTGGCGAAGCGCGGCTCGGCGAAGATCATCACGCCGGCGGCCGACTGAATCAGATGCGCACAGGTGCGCGATCCGACCACCAGGAAGAAGGCATCCTGAATCTTGCGGTGCAGCCAGACGATTCCAGTCAAGCCGCAGAACACCTCGCGCTGCCCGCTCTCGCGCCGCACAGGCCCCGTGGCGATCTCGCCGGCAACGCCCTGCACTGCGCAGCTGTTCACATGCACGGTCATGCGCGGCTCCCTGGGACCGCGGGCACAAAGCGCTCGTCGCGCCGCGCAGCGCGCAGCTTGAGGATGAACTGGGTGGCGTTGATGACGTAAGTCGCATAGGCCGCCAGCGCGAGCAGCATCTGCTGGCGGGGATCGCCGAGTCCGAGCAACACGGCGAGCAGATAGGCGGTGTGCAGCGCCAGCACGAGGAAGCTGAAGACGTCTTCCCAGTAGAAGGCCGGCGCGAACAGATAGCAGCCGAACACCTCGCGTTCCCAGATCGAGCCGGTGATCATGATGGCGTAGAGCGCCAGTGTTTTCACCACGACGGAGGCCGTGGCGAGTGCGTATCCGTCGCCGCTCGCGAGATAGCGCATCACCAGACCAAGGCTGACGAGAAACACGAGGAATTGCACGGGTGCGAGGATGCCCTGCACCAAGGTCCAGCGAGTCGCGTCGCGGCGTCGGCGCTGTTCGGGCGTGTAGAGAGGCGTCCGTTCTGCCAACGCACCTGTCGTCGTATTCGCAGGCGCAGCGTCGAGATTCCGCGCCGCAGTGTAAGGAGTAATTGACAGTGAGGTGTCGTGGTGGTGCGATATCACCCCGGAGCGATCGGAGCGCGCAGCTGGAAACTGCCAACGCCTTCGCATATTGCGGCCCTTTGGTTTCGCAGCGACCACCGCGCCACTCCCTATGTGCGGTCCGACACACAGGAAGGCTAAGCTCGGTTTCCAAAACTGTCAACTATACTATACGTAAATTATGCTTGACGCTTTTTGCCGATGGTGACGTAATCCCTGGGGGGACGTGCAAATGACCGATGTGAACGAGCAATCCTTCTCAGCCGGCAATCCGGGTGGCCATCCCGGTCGCGCGCCGTCCCAACCCAAGCCAAAGGCGGTTGCGCCGATCTGGCGTTTCAGCCCGGCTCCCAAAGCGGTGGTGCAATCGTTGCGCACCCACATCATTCCCAAGATCGTGCTGGCCCTGCGCGCGCTTCCGGTCGTGGCGACGTCGACCGTCGCGCCGCGCGAAGAGGCGAATGCGATCGAAGCATTTGCCGGGCTCGCCGTCGGCCTCGACGACGACGCAGCCTTTGCCCATGTGGACACCTTGTTGTCCGGCGGCAGCAGCGTCGAATCCATCCTGCTGGATTTGCTGGCGCCCACGGCGCGGCTTCTCGGCGCCCAATGGGAAACCGACGAGACCGACTTCGTCACCGTCACCCTCGGCGTCAGTCGCCTGCAACGCATCATGCGGCGGCTCGGCGAGTCGTTTCACAGCGAGGTCCACCCGGCTGACGCCAGCGAGTCGGTGCTGCTGACCATCATCCCCGGCGAGCAGCACAGTTTCGGCCTGTCAATGGTCGCCGAGTTCTTTCGCCGCGCCGGCTGGAATCTCTGTACCGGTCCATTCACATCGCATCAGGAACTGACGTCGCTGGTGCAGAACCACTGGTTCGACGTGGTGGGGTTTTCCGTCAGCAGCGATCGCCGGCTGGACGAATTGAAACAGGACATCGGCGCCATCCGTCGCAGCTCGCGAAATCGCCATGTGGGTGTCATGCTGGGCGGGCCGATGGTCATCGTGCAGCCCGGCCTGATGGCGACCATGGGCGCGGACATGATGTCGGTCGATGCCGCCAGCGCCCCGCAACAGGCGCGCGGGCTGATCTACCGGATGACGCACGGGGTCTGAGCTATTGCTGAACCACCGGCGACCGCAGGCGCACGTTGAACTGACCGTGCGTCAGCTCGCCACGCGGTGAAGGGCCGCCACGACGTCGGACGGACGGTACGGCTTGCTGAAGAAAATATGGTTCTTCGGCAGGCGGGCGTCCGACGGAACATATTTGCCCGATAGAAGGATGACTTCGACCGGCGGCCAGCGTTTGCGGATCAGTTCCGCAAGCTCGAGGCCATTCATGCCTGGCGGCATGTCGATGTCACTCAAAACGATCGATATATCGCCGCGGCTTTCGAGCAATTTAAGCGCCTGGGCAACGCCTGGCGCCTCGACAACCTCGAAACCGGCGTCTTCCACCATATCCACGGTGTTCATCCGCAGCAGAGGTTCGTCTTCGACCACAAGAACGACCGTTTTGAACGGCTGGCTCATATTGCTTTCCTACGTTTGTAGTTCAGCGAGCGGGGCCTGATACGCAGCCACGAAGCTAGTTGGAAAATAATCGATCTGAGAACTGCCGGTTCCGGCCAAACCCATTTTAACGAGTCTAGAGCCAAATCCTTTACGAGTTGGCTCGGTCACCGGCGGACCGCCGCTTTCGCGCCAGTCCAGCAACAGCATTGGTATCCCCGCCTGATCCTCCAGGCGCCATGCGACCTCGACCTGACCGTCCGTCGAAGACAGCGCGCCATATTTCAGCGCGTTCGTGGTCAGCTCATGCAACAGCAGCGACATCGTCAGGATCGAGCTCGATCCAAGGGTCACGGGTGGCCCGATCACCGCCACCCTGTTTTCATCGCCGAAGGTGCAGACCACGGTGTCGACGAGCTCACGCATGTCGGCCGCCATCCAGTTCCTGTGCAGCAGAAGGTCGTGGGCCATGCTCAAGGCAAGAACCCGCTCGGCGAACGACTTCACCGGAGCCTGATCGGGAACGCCTTTCAGGGTCTGCGCAGCAATCGCCTGCACCAGCGCCAGCGTGTTCTTCATGCGATGGCTGAGCTCATTGTTGAGCAATTGCTGCTGACGATCGGCATTATCCCGCAAAATCGTCAGTTCATCCCTGGCAGCGATGGCGCGTCGAAGTTCGAGTTGGCTCACCACCTGCCGACCGAGACTTTGCAACCCGCTGAGCTCGGCCGGGCTCAATCCCTCCGGCCGGGGCACGACGTCGATGACGCAGAGGCTGCCGATCACATGCCCATCCGCAGCATGTAACGGCGCACCGGCGTAAAACCGGATGTGGGGCTCACCGGTGACAAGAGGGTTCGCCTTCGTCCGTTCGTCAGTCGTCAGATCCGGGATGACCAGCACATCGGGCACAATAAGAGCATGCGCACACACGGAGCTGTTCAGGTCTGTCTGACACTCGCTGATGCCCACCCGTGCCTTGAACCACTGCCGATCGTCCGAAACGAGGCTCACGAGCGCGATGGGGGTCTGGCAGAGCGCGGACGCGACTTCGACAATGTCGTCGAACCCCTGCTCTGCAGGCGTGTCCAGGATCGCGTATTCATTCAGCGCGGTGAGCCGGGCATGGTCGAAGGTATAATCCGGAAGTTTCAAACCATGCTCATCATGCCGGTGGGACGATGCTCAGATGTTTAGGACGTATCGACCCGTGCCGCCATAGCTTAATCGCCGCGATCACCGATGGCGACCTACGGTACTATTGTTATGTGCGGCAGCCGACAGACGCGCGCAGTCAAAGGGCTTAAACGTTGCTACCGTTGCCGTTGCGCCGATCGCGTCGTGGAAATCGGACAGCGGATCAGTTGTGCGGCTTTTCACTTCCGGCCGTGCGCGACGCGTGCCAGATCAGTTGCTCCAACACTTCGGCGGTGCGCAGCATCGAATGGCGGACGCTTTCCAGCATGTCCGCGATCCGCCCGGGCGGAACGCCGTAGGTAATTTCGAGCGCGGCGAGTTGCGCATTCTCGACCACCGAAGCCAGCAGGGTCTGATAGACGAGGTCGGTCCTTGAATCGAGGCGCACCGAATGGATGCGGTGGCTCTCGATAATGCCCTCCTGAAACCGG
>JBEVEC010000076.1:0-19242 GCA_040512975.1 Tardiphaga sp. | reverse complement strand
GTGCGATGAATTCCCGCCTGATCGTCATCCTCAATGACAACGACATGTCGATCGCGCCTCCGGTCGGCGCGATGTCGGCGTACCTGTCCCGGATGTATTCGGGCAAGACCTACCGCGCGCTGCGCGATGCCGCCAAGCAGCTCGGCAAGCACCTGCCGAAGGTGATCGCTGATCGCGCCAGCCGCGTCGAGGAATACTCCCGCGCCTTCATGGCCGGCGGCGGTACGCTGTTCGAGGAGCTCGGCTTCTATTACGTCGGCCCGATCGACGGCCACAACCTCGACCACCTTCTGCCCGTGCTGCAGAACGTCCGCGACATGGAGACCGGCCCGATCCTGGTCCATGTCGTGACGCAGAAGGGCAAGGGCTACGGCCCGGCCGAGGCCGCCGCCGACAAGTACCACGCGGTGGTCAAGTTCGACATCGCGACCGGCGCGCAGTCGAAGTCCAAGCCCAACGCGCCGTCCTACCAGAACGTGTTTGGCCAGAGCCTGGTGAAGGAAGCCGAGAAGGACGACAAGATCGTCGCCATCACCGCGGCGATGCCGTCGGGCACCGGCGTCGATATCTTTAACAAGGCCTTCCCGGACCGTACCTTCGACGTCGGCATCGCCGAGCAGCACGCGGTGACCTTCGCCGCGGGCCTCGCCACCGAAGGCTACAAGCCGTTCTGCGCGATCTATTCGACCTTCCTGCAGCGTGGCTACGACCAGATCGTCCACGACGTGGCGATCCAGAACCTGCCGGTGCGCTTCGCCATCGACCGCGCCGGCCTGGTGGGCGCCGACGGTGCCACCCATGCGGGTTCGTTCGACAACGCCTATCTCGGCTGTCTGCCCAACATGGTGATCATGGCGGCCTCGGACGAAGCCGAACTGGTCCACATGGTGGCCACCCAGGTCGCACTGAACGATTCGCCGAGCGCGCTGCGCTATCCGCGCGGCGAAGGCCGCGGCGTCGAGATGCCGGAAGTCGGCATTCCCATGGAAATCGGCAAGGGCCGCATCGTCCGTCAGGGCAACAAGATCGCCTTGCTGTCGTTCGGCACCCGTCTTGCCGAATGCGAAAAGGCCGCCGACGAATTGGCGGCCCATGGCCTCTCCACCACGATTGCCGATGCGCGCTTCATGAAGCCGCTCGATCTCGACCTGGTGTTGAAGCTCGCGCGCGATCACGAGATCCTGCTGACCATCGAAGAAGGCTCTATCGGCGGCTTCGGCAGCCACGTGATGCAGGCGCTGGCCGAACACGGCATGCTCGACGGCAGCGTGCGGATGCGCTCGCTGGTGCTGCCCGACATCTACCAGGACCACGATTCGCCGGCCGCGATGTATGCCCGCGCCGGTCTCGACGCCAAGGGTATCGTCAAGAAGGTGTTCGAGGCGCTCGGCAAGGATTTCCAGGCCGAGACCGTGAAGCTGGCGTAAGCACCACGGAAGCTGTCATCGCCCGGCTTGACCGGGCGACCCAGTATTCCGGGGCGTCAGTGATTACTGGGTCACCCGGTCAAGCCGGGTGACGACAGCGGAGATCGTGGCGACGCCCGCCCCCCGCCTCGCTCTCGTCCGATTTTTCACGTCAAGATCGGCCCGCTTCGTCAGCAGATGCGGACACTCATGAAAATCTATCTCGCCGGACCCGACGTGTTCCTCCCGGACGCCATCGACATCGGCCGCCGCAAGGTTGAACTCTGCGCGCGCTACGGTGTCATCGGGCTCTACCCGCTCGACAACGTGATCGACCTCGCCGCACCTGACGCCTCGCGGCAGATCTTCCACGGCAACGAGGCGATGATGAACGCAGCCGATGCGATCATTGCCAACCTAACGCCGTTCCGCGGTCCCGGCGCCGATCCCGGCACGGTCTACGAACTCGGCTACATGGCCGGCCGCGGCAAACCGTGTTTCGGCTATTGCAACGACGCCGAACTCTATGTCGATCGCGTGCGGCGTTATACCGAGGTGCACGACCGCGACGGCCACCTGACCGATGCCTTTGGCCTGACGATCGAGAATTTCGGCCTGCCGGACAACCTGATGATGATCCATGCGCTCGACCTCTACGGCGCACCGCTGGTGGCGCCGCGCGAGACGCCCGCCGATCTCTGGTACGACCTTGCAAGTTTTGAAGCCTGCGTAAAATTGGCGACGCGTTGACCATGGCGAAGCAGAACCTGACCGAACCGGCCCCGCGCATGCGCGCCGACCTGCTATTGGTCGAACGCGGGGTGTTCGAAAGCCGCGCCCGCGCGCAGGCCGCCATTGAGGCCGGCCTCGTTCATGCCAACGGCAAGCAGGTTGCAAAACCGTCCGAGACGGTGCCCGTCGATGCCGACGTGCAGGCCGAGCCCGCCCACCCCTGGGTGTCGCGCGGCGGCGTCAAGCTGGCCGGCGCGCTGGAGCAATATCCGATCGAGATCGAGGATCACGTGTGCCTCGATGTCGGCGCCTCCACCGGCGGCTTCACCGAGGTGCTGCTCGCCAACGGCGCCAGCATGGTGTTCGCCATCGATGTCGGCCGCAGCCAGTTGCATCCCTCGCTGCATGGCCACGCGCGGATCGTGTCGATGGAAGAGACCGATATCCGGGCCTACGAGGGCAAGCGGTTGCCGGCGCGGCCTGACGTCGTGGTCATCGACGTGAGTTTCATTTCGCTGAAGGCCGTGCTGCCGGTGGCACTCTCGCTGGCAGCGGCGCCGATGCATCTGCTGGCGTTGATCAAGCCGCAATTCGAGGCCGAGCGGAAGCACTCCAAACGCGGCATCATCCGAAATGCCGACGTCCACCAGGCCATCTGCGACGACATCGCAGCCTTTGCCACTTCGCTCGGCTGCACCGACATCGAGGTCTTCCCGTCGAGCATCGCCGGCGGCGACGGCAATATCGAGTTTTTCCTCGGCGCCCGCCGTGGGTGAGCGCTTCACCATCGATCATGTCGGCCACCGCGGCGACGGCGTCAGTATCGACGGCGTGCCGGCCTATGTGCCGTTCACGCTGCCTGGCGAAATCGTCACGGCCGAGCGCGACGATGACCGCCGGCGCCTGCTGCAGGTTGAAGCGGCAAGTTCCGATCGCATTCCGCCGTTTTGCGAGTACTTCACGCATTGTGGCGGCTGCGCGATCCAGCATTGGCAGCCGGCGCCCTATCAGGCGTGGAAGCGGCAGATCGTTGTTGATACCCTAGCGCAAACGAATATCGCCTGCGAGGTCGCGCCGCTGATCGACGCCCACGGCGCCGGCCGCCGCCGCATTACTGTGCATGCGCGCCGCAACGCCGACGGCGCCCTGCATGTCGGCTTCGCCGCCGCCCACAGCCATGCCATCGTCGACATCGCGCATTGCCCGATCCTCGATCCCGGCCTCAACGGCGCGCTGGATGCCGCGCGCGGGATTGCCGAACTGCTGAAGCCGGTTGGCAAGCCGCTCGATATCCAGGTCACCGCGGCCAGCAACGGTCTCGATGTCGACGTCCGCGGCACCGGCCCATTGCCGACCGCGATGATCGCGTCGCTGTCGCGCCTCGCTGAACAGCATCGCCTTGCACGTCTGACGCGGCATGGCGAACTGGTGCTGATGCGTACGCCGCCGGTGATCGCCATGGGCACGGCCCAAATCGTGTTGCCGCCGGGCTCATTCCTGCAGGCCACCGGCGCCGGAGAAGACGCGCTGGCCGCGCTGGTGCTGCAGCATTGCAAGGGCGCGAAAACCATTATCGACCTGTTCTGCGGCGTCGGCCCGTTCGCCTTGCGACTCGCGGCAAAGGCCAAGGTTACAGCGCTCGATAGCGACACCGGCGCCATCGGCTCTTTGCAACAGGCAATCAAGGCAACCGACGGGCTGAAGCCGATCAAGGCCGAGATGCGCGACCTGTTCCGTCGGCCGCTGGTGGCGCAGGAATTGCGCGACATCGACGCCGTGGTGTTCGACCCGCCGCGCCAAGGCGCGCAGGCGCAGGTCGAACGCCTTGTCACGAGCAAGGTGCCGAACGTTGTCGCGGTGTCCTGCAATGTGCAGACCTTCGCGCGGGACGCCCGCATTCTGATCGATGGCGGCTACAAGATCGGCCGCGTCACGCCGGTCGATCAATTCCGGCATACGCCACATGTCGAACTGGTGGCGCGCTTCACCCGCTGACTTGCGTTTGCCGGCCCGTTGCGATGAACTCTACCGATGCTGCCGATCAAGAGCAGCCGGAGGCAACGTGAATCCCATCGATCCCGAAAATCTTCCGCCCGGCATCCGCTCGCGTTTTGTCGACGATATCAACGGCCTGCGCATGCATGTGCTGGAAGCCGGCTACGAGTCCAGCGGCCGCCGCTGCGTGCTGCTGCTGCATGGCTTTCCCGAACTGGCCTATAGCTGGCGCAAGGTGATGCCGCAGCTCGCAGCGGCCGGCTTCCACGTGCTGGCGCCGGACCAGCGCGGCTATGGCCGCACCACAGGCTGGAGCGCCGATTACGACGGCGACCTGCGGCCGTTCAACCTGCTCAACCTGGTGCGCGACGCGCTCGAACTTGTGGCCGCGTTCGGCTATCGCCATGTCGACGCCGTGATCGGCCATGATTTCGGCGGTTCGGTCGCGGCGTGGTGCGCGCTGGTGCGGCCCGACGTGTTTCGCTCGGTGGCCCTGATGAGCGCGCCCTTTGCCGGCCCGCCCGCCCTGCCGTTCAAGACCGCTGACAAGCCGGCCATGCCGGCCCCGGAGGATCCCGTCCACCGCGATCTCGCCGCGCTGCCACGGCCGCGCAAACACTATCAATGGTACTACGCGACACGCGCAGCCAATGACGACATGCAACACGCGCCGCAGGGCGTGCACGATTTCTTGCGCGGCTATTATCATCACAAGAGCGCGGACTGGCCAGGCAACGCGCCACATCCATTGCAAGGCTGGACCGCGGCCGAGCTCGCAAAGCTGCCGACCTATTACGTGATGGACCGAGACGAGACGATGGCGGACACCGTCGCAAAGGAAATGCCAAGCGCGGCGCAGATTGCCGCGTGCCGGTGGCTGCCGGACAACGAGCTGGCTTTCTACAGTGGCGAATATGCCCGCACCGGCTTCCAGGGCGGGCTGCAGTGGTATCGCTGCGGCACATCCGGCGCCTTCACGGCGGACTATCAACTCTATGCCGGCCGCAGCATCGACGTGCCGTCATGCTTCATCTCCGGCAGGCAGGACTGGGGCATCTACCAGCGCCCCGGCGCCATCGAGGCGATGCAGACCATGGCCTGCACCGCCATGCGGAGTGTCTATCTGATCGAGGGCGCCGGGCACTGGGTGCAGCAAGAACAGCCGGACGAGGTGAGCCGTTTGCTGCTGGCGTTTTTGCAAGGCGTCCGCGCGGCGTCCTGAGCTTGCCTACAACACCCGACTGCATCATGCTCTCGCGTACCGTTGTGACCGGGAGATCCGCCTTGGCATCCATTTCCACCTTCGCCACCGCCACCGAGATGTCCGCCGCATTGGCCACAAAACAGGTCTCTGCCGTCGAGCTTGCGCAGGACGCGATCGCCCAGATCGAACGCCATGACGGTGCGGTGAACGCGGTCTGCGTACGGATGTTCGATCGCGGCTTGCAGGCGGCGCGGGACGCGGATGCAGCGCTGGCGCGCGGCGAGACAAAGCCGCTGCTCGGCGTTCCCATGACCGTGAAGGAATCTTACAACGTGGCGGGCACGCCCACCACCTGGGGCTTTCCCGCGCATAAGGATTTCATCGCGAAGGAAGACGCACTCGCCATCACGCGCGTCCGCGATGCGGGCGCCGTGATCCTCGGCAAGACCAATGTGCCGATCGCGCTCGGCGACTGGCAGAGCTACAACGACATCTACGGCACCACCGGCAATCCCTACGATCTCGGCCGCACCCCGGGCGGCTCGTCCGGCGGATCGTCGGCGGCGCTTGCCGCAGGCTATGGTGCATTGTCGCTCGGCTCCGATATCGGCGGCTCGCTTCGCGTGCCCGGTCATTACTGCGGCATCTATGCGCACAAGCCGACGCTGGCGCTGGTGCCGACCCGCGGCCATATCCTGCCCGGCATGCCGCCGCTGCCGTCGTCCCGCGACCTGTCGGTGATCGGCCCCATGGCGCGCGGCGCTGCGGATCTGACGCTGCTGCTCGATGTCATCGCCGGCCCCGATCCCTGGCACGACGGCGTCGCCTACAAACTTGATCTGCCTGCCGCGCGACATGGCGCGATTGCGGATTTCCGCATCCTTGTGCTCGACACCCATCCGCACATCGCGACCTCCACCAGCGTGCGCGGTGCCGTCGATGTGTTGGCGACAAATCTTGCCAAGAGCGGTGCGCGCGTCAGCCGCGCAAGCCCGCTGCTGCCGGACTTGGCCGAGACCGGCGGCCTCTATATGCGCATGCTGGTGGCGTTGCTAGCAGCCGGCATGCCGGCGCAGGAACTCGACCAGGCGCGCCCGCGCCTTGCCGAGCTCGATCCGAACGATCACAGCCCGGCGTCCGAGCGGCTGCGCGGCGCATTCTCGACCCACGCCCAGTATCTCGCGGACGACGGCGCGCGTAACCGGCTTCGGGCGCAGTGGCGCGCGTTGTTCAGGGAATTCGACGCCATCATCTGTCCGGTCATGCCCACCCCCGCCTATCCGCATGATCATTCGCCCGACCAGAACACCCGGCTGATCGATATCGACGGCGTGCCCTATCCCTATAGCGACCAGTTGCTGTGGCCCGGCATCGCCACGCTGCCGGGATTGCCGGCCACCGCCATTCCCGTGGCGATGTCGCCTGAGGGATTGCCGATCGGCGTGCAGATCGTCGGCCCCTGGCTGGAAGACCGAACGCCGCTGAAGCTCGCCGAACTGATCGAGCACGCATTCGGAGGCTTCGTGCCGCCGAAGGGATTTTAGGCGGCCATCACCAGCCGCCCCGCCTCGTCCATGCCGACGTCGCGCTCGCCGAGCAGATGCTCCGTGATCGCCTTCTGCGCGGCGCTCTCGATCACCGCAAACGGATCCGGCGCCATCAGCCGATGGTCGATCGCCAGCCGCGACAGCAACAAGCGTCGTGCATCGCCGCGCAGCGGGTGGATGCGATGCGCTTCCCAGGCCAGCGCGACGGCGCTGGCGACGTGATAAAGCGAGCTCGTCGCGCGCCGCGCGTCGGCTTCGTTGTCCGCATGCGCCGCCACCTCGCGCGCAAAGCCGATGGCGCGGTCGGTCAGGCTGCGCAACCGGTCGCGCCAGGCCGCGGGAACGCTCGTGGCATCGTCAAGCCGTGCATGCAGATCGGCCGCCAACGCCGCCTCCGCGCCGTGCCGCCTGACCGCGCGCGTCAGGGCGTCGAGCGCAACGATGTTTCCGGTGCCCTCCCAGATCGAGCCGAGATGGGCGTCGCGCAACAGCCGTGAAGTGGCGAATTCCTCGATATAACCAACGCCGCCGCGCATCTCCATGGCATCGCCGCAGACTTTTCGCGCGTCACGGGTAGCGCGAAACTTGAGCACCGGCGTCAGGATGCGCAGCAGCGCCGCGGCGTCCTGACTGCCGGCCTCGGCGCGGTCCAGCGCATCCGCGGTAAGGAAGCTCATCGACAATGCCTGCTCGGTGGCCAGCATGATCTTCATCAATTGCCGCCGTGCCAGCGGCATATCGATGATGCGCTGCCCGAACACCACGCGGCCGCGCGCCACGGTCATCGCGTCGTGATACGCGCGCCGCATCAGCGCCGTCGACTTCACGCCGTTGGACAGCCGCGACGAATTCACCATTTCGGCCATCTGCACGAAGCCGCGATCAAGCTTGCCGACGGCATAGGCGATGGCGCCCTCGAGCTTGATCTCGCCCGACGCCATCGAGCGGGTGCCGAGCTTGTCCTTCAGGCGGACGATGCGGTAGTGATTGGGCGAACCATCATCGAGCCGCCGCGGCATCAGAAAAAGCCCGACTCCCTTAGTACCGCTGACGGCGCCCTCCGGCCGCGCCAGCAGCATCACGACCTCTGCGTCGGCATTGGAGCAGAACCATTTCTCGCCGAACAGCCGCCAGTGCTCGCCGTCCTTTACGGCCCTGGTTGTAAGCTTTCCGACGTCGGAGCCGCCCTCCTTCTCTGTCATGAACTGGCCGCCCTGCGTCAGCTTGCTCATGTCGGTCTGCGTCAATCCGTCGAGATATTTGTCTTTCAATGACACGTCGCCGTAGTTGGACAGCAGCTTCGCCGCGCCATCGGTGACATTGATCGGGCAGCCCATGCCGAATTCGGCCTGGTTGAACAGGAAGGTGAAGGCGTGCTTGGCGGCGACGGGATAGGTCTGCGGCCAACCTAATATTCCCTTGCGATGCGACATCGCGTGAATGCCGAATTCGCCGAACGCCGCGCGCTCCAGCTCGCGATAGGCCGGATGATATTCGATGCGCTGCACATCGCGCCCGAACTTGTCGCGCTGATGCAGGACCGGCACGTGCCTGTCAGCTAGCCGTCCGGCCTCGTCGAGCGGGCCGCCGACCATTTGTCCCAGCCGGTCGAGATGCGGCTCGATATGCCTGAACAGCGCTTCAGGCAGATGGATGCGCAGCAGGTCGCGCAAGGCCGGATCGGCGCGATAGACATTCATCCCGGTCGTATCGGGCGCGATCAGATGCGCATGGGTGCCATCGGGGCGGAGCTGCGCGGGGGCGTTCATGACGGCCTCTTGTGTTTGATGGTGATGCTTTCCATCTTGATGATGCGCCTGTCGCGTGACCGAATAAAGCCCTGAGCCGGAGCATCGTCCCATGGATATTCCACGATATGAAACCGCGCTCATTGTCGGCGCCGGCGAGGGCATCAGCGCCTCGCTGACACGGCTGCTGTCGCAGCAGGGCCTGCGGGTGGCGATTGCCGCACGCAATATCGGCAAGCTCGATGCGCTGTGCCAGGAGACCGGCGCGAAAGCCTTCGCCTGCGACGCCACCAATGCCGACGATGTCGCCAAACTGTTTGCGGATGTCGAGCAGCAGATCGGCAGCCTCGACGTCGTGATCTACAATGCCAGCCAGCGCGCCCGCGGACCGTTCGTCGAACTCGCGCCCGCGGACGTGGCGCAGTCGATCGCGGTAAGCGCGTTCGGCGGTTTTCTGGTCGCGCAGCAGGCGCTGCAGCGCATGCTGCCGAAACGCCACGGCGCGCTGCTGTTCACCGGCGCCTCCGCCAGCATCAAGGGTTTTGCGCAGTCGGCGCCCTTTGCCATGGGCAAATTCGCGCTGCGCGGCATGGCGCAGTCGCTGGCGCGCGAATTTGCGCCGCAAGGCATTCACGTCGCGCATTTCGTGATCGACGGCGGCATCCGCAGTTCGGTGCGCGCCGAACCAGCCGACAGACCGGATTCGATGCTCGACCCCGACGCCATCGCGCTCAACTACTGGAACGTGCTGCAACAGCCGCGCAGTGCGTGGAGTTCGGAGCTGGAAATCCGTCCCTGGGTCGAAAAGTTCTAGCGCGTCGTCCGCGCGGCATCCGTCTTTGTGAAATCGACAAAGGCACGCAGGGTGGCCGGCAGTTGGCGGCGGCTTGGATAGTACAGAAAAAATCCGGCATAGGCTGGGCACCAGTCGGCCAGCACGCGGATCAGTCTGCGCCTGGCGATCAGGTTTTCGACCTGGCCCTCGAACACATAGGCCAGCCCTGCCCCGTCCAGCGCCGCGTCGACCATCAGGTCCTGGTCGTTCAGGGTCAGCGGGCCGGCCACCTCGATGGCGAGTTCGATGCCGCCGCGCTCGAACTCCCACTGATACAGCTTGCCGCTCCAGAACCGGTAGCGGATGCATGGCAGGCCGCGCAGATCGTGCGGCGTCAACGGCGTCTGGTGCTGCCTGAAAAAGGTCGGCGATCCGACGACGGCCGAGCGCTGCCGCGGCCCGATCGGCACGGCGATCATGTCCGCCGCCACCGTCTCGCCGAACCGGATGCCGGCGTCGAAACCGGCCGAGACCATGTCGATCAGGCCGTCATTGACCGCCACTTCGACATTGATCTCGGGATAGGCCGCAAGGAAGCGCGTCACGATCGGCATCAGCACCAGCTGTGCAGACTGCCGCGCCGCATTGAACCGCAGCGTGCCGGCCGGCTTGCCGCGAAAATGGTTGAGGTCCTCGAGGGCGTCGTCGATGTCCTGAAAGGCCGGGCTGACACGCGCGAACAGCCGCTCGCCGGCCTCGGTCAATGCGACGCTCCGCGTGGTCCGGTTGACCAGACGGACATCCAGCCGCTCCTCGATGCCGCGCAGGGCGTGGCTTAGTGCCGAGGCGGACACGCCGAGCTCGATGGCGGCATTGCGGAAGCTGCGATGCCGCGCGATGGCCAGAAAGGTTGCGAGGTCCGACGGACCGATCCGACTCATTGCTGAATCCCGTTCACTAACACGTGGAAGAAATAGCGGATTAATTCAGCTCTGGCGAGACCGTAACTTGCTCCCATCAGCCCGGCGCGACGTCGGGCCGGCACAGAGGAGATCATCATGCGAGTCTGGTTCATCACGGGCGCATCCCGCGGCTTCGGCGCCCTCATCGCAGCAGAAGCGCTGGCGCAGGGCGACGCCGTCATTGCCACCGCGCGTGATCCGAGCGCCGTCGTTACACGGCTCGGCGCCCAGGAGCGGCTGCTGGCCACGCGCCTCGACGTCACCAGCGAAACCGAGGCGCGTGAAGCCGCCGGACAAGCGATCAAGACGTTCGGCCGCATCGACGTGCTGGTGAACAATGCCGGCTACGGCCTGCTCGGCGCTGTCGAGGAGTCCGGCGCGAGCGAGGTCGAGCGGCTGTTTGCCACCAACGTGTTCGGGCTGCTCGCCGTCACCCGTGCGGTGCTGCCGCACATGCGCCGGCAGGGCGCCGGCCATATCATCAACCTGTCGTCGGTCGGCGGCTATGCCGGCTATCCTGGCTGGGGCGTCTACGGCGCCACTAAATTTGCCGTCGAGGGCATTAGCGAGGCGATGGCCGTCGAACTGGCGCCGCTCGGCGTTCATGTCACGGTGGTCGAACCCGGCTTCTTTCGCACGGATTTTCTCGACGACACATCGCTGGTGCGCACCGCGCTGCAGATTGATGACTACCACGCGACCGTCGGCCAGACCCGGGAGCACGCGGCTGACGTCAACCACGCCCAGCCGGGCGATCCGGCGAAGCCGGCAAAGGCCTTCATGCTGCTGGCCGCCGCGAAGGCGCCGCCGGTGCGATTGCCGCTGGGCAGCGATACCGTGGCGCGGATCGAAGCCAAGCATGCGTTTGTGGAGAAAGAGCTGGCCGCATGGCGCGATGTGGCATTCTCGACGGACTTCGACCTGCACCGCCTGTAGCGCTTGCCGTTAAGGCGCAACGGCAAGCGACGCATGCGCCGCGAGCCGCCAGCTGGCACAGGGAATGGCAGCGGGTGTGCTATCGATCGCTTTTTCGAACCGCATCTGCTTCCAGTCGCCCGGGGTCGGCGCCAGCGCAAAGCCGGCTTTGCGCGCCAAAGCGACCATTGCCCCATTGGAGCGCAGCGTATCGCCGAACAGGCGGTCGGCGCCGTAGGCCGCGGCGCGGCATTCCATGTTCGAAATCAACGCCGTGCCGATGCCCTGGCGCTGCATGGCGTCGCTCACCGAGAGACCGAACTCGAACCGCGATGTCGCCTGGTCGAAGGCATAGCGCGCTTCGCCAGCGATGACTTCTTGCCCGGCGCGCGTCGTCGTCGCGAGCACGGAGTAGCCGTCGGCCTGGCCGAAATGGATGAAGAGGTCGAGTTGCCCAGCAGGCAATTCACTGGCCGCGCCCATCAGCCGATTGTAGCGCGACGGCGGCGAGAGCCCACGAAAATAAGCCTGCAGCGCGCGGCCATCCGCGACATCGGCGAAACGGATCGTCATCGACTGGCCGTTTGGCAGCAACAGCAGGTCGGAATAGCGGCCGGGATCGGTGACATCGAGCTGCAACATGACACGCCCCAAGCTGATGCGATGCAATGCGGTCAGGCGCGCCAGAACGGCTTTTCGGCCTCGGCCATCACCTCGGTCAGTGACAGGCCGACGTCGTGCATGTCGCGCTCGCTCCAATGGGACAATTCAGTTCGCTGTTGGAAGCGGTCGCGCCACAGATGCAGCGTCTCGGCCACCACGGCCAAGCTGTTGGGTGCATGACGATCCGTCATCGGTTGTTCGGTATGAATGGACATCGCTATCTCCCGGATCTACAGTTATGAAAGGAAATATGAGCTGCTCAGCTTGTTGCGACAAACGACATGTTGTCCCTTATGACATGAGATAATCTCATGGATGTCGGGCGTTTACCGCCGCATCCGGGTGACCGCCATTCGGGGGGAAACGGCTCATGACCGGACGATTGCCATCGCTCAATGGCCTGCGCGCCTTCGAGGCGGCGGCACGGCATCTCAGCTTCACGCAGGCGGCGGTGGAGTTGAACGTCACCCAGACCGCCATCAGCCATCAGATCCGCCGTCTCGAAGACGAGTTGGGCACCCGCCTGTTCGTTCGGCAGAATCGCGCGCTGGCGCTGACGCCGCAGGGGCGGGACTATCTGCCGGGCATCCGCGCGGCGTTCAACGACCTGCGATCGGCCACCGACCGGCTCAAGCGCAAGGACGACGCCCATGTGCTGACCATCAGCACGCTGGCGTCGCTGGCCGCCAAATGGCTGCTGCCGCGGCTGTCGGCCTTCCAGCAGGCGCATCCCGACATCGACGTCCGTATCACGACGTCCACCGAACTGGTCGATTTCAAGCGCGGTGACGTCGACGCCGCGATCCGCTACGGCCGCGGCCGCTGGCCGGGCCTGCGCGCCGACTGGCTGACCGCCGACCATTTGTTTCCGGTCTGCAGCCCGGCGCTGCTTGAAGGCCGGCGGGCTCTGCACAGGCCGGAGGATCTCGCCGGGCACACCTTGCTGCACAGCACCGGATATGACGATGACTGGCGGCTCTGGCTGACCGCCGCCGGCCTGCCCGGCGATGTGTTGAAGCAGCCCGGCCTGACCTTTGACCTGATCTTCATGACGCTGCAGGCGGCGATCGACGGTCTCGGCGTGGCGATCGGACGATCGACCTTCGTGGAAGGCGACCTTGCCAGCGGACGGCTGGTTACGCCCTTCGATATTCGGCTGCCGGCCGATGCCGGCTTCTATCTGGTCGCGCCGGAAGCCAGTTCCGACGTGCGCAAGTTGCGCGTTTTTCGCGACTGGATGCTTGCAACCATTCAAGACCAGACCGACGCGAAGCAGACGGCAGGCGACCAGCGGTAATATTTTCCTGCGCATTCCATGTTTTGCGGGTTGGCCTTGCCCCTAGTTGCGTGGCAGATTGCCGCACGATTTTTGAGCAGGACAGACTGTCGCAGGACGCGTGATCGCGTTCGGTTGCAAGGGAGAGACGAGATGATACCACCAACAGCAACGACGGAGCCACCGGCGATCAAGTCGCGCCTCGGCGCCATCCTGCGCTCGACATCAGGCAATTTTCTCGAACAGTTCGACTTCTTCCTGTTCGGCTTCTATGCCACCGCCATCTCGAAGGCCTTCTTTCCGCCTGGCAATGACACCAATGCGCTGCTGCTGACTTTCACCACGTTCTGGCTGGGCGCCTTGATGCGTCCGGTGGGCGCGATCTTCCTCGGCGCCTATATCGACCGCATCGGCCGCCGCAAGGGCCTGATCGTCACCCTGGGCATCATGGCAATGGGCACCGTCATCATCACGGTGTGCCCGACCTATGCCTCGATCGGCGTTGCCGCGCCGATCATCGTCCTCATCGGCCGGCTGCTACAGGGCTTTTCCGCCGGTGTCGAACTCGGCGGCGTCTCGGTCTATCTGTTCGAGATCTCGACGCCCGGCAATCGCGGCTTCTACACTTCGTTCCAGTCGGCGAGCCAGCAGGTCGCGATCTTTGTTGCCGCGCTGCTCGGCTTCTTCCTGAGCGAGGTCATGCCGGCGGATCAGGTCGCTGCCTGGGGCTGGCGCATTCCGTTCTTCATCGGCTGCATCATCGTGCCGTTCATCTTCCTGCTCCGCCGCACGCTGGAAGAAACGCCGGCCTTCCTGGCCATGAAGCACCATCCCTCGCCGTCGGAAATCTTCGCGTCGGCGGCGCTGAACTGGAAGATCATCGTGCTCGGCATGTTCATGACCGCGATGACCACCGTGACCTTTTATTTCGTCACCGTGTATACGCCGACCTTCGGCAAGAACGTGCTGAAACTGTCGACCGGCGATGCGCTGCTGGTGACGCTGTTGGTGGCGGTCACCAACTTTATCTGGAATCCGGTGGGCGGCGCTTTGTCGGACAGGATCGGCCGCAAGCCGGTGCTGCTGACAATCTCCGGCCTGGCGCTGATCACGGCCTATCCGGCGCTGCTGTGGCTGACAGGAGCGCCGAGCTTCGGCCGCATGCTCGCCGTCGAACTGCTGTTCTCGCTGTATTTCGGCGTCTACAGCGGTGCCATGCTGGGCGCGCTTGTTGAAATCGTGCCGGCCCATGTGCGCACCACCTGCTTCTCGCTGGCCTTCGCGCTGGCGGCGGCGCTGTTCGGGACCTTTACGCCACTGGCCTCCACCTGGCTGATCGAGCACACCGGCGACCGCGCCTCGCCCGGGTTCTGGCTGATGTTTGCCGCGGCCAGCGGCCTGATCGCGACGCTTATGATCTACAGCGGCAACCGCGCAGTGGAAACGCGCGAGGCCGTGCCCGCCTGATGGATCTGAACAAGGGCGGCGTCGCCGCCCTCGTTCACGTCACGTCTTCGCGAACAGCCATCAGCCCGAAACATGCTAGAACGCCGCATCGTTCAAGCATGGAGCACGTGATGTATCGGACTAGCCTGGCTGCTGTCGTATCCCTCTTGGTCGCGCCTGCCTTCGCGCAGCAACCTCCGGCATCGCCTGCGCCGGCGCCCGATTTTTCCAAGGTCGAGATCAAGACCACCGACCTCGGCGACGGCGTCTATCTGCTGGAGGGCCAGGGCGGCAACATGACGCTGGCCACCGCCAAGAACGGCGCCATTCTGGTCGACGACGAATTCGCGCCGCTGCATGACAAGATCAAGGCTGCGATCACTGCCGTGACGCCGCTGCCGCTCAAATATGTCGTCAACACGCATTTCCACGGCGATCACACCGGCGGCAACGTGCCCTTCGCCAAGGACGGGGCGATCCTCGTCTCCAACATCAAGGTGAAGACCCGCCTCAAGGACGGCACCCATAACTTCCTGACCGGCGTCGACAATCCCCCGGCGCCGAAGGAAGCCTTGCCGACCCTGACCTACACCCGGCAGCTCAAGCTCACCCTCAAGGGCCGCATTGCCGAACTGCGCCATGTCGAAAATGCCCACACCGACGGCGACACCTATGCGTATTTCAAGAGCGCCAATGTGCTGGCCACCGGCGACACCTTCACCAATGGCCGCTATCCCAATATCGACGTACTCAACGGCGGCAACATCAAGGGCCAGATCGCCGCGGCGGACGCCTATCTGAAGCTTGCCAACGACAAGACCAAGATCGTCCCCGGCCACGGCCCGCTCGCCGACAAGGCGGCGCTTGCCGACTATCGCACCATGCTGGTGACCGCACGCGATCGCATGGCCAAGCTGGTGAAGGAAGGCAAGAGCGAGGACGACGTGCTGGCGGCTAAGCCGTTTGCCGATCTCGACGGCAAATGGGCGCCGACCCCGACGGCCGCCACGAACTTCATTCGCGTGGTCTATCATTCCCTCGCGGACAAGCCGGGCAAGAAGTCATGAGAGAGCTGATCCCGCTGGCCGAGAAGATCGCCGTCGAGCTGATCGCCCGCAAACAGACCATCGGCGTGGCGGAGTCGTCCACCGGCGGGCTGATCTCGGCGGCGCTGCTCGCGGTGCCCGGCGCTTCCGCCTATTTCATCGGCGGCGGCGTGATCTATACGAAAGACGCGCGCGGCGTGCTGATGGACATCTCCCTTGATGCCATGACGGGCCTTCGATCGGCATCGGAGCCCTATGCGCAATTGCTGGCGGGACGCATCCGCGAGCGGCTCGGCTGCGACTGGGGCCTTTCCGAAACCGGCGCCACCGGCCCGTCGGGCAATCGCTACGGCGACGCCGCCGGCCATAGCTGCATGGCGGTGGACGGAACGAAGCAGGCGGTGATGACGCTGGAGACCGGCAGCAATGACCGCGTGGAGAACATGCATATGTTCGCGCGCACGGCGCTGACGTTTCTGCTGAAGCAGTTGTCGGCATGACGTAGCCCGGATGGAGCGAAGCATAATCCGGGAAAGCGGCGCTGCGAAGTGTAAGTCCCGGATTGCGCTACGCTCCATCCGGGCTACGGATCACGCCACCGCCACCGCTGCGGGCTCCGCCAGAATACACCGCGCCACGCGGCCGTTCTCCATATGCACGTTGGGCGGCGGCGCCTCGACGCAGCGCGGTTGGGCGAAATTGCAGCGCGGCGCGAAGGAGCAGTTCACCGGCGGCTTGTCGAGGGATGGCGGCGTACCGGGGATCGTCTCCAGCCGCGCGCCGCGCTTGGCGCCGTGCACCGTGGAGGCCAGCAGGCCGCGCGGATAGGGATGCACCGCAGTGCGCACGATCTGGCTCAGCGTGCCCTGCTCGACGATCTGCCCGGCATACATCACCGCAACGCGGTCGCAGATCTCGATGGCAACGCCGATGTCGTGGGTGACGAAGATGATCGACATGCCGAATTCGCGCTGCAACTCGCGCAGCAGAAGCAGGATCTGGATCTGCACGGTGGCGTCCAACGCCGTGGTCGGCTCGTCGGCGAGCAGGATCTTCGGTTTGCAGGCCAGCGCCAGCGCGATCATCGCGCGCTGCCGCATGCCGCCCGACATCTCGTGCGGATAGGCGTCGAGCCGGCGCTTGGCGGAAGGGATGCGCACCACCTCGAGCATTTCCAGCGCGCGCTTCATGCCGTCGGCCTGGCTCTTGCCCTCGTGCCGCATCACGCTTTCGGCGATCTGCTGGCCAATGGTGTAGACGGGGTCCAGCGCCAGCGCCGGCTCCTGGAAGATCATCGACACGGTCTGGCCGCGAAACGCCGATAGTTCGTCGTCGTCGAGCGCCAGCACATCCTGACCCATCACGTTGACGGTGCCGGTGATCTGCGTGCGCTTCTTCGGCAGCAGCCGCATCAGCGCGCGCAGGGTCACGCTCTTGCCGGAGCCGGACTCGCCAAGCAGGCCGAGCACCTCACCCTCCCCCAGCGTCAGGCTGAGGTCGTTGACCGCATAGACCGTCCGCTCGCCGCCGAAGCGGACGTTGAGATTGCGGACCTCGACCAGATTGCTCATGCGAGCTCCGGACATTGCGCGTGGAAGTCGGTGGCACGCTGGAATGCGGCGCCGACGGTGATGATCGTCGCCTCGTCGAACGGACGGCCGATCAGCTGCATGCCGACGGGCATCTTCGCTGCGGTGAAGCCGGTCGGGATCGAGAGCGACGGCAGGCCGAGATAGTTGATCGGCCGGGTGAAGCGCGTCAGCCGCTGGATCATCGCCTCGGCGCCGGGCGCGTTGCCGACGTCGGTCTCGAGGATGGTGGGCGCTGCCGAGGGCGACACCGGGGCCAGCACCGCATCGACGCCGGTGACCGCAGCGAGATGGGCCGCCAGCGCCGGGCCACGCCAGCGCATCGATTCCAGATAGGACACGCCGGACACGGCAAAGCCGTTCTGCAGCCGGGCCAGGATCTGCGGGCCGTAATCCTGCGGGCGCTCGATCATCCAGCGCTTGTGGATCGCCGCCGCCTCGGTGACGATCATCAGCTGGCACGCCGCCGAGAGCTGGCGCTGGTCCGGCAGATCGATCTCGACCACGTTGAGCCCTTCGCTCTTCAGCGTCGCGATGGTGTCCTGCAGGACCTTCGCCGTGCCGTCGTCGAGGTCGTCCACATAGAACGCCTTGGGAATGCCAATGGTCATGCCTTTGGCCGAAGCGCGCGTCGCCGCCATGTAATCCGGCACCGCGCGGGTGCTGGTGGTGGGATCGAGCGGATCGACACCGGCCATCAGGCCGGTGAGCAGCGCGCAGTCCGCGACGGTGCGCGCCAGCGGGCCGACGGTGTCGAGCGACTGCGACAGCGGCATCGCGCCGGCGCGGCTGACTAGGCCGACGGTGGTCTTGAGTCCAGACACGCCGCAGAAATGCGCCGGCAACCGGATCGAGCCACCGGTGTCGGAGCCGAGGGCTGCAAAGGTCAGGCGCGCGGCGACTGCCGAGCCGGAGCCCGAGGACGAACCGCCGGTCACGTGGTCGACATGCCAGGGATTATGCACCGCGCCGTAATGCGCGTTGTGGCCGGTCGGCCCGAACGCGAACTCGACCATCTGCAGCGAACCAAGCCGGACGGTGCCGGCATCCTTCAGTCGCTGCAGGGCAGTCGACGTGGTGGTGGCGACGAAGTCACGGCGGATATGCGAACCGCATGTCACCACGTGGCCTTCGTCGTAATACATGTCCTTGTGCGCCAGCGGCACACCGTGCAGCGCACCGCGGCTGCCGCCCTTGGCCAGAGCAGCATCGGCCGCGTCCGCAGCAGCAAGCGCTGCGTCGGCCTCTATCGACATGTAGGCGTTCAGGCTCGGCTGCCATTTGGCGGTGCGGTCGAGGCAGGACTGCGTCGCCTCGCGCGACGAGATCTTCTTCTGCGCGATAGCCTCGGCGACCTCGGTCAGCGACAGCAATGCGGGTTCGGTGACTCTCATGTTGCGGCCTTGGTATTCTGCACGAGAAGGAAAGTGGCGGGTTCGATATCCATCGGTAGCGTGCCCGCGACGGCGGCGAAGCCCTCATAGGCTGGCCCGATGGCCTGCGCTATGCGTTGTGCCGCCTCGTCGGTTACGGCGAGGCCGCCAAGTTCGGCGATGGTCTTGATCTGTTTCGGTGTGGGTGCGGTCATGACAAGACGGCTCCTGCTTGTGGTGCTTTGCTGTGGCCGGAGCCCGGAATGAACATGTAGCAGGCCACCCGATGGCCGGCGTCGTCGATTTCCGTCAGCTTCGGGCTTTCGCCGGAGCAGACGGCCTCGACGAACGGGCATCGCGTATGGAAACGGCAACCTGATGGCGGGTCGATCGGGTTCGGCGGATCGCCGGTGATCGGCGGCGTCTGGGTGCGCTGGTCGGGATCCGACGACGGCATCGCTGCCAGCAGTGCGCGCGTATAGGGATGCGCCGGCGCGTCCCAGACGTCGTCTACGGGACCAAGCTCGACAACCTCGCCAAGATACATCACCAGCACGCGGTCGGA
>JBEVEC010000206.1:0-11891 GCA_040512975.1 Tardiphaga sp. | reverse complement strand
CTTGAAGTCATCCTGAGCGCCGCGGTTGTCGCAAGTCCCTCTCCCGTCCCATCGCTGCGCGATGGGCCACCCTGTCCCCTCCGGGGTGAGGGGTCACCAGAACAGTGAGCTTCATGTCCATCGCCAATTCCATCCGTGCGCAGATTCCGCCGATCCACAAGGAGGGCTACCCGTTCATCGGCGCCTTTGCGCTGGCGAGCCTGGTGCTGTTCTGGATCTGGACGCCGCTGGGCTGGATCGGAACCGTGCTGACGGTGTGGTGCGCGCTGTTCTTCCGCGATCCCGTGCGCGTGACGCCGACCCGCGAGGGCGTCGTGGTATCGCCGGCGGATGGCCGGGTATCGCTGATCATGCCGGTGCTGCCGCCGGCCGAACTCGGCCTCGGTGACGTGCCGCTGCTGCGCATCTCGGTGTTCATGAGCGTGTTCAACTGCCACGTGAACCGTAGCCCGGTGGCTGGGCGCATCGAGCGCATCGCCTACCGGCCGGGCAAGTTCATCAATGCCGAACTGGACAAGGCCTCTGAGGACAACGAGCGCAATTCGCTGGTCATTTCGACCCCCGGCGGCCGCATCGGCGTGGTGCAGATCGCGGGCCTGGTGGCGCGGCGCATCGTGTCCTTCGTGCGCGAAGGCCAGTCGCTCAGCGCCGGTGAGCGCTTCGGCCTGATCCGTTTCGGGTCCCGCCTCGATGTCTATCTCCCCGAGGGCAGCAAACCGCTGGTGTCGGTCGGGCAGACGGCCATTGCCGGCGAGACCGTTCTGGCCGATTTCCGCATCGGAGATGGCGGTCGCACCTACCGCGTCGATTAAGCGCGCCGGCGGGCTCCCCAGGCCCGCCGAGAGGCCCCCTGGTCGCCCAATGGCGGAACCGGACAGGGTTTGCTAGGGTCGCCCGATGCAGATACCTGAGTCCCCATCGCCCGAGTTCCGCCGCCGCCGGTTCCGCACCATTCCGGTCCGGATGCTGGTTCCCAACATGATCACGCTGCTGGCCATCTGCGCCGGCCTGACCGCGATCCGGCTGTCCACCGAAGGCCGCATGGAGCTGGCGGTCGCCGCGATCGTCTTCGCCGCGGTGCTGGATGGGGTCGACGGCCGCGTGGCGCGGATGATCAAGGGCCAATCGAAATTCGGCGCCGAACTGGACAGCCTGGCCGATTTCGTCAATTTCGGCGTCGCGCCTGGGCTGATGCTGTATTTCTGGCAGCTTCACGAACTGAACAATGTCGGCTGGATCGCCGCCATGGTGTTCGCCATTGCCGGCAGCCTGCGGCTGGCGCGGTTCAACGCCACCATGGACGATCCGGACCGGCCGGCCTTCGCCGCCAATTTCTTCACCGGCATGCCGGCGCCGCTCGGCGCCATCACCGCGATGCTGCCGATCTATCTGTCGTTCCTGGGCGTGCCGATGCCGCCGGCGGTGCTGACGGCGCTCTACACGCTGCTGATCGGCTTCCTGATGGTGTCGCGACTGCCGGTGTTCTCCGGCAAGTCGATGAACATGCGGGTGCCGCGTGAGATGGTGCTGCCGGTGTTCGTGTCGGTGGTGCTCTTCATCGCGCTGCTGATCGGCTATCCCTGGCACATCCTGTCTGCGCTCTCGATCGCCTATCTGCTGAGCCTGCCGATCGGCTGGAAGTCGTACCGCGACCAGGAACGCGCGCTTGCCGCATCGACGGCGACGGCCACCGCAGGGCCCGCCGTATCCGGCGAGTCCGAGCCGTATGCACCCGGCGCGGATGCTGCGGACGACGACCGTCCGGTGCGCCTGAACTAACGCGTTTCAAATAACGGACGTCCTGCGCGTGACGGCTGATGCTGCCCGTTCGACGATGTTCGTTCCGACGTGCGGCGATCGACTTTAATTGAGCGTTAATGCCGTGTGAACGGTAACTCGTCCTTAATGGCACTGCCGTTACGGTACCTGCACGCGTCCTGTTTTAGGGGCGCGGCTCCGCCCAGGAGGGATGGAGACGGCGGTTCGTAGCGTTGGAGTTATCCATGGACATCATGACAAGTGCCGGCCTGATCGGCGGCATGGCGGTTGTTGCGGTCATGGTCTTCATGGGCGGCGATCTGCACATGTTCATCTCCGAACATGCGATGATCATCATCTTCGGCGGCTCGATCACGGCCACCATGATCCGCTTCCCGCTCGGCGTGATGCTGCACGGCCTGCCGCTCGGCGCCAAATTCGCGTTCACCATGAGCCGGCTGTCGGCCCGCGACCTCGTCGACGAACTCGCGCGCATCGCCGAGATCGCGCGCAAGCAGGGCCCGGTCGGTCTTGAAAAGGTCGAGACCAACGAGCCGTTCCTCGCCAAGGGCATTCGCTACGTGGCCGACGGCTACGATCTCGAATTCATCCGCGACAACCTCGAGCGCGACCGCGACAATTTTCTGATGCATCTCGACGAGGGCTCGAAGATCTACCGCGCCATCGGCGACTGCGCGCCGGCCTTCGGCATGATCGGCACGCTGATCGGCATGGTGCAGATGTTCTCCAACATGTCGGATCCCTCCAAGCTCGGCCCGTTCATGGCGACCGCGCTGTTGGCAACGCTGTACGGCGCGCTGGTGGCGAACCTGTTCTGTCTTCCCATCGCCGACAAGCTGCACGGCAAGAAGATCGACGAAGAGACCAACCGCACGCTGATCATCGACGGCATCCTGATGATCCGCGACAGCAAGAGCCCCGCACTGGTGCGCGAAATGCTGCTGGCCTATCTGCCCGAGAAACATCGTCATGAGGAAGGCGAGCCGGTCCCGGCGTAAGCGTCGGCGACGGCTGATCGGGTAGCAGGGCTCTGGTAGCAAGTCATGGCAAAGAAGAAGAAGGCCGAAGAGCACGCGGGAGGTCACGGCTGGTTCGTGACCTTTGCCGACCTCATGGGTCTCTTGATGAGTTTCTTCGTGATGCTCGTGTCCTATTCGACGCAGGACACCGCAAAACTCAAGATCGTCGCCGGCTCGATGCGCGACGCTTTCGGCGTGCAGTCCGACGCGCGCTATTCCGGCGTCATCGAATCCGACGGCCTGCCGACGCGGTCGCAGACCAAGAACAAGGGCCACGTCTCGCCTGAGGAAGCCTCCAACATCACCAGCCCCGAGGAGAAGGACGGCGGCGGCCGCCCGTCCGGCGCCAAGCTGCAGACCGACCGCGAATTCGCGCTCGCCTCGGCGTCATTGCGCCAGGCGCTGCAGGACATGCCGGAGATCACCGAGATCTCCAAGAACATCATGTTCGAGGAAACCAAGCAGGGTCTCAATCTGGAAATCATCGACCAGAACGGCCGCTCGATGTTCGCCGACGGCTCCAAGGTGCCCTATGAGCGCACGCGGCAATTGCTGCAGAAGCTGGCCGGCCCCTTGAAGGCGACGCCGCTGCGCGTCGCCATCGTCGGCCATACCGCCGCGGGCTATGTCCCGGCGCAGAACGACTACGACGCCTTCGACCTGTCCGCCGACCGTGCCAATGTGGTGCGCCAGATCCTGGAGCGGGAAGGGCTGCCGCCGGCGCACGTGTTCTCGGTGTCCGGCAAGGCCGACAGCCAGCCGCTGTTTCCCGACGATCCCTCGATGGCGGCCAATCGCCGCGTGACCATCACCCTGATGCGCGAAGACCCGCCGCTGCCGCCGAACCTGAAGCCGTAAACAGTCAATCCATTTTTTTGACGCTCCACCCCGAAATTGCTGCCCGGGGGGAGGGGCGGTGGCGCTGCGATGCTGTAGGCTCCGGTTGACGGGCTGGTCCCGGCAAGCCATAGCCGGGATCAAAATTTCCCGAGGGGCGTTTCGAGAGCAGCATGGCCGTCACCGACACAGCACCTGAAGGCGCGACGGAAACCCCGGGCCATTCCGGCTTCTGGCAGCTCACGCTGGGCAGCATCGGCGTGGTGTTCGGCGACATCGGCACCTCGCCGCTCTACGCCTTCCGCGAGGCCGTCGGCGGCGCCACCCATGGTGCGCCGGTGACCCGGGTGATCGTGCTGGGCGTGCTGTCGCTGATCCTGTGGGCGCTGTTCATCGTCGTCACCACCAAATACGTGCTGCTGCTGCTGCGCGCCGACAACAACGGCGAGGGCGGCACGCTGTCGCTGATGGCGCTCGGGCAGCGCGCGCTCGGCCGCCGCAGCTGGCCGCTTTTGGCGCTGGGCGTGGTCGGCGCCTCGATGTTCATCGGCGACTCCATGATCACGCCGGCGATCTCGGTGCTGTCGGCGGTGGAGGGCCTCAAGCTCGCGGCACCCGCGCTCGAGCATTACGTGCAGCCGCTGACCATCGGCGTGCTGGTGGTGCTGTTTTCCGTGCAGCGGATCGGCACCGCCAAGGTCGCCACCGCCTTCGGTCCGGTCATGATCGTCTGGTTCGCTTCGCTGGCCGTGATGGGCGCGACGCATATCTTCGACGATCCCTCGGTGCTGGCCGCGATCAATCCCTATTACGCCGTCCAGTTCATGGCCACCCACGGCACCATCGGCCTCGTGACCCTGGGCGCGGTGTTCCTCGCGGTGACCGGCGGCGAGGCGCTGTATGCCGATCTCGGCCATTTCGGCCGCAAGCCGATCCAGTCCGGCTGGTTCTTCTTCGTGCTGCCGGCGCTCTTGATCAATTATTTCGGCCAGGGCGCGCTGGTGCTGACCAATCCGGCGGCGATCGAGAACCCGTTCTACCTGCTGGCGCCGGAATGGGCGCTGGTTCCGCTGATCGTGCTGGCAACCGCCGCCACGGTGATCGCGAGCCAGGCCGTGATCACCGGCGCCTATTCGCTGGTGCGCCAGGCCGTGCAGCTCGGCCTGCTGCCGCGCTTCGAGGTGCGCTACACCTCCGAGACCCATGCCGGGCAGATCTACCTGCCGCGCGTCAACCGGCTGCTGCTGATCGGCGTGCTGCTGCTGGTCGTGCTGTTCAAGACGTCGAGCGGTCTGGCCTCGGCCTACGGCATCGCGGTGTCGACGACCATGGTGGCCGACGGCATCATGGGTTTCGTGGTGATCTGGAAGCTGTGGAACTGGAAGGCCGCGACGGCCGCCGCCGTGATTGCGCCGCTGGTGTTCGTCGACTTCGCCTTCCTCAGCGCCAATCTGCTCAAGCTCCTCGAAGGCGCCTGGGTGCCGCTGCTGTTCGGCCTGACCATGACCGGGGTGATCTGGACCTGGCGCCGCGGCGCGGCGATCCTGACGGCCAAGACGCGGCGCACCGAGGTGCCGCTGCGCGACCTGATCAAGAGCTTGGAGAAACGGCCGCCGCACATCGTCAAGGGCACTGCGGTGTTCCTGACCAGCGATCCCGAATTCGTGCCGACGGCGATGCTGCACAACCTGAAGCACAACAAGGTGCTGCACGAGCATAACGTAATCCTGACCATCGAGACCGGCCAGACGCCGAAGGTCAGCGCGTCCGAACGCGTGCGGATGGAGAACATCAGCGACAAGTTCTCCACGGTGCGGTTGCGCTTCGGTTTCATGGAATCGCCGAACGTGCCGAAGGCGCTGGTCATTGCGCGAAAACTTGGCTGGCAGTTCGACATCATGGCGACGTCGTTCTTCGTGTCGCGACGCTCGCTGAAGCCCTCGGCGCAATCGGGCATGCCGCTGTGGCAGGACCACCTGTTCATCGCGCTCAGCCGGTCCGCCAACGATGCCACCGACTATTTCCAGATTCCCACCGGGCGGGTCGTGGAAGTGGGAACCCAGGTCACGATCTAGATCCGGCGATATTAAGCTAACCGGCTTTTTCAGCATGGCTGTGGCCCGGATTCGCGATATGTTCGCGCCCGGCGCTGGGTTAAAAGCCGTCGCTTCACCGATGCGGCAATCCGCAATTCGAGGCCTATCCGATGACAAGCGACACGACAGCGCCCGTGGCGGATACGCCGGCGGCCGCGGCGCATGGCGACACGCATTCCACGGCGACCTTCAAGTCGCTGATGCTCGGCAGCATCGGCGTCGTCTACGGTGACATCGGCACCAGCCCCTTATACGCGTTGCGCGAGGCGCTGATCGCGGCGGGCGGGCATCGGGCGCCGGGCATCGACACCGCCGCCGTGCTGGGCGTGCTGTCGCTGATCCTGTGGGCGCTGGTGATCGTCGTCACCCTGAAATACGTCCTGATCCTGCTCCGCGCCGACAACAACGGCGAGGGCGGCACGCTGGCCCTGATGGCGCTGGCGCAGCGCGCGCTCGGCTCCGGAAGCGCGGTCATCGTCATGCTCGGCATCATCAGCGGCGCGCTGTTCTATGGCGATGCGGTGATCACCCCGGCACTGTCGGTGCTGTCGGCCATCGAGGGCATCAAGCTCGTGACCTCGGCGTTCGATCCCTATGTGGTGCCCCTGACCATCGTCATCCTGTTCGTGCTGTTCGCCGTGCAGTCGCGCGGCACCGCGCGCGTCGCGGCGTTTTTCGGCCCGGTGATGTGCGTGTGGTTCGCTGTGCTGGCGATCGCCGCGATCCCGCCGATCCTGCGGCATCCCGAGGTGCTGCAGGCGCTGAACCCGCTGCACGCCATCGGCTTCATGCTTCACCACGGCATCATCGGCTTCGTCACCCTCGGCGCGGTATTCCTGGCGGTGACCGGCGCCGAGGCGCTCTACGCCGACCTCGGCCATTTCGGCAAGAAACCGATCCAGACTGCGTGGCTGATCATCGTGCTGCCGTCGCTGGCGCTGAATTATCTCGGGCAGGGCGCTCTGGTGATCGGCGATCCCACCGCGCTGGAAAATCCGTTCTTCCTGATGTTCCCGGACTGGGCGCTGATCCCGATGGTGGCGCTGGCGACGCTGGCCACGGTGATCGCGAGCCAGGCGGTGATCACCGGCGCCTATTCGCTGACCCAGCAGGCGATCCAGCTCGGCCTGCTGCCGCGCTTCGAGATCCGCCACACCTCGGAGGCGCATTCCGGCCAGATCTATATCCCGCGCGTCAACATGCTGCTGTTGATCAGCGTCGTGCTGCTTGTGCTGCTGTTCAAGTCGTCGAGCTCGCTGGCCTCGGCTTACGGCATCTCGGTCACCGGCACCATGGTGGTCACCGCGATGATGGGCTTTGTGGTGATCTGGCGGGTGTGGAAATGGAAGCCGCTCGCCGCCGCGGCGCTGATCGCGCCGTTCCTGCTGATCGACGTCACCTTCCTGTCGGCCAACCTGTTGAAGGTGTTCGATGGCGGCTGGGTGCCGCTGGTGTTCGGCGGCGTGGTGATCCTGCTGATGTATACCTGGCGGCGCGGCTCGCGGCTGCTGTTCGAGAAATCGCGCAAGCAGGAATTGCCGCTGGCCGACCTGGTCGCGATGCTGGAGAAACGACCGCCGCAGCGCGTGACGGGCACCGCGGTGTTTCTCACCAGCGATCCGCAGAGCGCGCCGACCGCGCTGCTGCATAGTCTGAAACACTACAAAGTGCTGCACGAGAAGAATGTCATTCTCACCATCGAGGTCGCGCCGACGCCGCGCGTCGACATCAGCGAGCGTGCGCGGCTGGAGGAGATCAGCGCGACTTTCTCCAAGGTGACGTTGCGGTTCGGCTTCATGGAAACGCCGAACGTGCCGCGATCGCTGGCCATGGCGCGCAAGCCCGGGTGGCAGTTCGACATCATGTCGACCTCGTTCTTCCTGTCGCGCCGGGCCCTGAAGCCCGCGGCGCATTCCGGCATGCCGCGCTGGCAGGACCACCTGTTCATCGCGCTCAGCCGCACCGCCAACGACGCCACGGACTATTTCCAGATTCCCACGGGCCGGGTGGTGGAAGTGGGCACGCAGGTCACGATCTGAGCCATCGTCCGCAGCGCTTGATTTTCAGGCCGCAAGAGGCGACGTTGGCGGCCGAAAACCGGTTTTACGCGCCCCGTATGCGGGGCCATCTGGAGGCTTTCATGGCAGGCGAAACCCATCACGTTCACGATCTGACGCCCGAGGAGGTGTCCAGGGGCATCGCCGACGGCAAGTATCTCCTGGTCGACGTGCGCGAGCTCAACGAGGTCGCGGTGGAAGCCTATCCCGACGCCGTGGTGGTGCCGCTGTCGGGCTTTGACAATCTCGAACTGCCCGATCCCACCGGCAAGGAAATCGTCTTTGCGTGCCGCTCCGGCAAGCGGTCGGTGACAGCCTCGCTGGCCGCGCAGGACGCGGGCTATCCCTATGACAAGCATCTCGCCGGTGGCATGCTGGGTTGGAAGGCCGCGGGCCTGCCGTCCAAGGCCGGCTGAGGGTTCTGTCAACGCGGCAACGGTAATGCTTTGTCAGATCCAGTGGAAGCCCTTGGCCATCAGGGCCGCGAGGCCCAGTGCGACGGCGATGACGGCGCCGAACAGGATGCGAAAGTCCGCTGGCGCGTGTTCGCGCAAGGTCCGGACATCGAGTTTGATGTCGGTCGCTTCCCGGCCGATATGCTCAAGGGCCGCTTCGACTTTCGCCAGGCGCGCTTCCATGCCGCCAGATGTGCCATCCGACCCGCCCAGATTCAAGGGGCTGACCGGAGTGCTGGAGATGTCGAGTTTCGGCCTTGGCGCTTGGGACCGGCCGGGATCACTCATAGGCGAACGCTCCATCCGCCTCCTGGAGAAGAAGCTTCGCGAAATGGCGTCGGCAGCCAATGCAACGCGGTAGCCTATCCTCGGTCAGCACAATGTGTCGCAACTTAAGGGCGTGTGCAATAATATGTCCATGAACAAGATTTTCTCCGAGCTGCCCGTCACCGTCTTCGAGGCGATGTCGCAGCTTGCGCGCGACAACAATGCCATCAATCTCGGGCAGGGCTTTCCCGATCATCCCGGGCCGGAGGATATCCGCCAGGCGGCTGCCGACGCGGTGCTGAACGGCTACAACCAGTATCCGTCGATGATGGGCATCCCGGAGCTGCGCCAGGCCATCGCGTCGCATTACGCGCATTGGCACAAGATCGACCTCGATCCGATGACCGAGGTGATGGTGACGTCCGGCGGCACCGAGGCGCTGACGTCGTCGATCCTCGCGGTGGTCGAGCCCGGCGACGAAGTCGTGTGCTTCCAGCCGGTCTATGACAGCTATCTGCCGATCATCCGCCAGGCCGGCGGCATCCCGCGCCTCGTCAGCCTGAAGCCGCCGCACTGGCGGCTGACGGAAGAAGACCTGCGCGCGGTGTTCAATCACAAGACCAAGGCGGTGCTGTTCAACTCGCCGCTCAATCCCGCCGCGGTCGTGTATCCGCGCGAGGATCTCGAACTGCTGGCGCGGTTCTGCCAGGAGTTCGACGCCATCGCGATCTGCGACGAGGTGTGGGAGCACGTCACCTTCGAGGGCCACGACCACATCCCGCTGATGTCGATCCCCGGCATGCGCGAGCGCACCATCAAGATCGGCTCCGCCGGCAAGATCTTTTCGCTCACCGGCTGGAAGATCGGCTTCGTCTGCGCCGCGCCGCCGCTGCTGCGCGTCTGCGCCAAGGTGCATCAGTTCCTGACCTTCACCACCGCGCCGAACCTGCAGGTCGCCGTGGCTTACGGCCTCGGCAAGCCCGACGACTACTTCATGGCGATGCGCCGCGAACTCGCGCGCAGCCGCGATCGGCTGGCGGCGGGGCTCGAACGCATCGGCTTTCCCGTCATCCAGTCGCAGGGCACGTATTTCCTCACCGTCGACCTGTCGCCGCTGGGCCTGAACGAGACCGACGAGGCGTTCTGCAAGCGGCTGGTGAATGACTACAAGGTGGCGGCGATCCCGGTGTCGGCGTTCTACGAGCAGGACAAGGTGACGTCGGTGGTGCGGTTCTGCTTTGCCAAGAACGACGCCACGCTGGACGCCGCGCTGGAGCGGCTCTCGGACGCCGTGCATCGGCGATAGGGGCCACCACATGCGCATCATGCAGGGACTTGCGGTGGTGGTGACGGCGGCGTTGCTGTCCGGTCCGGCGTCGGCCGAGGAGCGCGTCGTCAACTTCTACAACTGGTCGAACTACATGGCGCCGGGGGTCCTCGAGGACTTTACCAAAGAGACCGGCATCAAGGTGGTGTATGACACCTTCGACGCCAACGAGACGCTGGAGACGCGTCTCTTGGCCGGCAAGTCCGGCTACGACGTGGTGGTGCCGACGGCGTATTTCCTGCAGCGCCAGATCCAGGCCAAGATTTTTCAGCCGCTCGACAAGGCAAAGCTGCCGAACCTCGCCAATGCCTGGCCGGAGGTGACCAAGCGGCTGGCGATCTACGATCCCGGCAATGTCTATGCCGCAAACTACATGTGGGGCACCACGGGCATCGGCTACAACGTCAAGGCGGTCGCGAAAATCCTTGGACCCGATGCGAAGATCGACAGTTGGGACATCGTCTTCAAGCCGGAGAACCTTGCAAAATTCAAGGACTGCGGCGTGCAGATGCTGGATTCCGCCGACGACATTCTGCCCGCAGCGCTGAATGCGCTGGGCCTCGATCCGAATTCGACCAAGCAGCCCGATCTCGACAAGGCGGCGGATCTTGTCGGCAAGGTGCGCAGCAATGTGCGAAAGTTTCATTCGTCCGAATATCTTAGCGCGCTGGCGACCGGCGAGATCTGTCTGGTGGTCGGCTGGTCCGGCGACATCATCCAGGCCCGCGCCCGCGCCGACGAAGCGAAGAACGGCGTCGAGATCGGCTATGCGATCCCGAAGGAGGGCGCGCAGATGTTCTTCGACAATCTGGCGATCCCCGCGGATGCGCAGCACGTGGCGGAGGCGCACGAGCTGATCAACTACCTGTATCGTCCCGACGTGGCGGCGAAGAATTCCAACTATCTCGGCTACGCCAACGGCAACCTGGCGAGCCAGAAGCTGATAGATGCGAAGATCTTTGGTGACAAGACGATCTATCCGGACGACGCGATGCTGCAAAAACTGTTCGTCATCACCGCACGCGATCCGGCGACGCAGCGGGTGATCAACCGGCTGTGGACGAAGGTGAAGACGGGACGATAGTCGCCTCAACCTCAGCTGTTATCGCCCGGCTTGACCGGGCGACCCAGTACGCCGGGCCTTGCTTTGATATCACGAACGCTCTGGAATACTGGGTCGCCCGCTTTCGCGGGCGTTAACAGCTGAGTGTGTGGTGCGGGAAAGCCGCTACCGCCAACGCCGGTGCAGCCACAACCACTGCTCCGGATATTCCCTGATCCAGCCATCCAGCACCGAGGTCACCGCCTGCATGGTGCCCTGGATGTCGATCTTGCCGTCCGCGGTGCGCACCGGCGGCACCTCTTCGGAGACCTCGATGCGGAAGCGATGCGCGGGCAGGCGGATGATGCGGACGCCGTGGATCGGGCACTCGACCTGACGCAGCAGCCGCGCCAGCGTTGGATCGCAGTGGGTTTGACGGCCCAAGAACGTCACCGGGACGCCCTTGGTGAACCACTGGTCCACGAGTATGGCGGCGAGCTTGCCCTCGTTGAGTACATGCGCGAGCTTGAGCGGCGTATCGCGGCTGGAGGCGCTAATATTGCTTATGTTGATTGTGCGCGTCCTGCTGACAGAGCGGTCGCAGGTGGCGCTGTTGGCAGCCGTCTGGAACATAAATTACCTAGGCCGCACGCGTCCGCGGCAAGCGAGCGACCTTCCAGTGCTCGATCGCAGGCGAAACCTCTGATTGTCGTATCAAAATAAAAGCCATAGTATCGGTGTTAGCAGCAAACGTCGTGTGCGCCGCTTCGCAGTCGTGGGACTAGTGCGGGCGCGGACGACTCATAATTGTTCGGGGGAATCGTGACTCTTGCACCGATAGACTTGATGATGCAGCGTGTCTTGAAGTTTGGGGCCGACTCAGACGCTGCCCTCTTCAATGAGTTGCTGTACGCTGGAGAGCTGATAGTCAAGATAACGACGGCTGCATTCATTGCCGGTATTGAGGACGATCGAGAAAGCCATCGTTACCGTTTGTTGCACGGAATAATTC
>JBEVEC010000083.1:0-16184 GCA_040512975.1 Tardiphaga sp. | reverse complement strand
GCAGTGCCGGCAGCAGGCCCGCGGCGGCGCTGTCGATGGCGCCGATGCGAATGGTCGATGCGCGGGCACGCACGCGCTCGCGAAACGAAGCGGCGAGGTCGTCGGCGCGGCCGAGCAGATCCCGCGCCTGTTTCAGGAAAGCCGCACCGTCCTCGGTCAGCGCAACGCTGCGGGTGGTTCGCGTCAGCAGCCGCGTACCGAGATCCTCTTCCAGTTGCCGGATGAAGCGGCCGAGCGCCGACGGCATCATCTCGAGCCGCTGCGCGGCACGGCCGAAATGCAGTTCGTCGGCCGTGGTCACGAAACAGCGCAGCTGGTGCAGGTCCATGGGCGATCCGGCGGTGTCGCGGGCCAGGCAAAGTGCCCGGCCATCCCGCGCAGGGTGGATTATATCAGTTATTAATACAATCCGTTGCGATTGAGCCTGACCGGATGCGCCTGCAGGGTAAGGGTTACCACCCTCAACCCAGCAGAGAAGTAGAAATGCGCGAATATTCCATCGCCGCCATCCCGGCCGACGGGATCGGCCCCGAAGTCATCAGCGCCGGCACCCGTGTGCTGGAAGCCCTGCAGAAGCGCGTCGGCGACGTGGTGTTCAATGTCGAGACCTTCGACTGGGGCTCGGCCTATTACCGCAAGCACGGCGTCATGATGCCCGCCGATGGCCTGCCGACGCTGAAGAAATTCGATGCCATCTATTTCGGCGCGGTCGGCGCGCCCGACGTGCCCGACCACATCACGCTGTGGGGGTTGCGGCTGCCGATCTGCCAGGGGTTTGACCAATATGCCAATGTCCGCCCGACCAAGATCCTGCCCGGCATCACCTCGCCGTTGCGGAATGTCGACACCGGCGATCTCGACTGGGTCATCGTGCGGGAAAATTCCGAGGGCGAATATGCCGGCTGCGGCGGCCGCGTGCATCGCGGGCTACCCGAGGAGGTCGGCACAGAGGTCTCGATCTTCACGCGTGTCGGCGTCGTCAGAATTATGCGCTACGCCTTCAAGCTTGCGCAGTCGCGTCCGCGAAAGCTGCTGACGGTGGTCACCAAGTCCAATGCGCAGCGCCACGGCATGGTGATGTGGGACGAGATCGCCGACGAGGTGTCGAAGGAATACCCCGACGTCACCTGGGACAAGATGCTGGTCGACGCCATGACGGTTCGGATGACCCTGAAGCCGCAGAGCCTCGACACCATCGTCGCCACCAACCTGCACGCCGACATCCTGTCCGATCTCGCCGGCGCGCTGGCCGGCAGCCTCGGCGTCGCCCCGACCGCCAATATCGATCCGGAGCGCCGCTTCCCGTCGATGTTCGAGCCGATCCATGGTTCGGCCTTCGACATCACCGGACGGGGCATCGCCAATCCGGTGGCGAGCTTCTGGACTGCGGCGCAGATGCTCGATCATCTTGGCGAGGCCGACGCCTCGGCGCGGCTGATGCGGGCGGTCGAGGCCGTCTGCGGCGCCGGCATCATCACGCCGGACGTGGGCGGCACCGCAACGACGAAAGACGTCACCGACGCCGTGGTCGACGCCATTCACAGTTCGAACGTCTGACAATCTTTTCGGTCGCTCCGGCGCGCCGGGGCGACCGCTGCAAAACAAAACAAAACAAAACGAATTCACCGGGAGGACGTCATGAAAGCCACCGTCACACTTGCGTTTGCGCTCTCGCTCGCTTGCTCGGCTGCCGTCGCGCAAGGCTATCCTACCAAGGCGATCACCATGCTGGTGCCGTTCGCCGCCGGCGGCGCCACCGACACCGTGGCGCGGGTCACGGCGGCGACCATGTCGAAAATGCTCGGCCAGACCATCATCATCGAGAACGCCACAGGCGCGGGCGGCACCATCGCAGCCGCGCGCGCGGCCCGCGCCGAACCGGACGGCTACACCATCCTGATCCACCATATCGGCCTCTCCACCGCGGCGACGCTGTATCGCAAGCTGTCCTATGACACCAAGACGGCGTTCGCGCCGATCGGTCTCGTCACCAACGCGCCGATGACCATCATCGGCCGTCCCGATCTGCCGCCGAAATCGCTTGCCGAACTCATCACGTACATCAAGGCCAACGGCGACAAGATGACATTCGGCAATGCCGGTCTCGGCGCGGCATCGCAACTCTGCGGCATGATGTTCATGAACGCCGTCGACAAGCAGATCCTGTCGGTGCCCTACAAGGGGAATGGCCCCGTCATGAACGACCTGATCGCCGGCCAGATTGACCTCACCTGCGACCAGACCACCAACACCACCGGACCAATCGCGGCGAAGCTGGTGAAAAGCTATGCCATCACCACGAAGACGCGCCTGTCGTCGATGCCGGATCTGCCGACGGCCGACGAGGCCGGCCTCAAGGGGTTCGAGGCCGGTGCCTGGCACGGCATCTACGCCCCGAAGGGCACGCCCGACGACATCGTGGCGAAGCTTGCAGGGGCGCTGCAAGCGTCGCTGCGTGATCCCGACCTGATCAAGCGCTTCAACGACATCAACACCGATCCGGTGCCGCAGGATCAGGCTACGCCGCAGGCGTTGAAATCCAAGCTGGACAGCGAGGTCGATCGCTGGGCGCCGCTGATCCGCGCGTCCAACCAGTTTGCCGACTAGCGCGAGGCAACCGGCGCGCGGTTTGCCATGACGGCGCGGCAGGGCAGCCCTGAAGCGGCTGTTGACGGCCCGGAATGCCTTGCCTCGGTGCCGTCCCTATGGGAGTGGCAATGCGCTGACACCGCCGTCAGCCATCCAGTCCCGAAGGAATCGTCATGTCCGCCAGCACCGAGGTTCGCATCATCGACTGGCTGACGTCGCAGCGGCAGGCGATGATCGATCTGTTGCGCGACGTCGTGAACATCGATTCCGGCTCCTACGACAAGCCGGGCGTCGATGCGGTCGGTGCGCGGTTCGAGCAGTTTTTCGCCGCGCAGGACATCGAGAGCTGGCGCGAGCCCCATGACGTCTATGGCGACGCGCTGCATGCGCTGGTGACAAAGCCGGGCAGCAACGAGAAGCCGGTCCTGCTGATGGGGCACCGCGACACCGTGTTTCCGAAGGGCACGGTGGCCAAGCGGCCTTTCACCATCAAGGACAACCGCGCCTATGGCCCCGGCGTCGCCGACATGAAGGCCGGCGTGGTGATCAACCTGTTCGTTGCCGCGGCGCTGAAGAAATTCGACGCAGCACCCTGTCCGATCAAGATCCTGATCACCGGCGACGAGGAAATCGCGTCGCGCTCGTCGCGGCCGATCATCGAGCGCGAGGGCCGCGCCGCGCGCGCGGTGTTCAATTCCGAGCCCGGCCGCCCGTCGGGCAATATCACCACCGGCCGCAAGGGTGGCGTGTTCATGCGCTTCGAGGTGTTCGGCAAGGCCGCGCATTCGGGCAACAATTTCGCCGAAGGCGTCAGTGCGGTCGCCGAGATCGCGCACAAGATCGTGCAGATCCACGCGCTCACCGACATGGCGAAAGGCATCACGCTGAATGTCGGCCTGGTGGCGGGCGGCCAATCGGTCAACACCACCGCGCCCCTTGCCTCCGGCGAGATCGATTTCCGCTATGTCGATCCCGCCGATCGCGCGCCCATCATGGCGGCGATCGAACGCATCATCGCCACGCCGACGGTGCCGGGTACGACCGCGCAACTGACGATCGACGGCGAGTTCCTGCCGCTGGTGCAGGACGCCGCCGCCAAGGCAATGTTCGAAACCTACCAGGCCGCTGCGGTGGACTCCGGCCTGACGACCCTGTCTGGCGAATTCGCCGGTGGCTGTGCGGACTCCGGCTTCACCGCCAGCGTCGGCACGCCCACTCTGTGCGGCCTCGGCCCGGTCGGCGGCAACGTCCACACCGACCTCGAATGGCTCGACATCGACAGCATCGTGCCCCGCGTGCACACGCTGGCACGCGCGATCCTGCGCACGGAGCTATGACGGCGGTACGGCGTCGCATGGCACGTTTCTGGCTTGGCGCTGTTTGCTGAAAATGCCTTTGTTTATTGGATGATTGCGTGACGATGACTGCTTCCTCTCCCAATACCACTCCCACCCATCTCGAATCCGATGTTCTTGTCATCGGTGCGGGCGGCGCCGGCATGTATGCGGCGCTGGAGGCGGCAAAGCATGGGGCGTCTGTCATTCTCGCCGACCGCAGCCTGATCGGGCGCGGCGGCGCCACCGTGATGGCGCAGATGACAGTCGCGGCGGCGCTGGGCGAGCAGACGCCGGACCATTGGGAACATCATTTTGCCGACACGCTCGCGGCGGGTCGTGGGCTGTGCGACGAGCGGCTGGCAGCGCTGCTATGCGAAGACGGGCCGAAGCGGCTGCGCGAGATGGATGCGTGGAAGGTCGGCTGGGCGCGCGAGGACGGCCATATCAAGCAGGCGCAGGCGCCGGGCCATGACCGGCCGCGCTGCGCCTATGTGGATTTCCTCTCCACGGGGCCTGCGGTGTCGAAAACGCTGCGCACGCAGTTGAATAGCGCGAGCGGCATCCGCCGCATCGGCGATCTCAACATCGTCGACATTGCATTGCGCGACGGCGAGGCCTGCGGTGCGACCGCGCTGCATGCGCCGACCGGGCAGACCGTGACGCTGGCGGCGAAGGCCGTGATCATCGCGACCGGCGGCCTCACCGGGCTTTATCGCCGCAATTCGGCGTCGTCGAACATGGGCGGTGACGGCTATGCGCTGGCGCTGCGCGCCGGCGCCGAACTGATCGACATGGAATTCGTGCAGTTCTTTCCCATCGGGCATCTGGCGCCGCGCCTGGTCGGCATGGACCCGATCATGTGGGATCCGTTCCGCTACAAGCTCGGCGGCAAACTCCTGAATTCCGAGATGCGCGAATTCGAGACCGACTACGCCACCAAGGACGCGCGCAGCGATGGCACCTACAAGCTGACGCGCGACCTCGCGACCTATGCCATCACCAAGGAAGTCGAGGCCGGACGCGGCAGCCCGGCGGGCGGCGCCTATCTCAGCTTCCAGCACGTACCGGAAGCGGAAATCCGCAAGGCGTTCGGTCCGGTGGTGGATCGCCTGGCCGAAAACGGCATCGACCTCGCCAAGGGGCCGGTCGAGGTCGCACCGATCGCGCATTACCACATGGGCGGCATCCGCGTGGACGAGCTGATGCAGACCGGCGTGCCCGGCCTCTATGCCTGCGGCGAGGCGGTCGGCGGCGCCAACGGCGCCAACCGGCTGTCGGGCAATGCCATCACCGAAGCTTTCGTGTTCGGCGCGCGCGCCGGCATCAGCGCCGCCGAACGCGCGGCAAAGACCACTGCCATGTGGACGTCGGATGCCGCGCGGCCTGCTGTCGATCTGTTGTCCAGCGCCAAGCGACGCGATGCGCTCAACCCGGCGGCGGCCATCGTCAGCCTGCAGGCGGTGATGTCCGACGACGTGGGCCCGTTCCGCACCGATGCGAAACTGCGCTCGGCCATCGGCAAGATCGAGCAACTGGGCAAGGACATCGGTGATACGCCGATGTCTTCGGCGGACGCGTTCGATCCGGTGCTGGCCGACTGGCTCGACCTGCGCAACATGCTGGCTGTGGCGCGGTCGGTGGCGCTTCCGGCACTGGCGCGCACCGAAAGCCGCGGCGCGCATCAGCGCGACGACCATCTCGGCCTCGATGAGGCCTGGAGCGTCAATCAGATCATATCATTGACGGGCGATGCCATCAGCCTGCGCAAGGCGATGCCGACCACCGGAAAGGCCGCCGCATGAAAGCCACGCTCAGCATCCAGCGCGGCGCGCTTGGCGAAACGTTGCATCTCCAGACCTTCGACGTGCCGTTCGAGCACGGCCAGTCCGTCCTCGACGGATTGCGCGCCGTGCGTCGCACGACCGATCCGTCGCTGGCGTTCCGCTTTGCCTGCATCAATGCCAATGCCTGCAAGGAATGCATGATGCTCATCGACGGCAAGGTCGACTACGCCTGCACGGTGCGGCTCAAGGAAGGCACCACGACCCTGGCGCCGCTGCCGAAAAAAGCGCTGATCCGCGATCTCGTCACCGAGATCGCGCCGCCGGACGAACGGCTGGTGTTGCGGTCCTGAGGCCACTCACTCGGCCAGATACGGCGCGGCGTCGCGATCGGCATGGTCGGCGACGATCCGCTGCATCATGTCGATGAAGGCGGCCTGCTCGGACCTGCTCAGGCTGTCGATCGTGGCGCGATGCGCCGCGCGCGCGGCCTGTTCGATATTGTCGAGCAGAGCCGCACCGGCCGGCGTCAGCCGGCAGACCCGGGCCCGGCGGTCATTGCCGCTCACCGGGCGCTCCACCAGCCTGCGCGCCTCCAGCCGCTTCAGCGCGCCGGTGGTCGTGGTGCGGTCCAGCGCGATATCGGCGGCAAGGGTGGTCTGGTCGGCGCCGTCGCGCGTCGCCAGTGCGGACAGCAGGCTGTATTGCAGCGGCGTTACGTCGAACGCGCCGCAGGCGTCCTGAAACAACGCGACATGGATCTGATGCAGCCGCCGGATCAGGAATCCTGGGCGCTGCGCCAGCGGCCAGGGTTTCGACACCACGCGCGCGCGCGAACCTTTTGGGGCGGGCAACAGTTATCTCCGGTGTCGGCGCGCGGCCGGTGGTGACATCAAACCGGGCGTTTATGGCACAATGTTTGGTCTTGCAAAATACGAAGCATGCTTCGTATTTTTGAGGCGGGGCCTGTCTGTCCTGTCGATACCAGCCGCGAAGGAAACTGTCATGACCGTCACCGCCTCGTTCGACCTGCTGCTGCGCGGCGGTCGCGTCATTGATCCCGCCGCCGGCATCGACGGCCTCAAGGATGTCGCCATCCGCAACGGCAAGATCGCCGCTGTGCAGTCCGACATTCTGCCGACCAGCGCCAGGGAGGTCATCGACGTCACCGGCAAGCTCGTGCTGCCGGGTCTGATCGATACCCACGCGCATGTGTATCAATACGTCTCCGGCCGCTTCGGCATGCAGCCCGACATGGTCGGCGTGCAGTCCGGCGTCACGACGCTGATCGACCAGGGCGGTCCGTCCTGCATGACATTGCCCGGCTTCCGGCACTTCATCGCCGAGCCCGCCAAGTCGCGGGTCTATGCCTTCCTGTCGGCCTATCTGGTCGGCGGCCTCGAGGGCCATTTCTATCCCAACCTCTACAGCCCGGACGGCGTCGATATCGACGCCACGGTGAAGGCGGCGACGGAGAACCCCGATCTGGTGCGCGGCATCAAGGCCCATGCGGAGATCGGCGGCTTTGCGCGCTGGGGTATCCGCGTCATCGAGATGGCGTCGGAAATCGGCAAGCGCGCCAACCTGCCGGTCTATGTGCATTTCGGCCAGCTCTGGGGCCTGCCCGAAAGCGGCAACAATGGCGAGGACGTCGATACGATCCTGGAGCGCGTGATCCCGCTGTTGAAGGAAGGCGACGTGCTGGCGCATCCGTTCACGCGGCATCCCGGCGGCTTCGTCAATCGCGAGGGCGAGGTGCATCCGGTGATCCAGGCGGCAATCGATCGCGGGCTCAAGATCGATGTCGGCCATGGCAGCCATTTTTCCTACCGCCTGGCCAAGAAGGCCATCGCCGCGGGCATCGTGCCGAACACGCTCGGCGCCGACATCCACGGCTACAACACCGATGTGCCCGCACCGGCCGGCACCCCGAACGAGCACGAGGACGACGAGAACCATCCGTTCAAGGGCCAGGCCAAGTTCAGCCTGGTGCAGGCGATGACGTCGATGATGACACTCGGCCTGACGCTGGAGCAGGTGGTGCCGATGGTGACGTCGAACCCGGCCAAAATGATCGGCATGTCCGACAAGATCGGCTCGCTGAAGGTGGGCATGGATGCGGATGTTTCGGTGCTCGCGGAAAAGCCTGGCCGCTACGTGCTGCGCGACAACGAGAACACCGAAGTCGTGGCCAACGGCCTGCTGCAGCCAGCCTTCTGCCTGCGCGCCGGCACCCGCTTCGATCCCGTGGCGCCGATCCTGCCGGAGGCCGTCGCCGCCTGAGGCACTATCGGCCACCGGTATCGAGAGCAGTAATGGATGAGACCCGCGACGGGACGTTTACCGACGAACCCGACGCGGATGGCTGGATAGCCGTCTGCACACTAGCGCGTGTGGCGCTGGAAAGGGTCGTGCGCGTCCGCGTGGGCGCGGTCGATATCCTCGTGCTTCAGCATGGCGACGACATCTTCGCCTGCGAACGGGCCTGCCCTCACGAACAGGCCGATCTTGGCCTCGGCGCCATACGCGACGGCCGGCTGCACTGCCCGCGACATCAAGCCAGTTTTAGTCTCCAGGACGGCGGGATATCCTGCGGATGGACCTGTCGCGCCCTGCGGGTTTTTCAGGTCCGCGAATACGACGGCGATGTCTGGCTTGACCGCCGCACAATCTGATCGGCCGGCACCGTCCGCTTGCGACGGAACTCCCGGATGCATGTGATGCTGTGTAAAACCCTTGATAGAATCTTCGGACCTGTGCGATACGAGACATAATTAGCAAAATAACTCAGCAATATATGCAATTCAAAGTTGCCAGAGAGCAACTTGCAGGTAAGCTGATGGAATATTTTGGGGGTAGAAATGATCGTAAAGGCCGACGAGACCAGATCTCCCTTTTTCGATCCACGCGGCTGGATGCAATGGCCGGCCCACGAAGACTACTCACTCCAGTTCATGCGCCTACTCGGCGCCGCCCAGGAGGGCGGCAGCACGGTGTCCGAATGCCTGCTGGCTGCCAGCGGCATCGATCCCGGCTGTGAGGAAAGCTGGTACAGGCAATGGAAAAAGGCCGGCGACATCAACAAGGCGCGCGGCGACATCGCACTGGCGCGTGGCTTCATCAGCACCGCCGTGAGCAACTGGCTGCGTGCCGCGAATTATTTCCGGACCGCACAGGCCTTCATGAGCGCTTCGGACAAGCGGCAAACGGCAGCCCTGAGCCAGATGCTGGCCTGCTCGCAATTGTATCTGCGGCACATGACGCCGACCGGCGAGGTCGTCGAAATCGAATGGTCAGACGGCAGGACGCTGCAGGGCTACTTCCTGCCCGCGCCGGGGCGCAGCGCCCGCAAGGCGCCGGTGGTGATGTGCATCGGTGCGCCGGACCAGTACAAGGAAGAGCATCTCCACAAGATGCCGCGCTACGCCCATGAGCGTGGCCTGTCGCTTCTGCTTGTCGATCTGCCGGGGCAGGGCATACGTCGCCCCGACGATCGCGTCTCGGGACGCTACGACATCGAGACCGCCGTCAGCACCTGGCTGGATTATCTGGCCGCGCGCAGCGACGTCGACACCGGCAAGGTCGCAGTGTTCGGGGATGGCCTCGGCGCGCCCATCGCCACGCGGGTCGCCGGTTTCGATGATCGCTTCGCCGCAGCGGTCTGCGACGCAGGCATCTGGGACCTCCACGAGCGCGCATTTCTCACGCTGCAGATGCCAGGCGGCAATGCCGGCGAAAACTTCGCCGCCGACATCGACCAGCTGTGCCGCGGCAGCATTGCCCGCACCGTCAGATGCCCGATTCTGGTGGCGCTGGGGGAGCATGACTGGCTGGACGCCGGTCACGTGACGCGTTGCTGCGAGGCATTTGCGGCGCGCGGTCAGGACATCGAGCTGAAGATCTTTTCGGCGTCGGAGACGGCGGCGTCCCATGCCCAGCTCGACAATCCCACCATCGGCAACGAATTCATTTTCGACTGGATCGCCGATCGCCTCGGCCGCAAGCGCGCAATGGCGAAACCCAAAGCCGCTCCGGCGTTGCAGGGATTGCGGCGAACCGGATAGGGCGCGGCTGTCGTTCCGCGCGGGAACGTCCTCAGCTGTCGAGCGCCAGCATCAGGGTCGCCTTTTCAAGGCGGTTCTTGAGGCCGGTTAGCTGGTCGGTGATGTCCCTGAGGGCGCGGTCGTCAAAACCGGCAAACACGAAATCGCTGATCACCTCGCGCCGCGACGACAGCGTGGCGATCTTCTTGCTGGCCTTGTCCGACAGCGACATCAGCACCACCCGGGCGTCCTCGCTGGACGGGATCCGGCGCATGAAGCCGTTCTTCTCCAGCATCTTCGACTGCGTGGTGACGAAGGATGGGTCGACATGCAGCATGGCCGAGACGTCCTTGACGGCAACGCCGTTGCCGCGATCGAGATCGCCGATCGCCATCAGGATCATCCATTGCGGACCGCTGATCCCGAGCTCCTTGGCCCAGAAATGCCGGATCTCTTCGAGGTGGACATTGATCGAGGCGATGTCCCAGACGAATTGCCGAACCACGTCCTGATTCTTCGAATGTTTGTCTGCGGCGGTCGCCTTGCTGCGGTCGCTTGCCGACCCGTTGCGTTTGGTCGTGCTCACTCGGTCGGGCATTTCGAAGTCCTGTAGATTCGCGAAATGCATAATTGGATCAATTGATTGTGCAGGGCAACACCCAAAACGCGCTGTGGCGGCATTACAACACCGCATCGCGATAACGTTACCTGAGTTGATAAAGTATTTTGCTTCTAAGATTTGCGCAGGCATTGTCGATGGTGACGGTAGGACTCGTCCAGATCGTCCCGTTGCAGCGGTTCGCTTGTGTGCCTCGCGTGATGCGGGTGTTTCCGGAAGCGCGAAGTGCTCGGCGGTTAGTTTGGGGGACTAAGGAACTAATCGTCGGGTGTTTCGCCCAGCGGGTCCGGAACCTTCCCTATTTAACAACTTGGAGGTTTAAACATGACGATGATCAAGAGCCTTATCCTCGGCTCGGCAGCAGGCCTGATCGCCATTGGCGGGGCGCAGGCGGCCGATCTTCCGGTGAAGGCCAAGGCGGTCGAATACGTGAAGGTATGCTCGCTCTACGGCGCTGGCTTCTACTACATCCCGGGCACCGATACCTGCATCAAGATCGGTGGCGCGATCCGAATCGACACCGCTTTCAACGGAAACGTCTACGACAATCCGTTCTGGCAGGGCGGCACCGGCAGCGCCGACCTGTACACGAAGGATTACTTCGTCGGCCGCGCGCGCGCCAACGCCACGCTCGATACCCGCACCGCGACGGAATACGGCGTGGTCCGTACCTATTCGAACATCCAGTTCGACTGGTCGCAGAACCGCGAATCAATCGCCGGCGGCTTCGTCGAAGTCGACTACGCGTTCATCCAGATCGCCGGTTTCACCTTCGGTAAGGCGGTGTCGCAGTTCGATCCGCAGTGGGCGCTGGCCAAGCCGACGATTTCGTCGGGCTTCCTCGCTGGCTCAAACAACGCGACCGGTCTCGAGCAGCTTGCCTACACCGCTTCGTTCGGCAACGGCGTCTCGGGAACCATCTCGGTCGAAAACCCGAACCCGTACCGCAACGCTGGTCTTTACAATACGTCGGGCTTCATCGTTGCCCCCGGTCAGTCGAGCTTCCTGGGCAACGGCTACGGCGGCGCAGGTACGGGCTTCAATACGTTCCTCGGCAATTCCTCTACCGGCGCGCATATGCCCGACATTATCGGCAATCTTCGCCTCGACCAGGCTTGGGGCACCCTGCATTTCGCCGCCGCCGTGCATCAGGCCGTCCCGAACTTCTACGTCAACGAAGCGAGCGGACATCCGGATGACAACTACGGCTTCGCCGTTTCAGGCGCGGTCGAATTCAAGAACCTGCCCACGGGCACCGGCGATAGCGTGAAGCTCGAGGGTGCGTATGCCCAGGGCGCCGCGAAATACATCTTCGGTGGCACCGTGGACGTCAATGGCGGCGGTCGGTTCCAGAAGTTCGAGGGCAACTCCCTCGGCTTCGGTTACGTGCTCGACGGCGTCTATTCGGGCGTTCCAGGCAGCCAGATCCAGCAGAGCACGGCTTGGGAATTCTCGGGCTTCTTCGAGCACTACTGGAATCCGGCCTGGCGCACGTCGCTGTTCGGCAACTACAGCCACATCGAATACGGGTCAGGCGGCAACGCACTGCTCGCAGCAGCATTCGGCCCGGCTGGCGGACGTCTCGGCCTGAATGCAAACGGCAATACCGGAGCCACTGCCGGCACGCTGCTTCTGGCTCCCGGCAGCAATTTCGATCTGAACCTCTATCAGATCGGCACCCGCACAGCCTGGACGCCGGTACAGAACCTGACCCTTTCGGCCGAATTCATCTACAGCCGGATCGATCAGAACCTGCAAGGCTTCTACGTCGGTCCGGGCGGCGTCGGCGGCGCGGCCGTCGGCGGCAAGCCTGCCCAGGTTTACGGCCTGCGCGACCAGAACCTCTACAACGGCGCGGTGCAGATCTTGCGCTCTTTCTGATCCGACACGCTTCCGGTCCTGATCGTTCGGGGACGGTCAGCATCTGAAACAAAGACCCCCGGCGGGAAACTGCCGGGGGTTTTGCTTGGGACGCGATCGGCGGCAGCCGTTCTCGACTGCGGCGGCGAGGCCGTCTATACCGGCGGCATTGGCGCGGTCTGTCGCCGTCCCTTCACTGAGCGTCGATCCTTGCAGCATGGCGTCTCCGGCCGAATTGTTCGAAAGCGCTTTCGCTGCCTTCCAGCAGGGGCGCCTGGCCGAGGCCGAGCGTGGCTTCACCAAATTCCTGCGCAAGGAGCCGCGGCATCCGGCGGCGCTGAACATTCTCGCGGCCGCGCTGATCGCGATGAACCGTCACGCCGAGGCTGAGCCGCATCTCAAGGCCGCGCTGCGCGTCGATGCGCGGTCCGATGCCACCTTCTACAATTACGGTCTGGTCCTAAAGTCGCTGCATCGTCCCGATGAGGCCCTGCAGCGGTTCAGCGAGGCACTGGCACTCAATCCCCGCCATGCCGAGACCCTCAACAGCCGCGGTACGGTGTATAACGAGCTGCGCGACTACGCCGCCGCCATCTCCGATTTCGATCAGGCGCTGGCGCTCGATCCGCGTTATGCCGCGGCGCTGTTCAACAAGAGCAAGGCGCTGGCCGAATCGAAGCGCCACGAGGAGGCGCTTGTGGCCTGCGATGCCGCGCTGGCGCTGAAGCCCGACATGGCGGAAGCCTGGTTCGGCCGCGGCTTCATCTTTGCGCAGATGCGCCGTCCGGCCGAAGCGGTGGTCGCCTATCAGCGCGCGCGAGAGTTCAATCCCGGCCTGCCGATGCTGGCGGGCAATCTGCTGCACCAGAAGATGCTGGTCTGCGACTGGTCGGGCACCGACGCCCTGATCGCGGAGATCGAGGCTGGGCTCGCGGCCGGCAGGCCCGTGGCCGAGCCGTTCGGCTGGCAGGGCATTGCGCGCACCGAGGCGAGCCTGCAGCGCTGCGCCCGTATCACCAATGCGGCGCGCTACTCCTTGCAGCCCCAAGCCGGCCGGCTCACCGTGTCCCCATCGGGCGCCAGGATTTGCGTCGGCTACCTGTCCGGCGAATTTCGCGAGCAGGCGACGTCGCTGCTGCTGGTCGGCGTGCTCGAACAGCACGACAAGTCGAAATTCGAGATCGTCGCAATCGACAACGGATATGACGACGGCAGTTCGACACGACAGCGCATCGTGGCCGCCGTGGACGATTTCATGGACATATCCGCCCTCAGCGATCCACAGGCTGCTGCGGCCATCCGCGCCCGCGGCATCGACATTCTGGTCAATCTCAACGGCTATTTTGGCGAGCAGCGCACCGGCGTGTTTGCGCGCCGGACGGCGCCGGTACAAGTCAATTACCTGGGCTTTCCGGGCACGCTGGGCGCGCCCTACATGGACTACATCCTCGCCGACTGCGAGGTGCTGCCCGAGGTGAACCGGCGCTTCTACGATGAGAAGGTGGCCTGGCTGCCGCATTGCTATCAGGCCAATGACGACCGCCGCGCCATCGCCGACCGGGTCTTCACCCGCACGGCCTGCGGCCTGCCGGCGCGGGGGTTTGTGTTCTGCTGCTTCAACAACGCCTACAAGATCACGCCCGAGGTGTTTGCCGGCTGGATGCGGATCCTTGCCGCGGTTGACGGTGCCGTGCTGTGGCTGCTCGAGGACAGCGAGGCCGCGGTCGCCAATCTGCGGCAGGCCGCGTCTGCGCACGGCATCGATCCCTGCCGTCTCATCTTCGCCGGCCGGCTGCCGCCCGATGAACATCTGGCGCGGCACCGCTGCGCCGACCTGTTTCTCGATACGCTGCCCTACAATGCGCATACCACCGCAAGTGACGCGCTATGGGCCGGCCTGCCGCTGCTGACCTGCCAGGGCGATACCTTTGCGGGTCGCGTGGCGTCGAGCTTGCTCATCAATATGGGCCTGCCGGAATTGATCACGACCTCTGCAGAGGGTTATGAACACGCAGCCATCGCCTTGGCGCGCCATCCTGCCGATCTCGCCGCGATCCGGCAAAAGCTCGAGGGCAACCGCGACAGCGCGCCGCTGTTTGCGACAAAGGACCTGACGCGCGCCATCGAGACAGCCTTCACCGTGATGGTTGACCGAAGCCGCGCAGGGCTGGCGCCCGCGCCGCTGACCGTGCCCAAGCTGAGAAATATGACTAAATAAACTATTGCACTCAGGGGTGCAGATCATGTATTGTCGCTATGCGCAGCCGGCAAATATTTTGACGGCCCTTTGTCTTCAAGGAGACACGCGAAGCCAAATGTAAACCTCCGAAACCACCGGCAATGCCCTGCCGGTGGTTTTTCGGCTTTGCAGCCCGCGGCGCCAGATAGCGAGCGGCGGATTAGATTCGTGGCTAACGGCGGCGCGCCGCATGTGTGGCGTTAAGGCCCGGCCACCACGCGTTTTTAGTTAAAAGCCGCCAACCCATTCTGCTTGCGACGGAATCGCTGCCGAACGTTTCGGCGGCGCCAGATCGATTTTGTCGCATTGATTGCGAAAACACGGCGCGAGGTGCCTGATTGCATATCAGGCCTGACGCGCTATCTGGCCGAAATTGCTTAAGATTTCTTGCTTTGTGAGCAAGTTGTGGCTAAAAGCCGCTCATCGTGGAGAGTAAGAAAATATGGCGCACAACTTTGCAATCAACGAGGACGTTCACCACCAGTTGCAGGGCCCGCAGGGCCGGTCGACGGTCAAAGAACGTAGCATTTATACCATCACCTCGCGTCTTCCAATCGAGGCCGACGGCCGGCCGCGTTACCGGATCAAGAGCAAGAACGACAATATCGAGCGCGTCGTGACCGAAGAACAGATCAGCCGCCTCGGCTGATAATCCCGCTCTGCCTTCGTCGCCGCATCACCTGCGGCGAGGCAGACCCGGCTCGATCATCCGGCTCCCGGATTGTCCGCAAGTCCTGCTCCCCGATCCGTCTCGCGTCACCGCCTTGCGACCAATCGTCAGATGGTATGCTCCGAGAGCCTCTGGATGGGGAACCGCTGTTGCGGCACGGTGGCCCGGCACCATATGGTGCCTGCAGGGCGGACGCCGACGCGGCCATGGCGCCCGATATCCGTCCGGATCGAGGCGCGTTTTGATCGAAAAACTCGAATTATTGTTGTCTTTGGCGAAAGAGCGCCATTTCGGCCGCGCTGCGGAAGCTTGCGGCGTCACGCAGCCGACCATGTCGACCAGCCTGAAGCAGCTCGAGGACATGCTCGGCGTGATGCTGGTGCAGCGCGGGTCCCGGTTCCAGGGTTTTACCCCCGAGGGCGAGCGCGCGCTCGACTGGGCTCGCCGCATCGTCGGCGATACCCGCGCCATGAAGCAGGAAATCAACGGGCTCAAGGACAGCCTGTCCGGCGAGATCCGCATCGCCGCCATCCCCACCGTGCTCGGCATGGTGGCGTCGCTGACCACGCCGTTCCGCGCCCGCCATGCCGACGTGCGGTTCAAGATCGTGTCCTGCACGTCGGCGTCGGTGCTGGGCCTGTTGGAAAACCTCGAGGTCGATGCCGGGCTGACCTATCTCGAAAACGAGCCGCTCGGCAAAGTGCGGTCGATCCCGCTCTACAAGGAAAGCTATCGTCTTCTGACGTCGCCCGACGGCATGTTCGGCGATCGCAAGGAAGTCACCTGGAAGGAAGTCGGCCAGGTGCCGCTGTGCCTGCTGACACCGGACATGCAGAACCGCCGCATCATCGACCGCGCCCTGACCTCGGTCGGTGCCGAGGCGCGGCCGATGCTGACGTCGAACTCGATCATCGTGCTCTACACCCATGTGAAGACCGGCCGCTGGGCCAGCGTCATGCCCGCCAAGCTTGCCGAAACCCTTGGCCTCACCGCCAACGACTCGGTGCGGATGATTCCGATCGTCGATCCCGAAGTGAACTACAGCG
>JBEVEC010000018.1:0-7402 GCA_040512975.1 Tardiphaga sp. | reverse complement strand
GATCGTGCTACACGATTGCCAACTTCCGCCAAGGCCGTGTATGAGCAGCAGCTTTGGCCCTGTGCCGCGTTGAATATGATGCATCTTGTGCCTTTGGAGTTATTGCAAACCCCAACGCGCCAGATCGGTTTATGGGCTATTGATCAACCTTCGCTGTTCTTGCGCGCGTGGTTCGGCCAGCGCGGTGCAATACGTGGACACCGACGTGCGTTGCCTGCCGACGCTTCGAAAGCTGCGTGACGAATGGAGCCGCTAAGTTCCGTAGATCGCCGGAAGGCGCGCTCGTTCTTTTTCGTTCCGCGTTCGGCTCGCCGACATAGGTGACCATCACCGCCTCTGGTTATAAACATCCAGGCACACCGCCCCCAGCAACACCAAACCCTTGATGACCTGCTGGTAGTCGATGCCGATGCCGAGGATGGACATGCCGTTGTTCATGACGCCCATGATCAGCGCGCCGATCACCGCGCCGCCGACGCGGCCGACGCCGCCATAGGCGGAGGCGCCGCCGATGAAGCACGCGGCGATGACGTCAAGCTCGAAGCCGAGCCCGGCCTTGGGCGTCGCAGTGTTGAGACGCGCGGCGAAGACGAGGCCCGCGAGCGCGGCCAGCACGCCCATATTGACGAAGGTGAGGAAGGTCAGCCACTCGGTCTTGATGCCCGAGAGTTTGGCCGCCTTGGCGTTGCCGCCGACGGCGTAGATCTGCCGGCCGATGGTGGTGCGCGCCGTGACGAAGGCGTAGATGCCGGTCAGCGCCAGCATGATCACCAGCACATTCGGCAGGCCGCGATGCGAGGCGAGCAGATAGGTGAAATAGACGATCGCCGTGAACAGTAGCGCGTTCTTCGCCGCGAAGAAGCCAGTCGGCTCGGCTTCGACGCCGTGGCTCTGCTGCCGCGCGCGGGCCTTCACGTTCATCAGCACCAGCGCGGCGGCCAGAGCGGCGCCGATCAGCAGCGACGTCGGATACAGCGCGCCGGCGTCGGGCACGAGTTCGGGGATGAAGCCGGAGGACAGCTTTTGGAAGGTCGGCGCGAACGGCCCGACCGACTGGCCCTGCAGGATCGCCAGCGCCAGGCCCTTGAACACCAGCATGCCTGCCAGGGTCACGATAAAGGACGGGATCTTGAAATAGGCGACCCAGTAGCCCTGCGCCGCGCCGATCAGTCCGCCGAGCACCAGGCAGATCAGGGTCGCGAAAATGAAGTTCATGCCGAACTGCACCATCAGCACCGCGGCCACGGCGCCGATGAAGCCGGCCACCGAGCCGACCGAGAGGTCGATGTGGCCGGTGACAATCACCAGCAGCATGCCGAGCGCCATGATGACGATGTAGCTGTTCTGCAGCACCAGATTGGTGAGGTTGAGCGGGCGCAACAGCGTGCCGTCGGTCATAACCTGGAAGAACAGCATGATGGCGAACAGCGACAGCAGCATGCCGTACTCGCGCAGATTGTGCTTGATGAAGCCGGCATGCTTGCGCGGCTCGCTTGCCGCCACGGTCTTGTCGCTCATGATACGGGCTCCCCCACGGCGTGTTGCTTGAGGTCGGCATTACGCATGATCGCGCGCATGATCTTTTCCTGCGTCGCCTCGGCGGCGGCGAACTCGCCGACAAAGGCGCCCTCGTTCATGACGCAGATGCGGTCGCAGATCCCCAGCAGCTCCGGCATTTCCGACGAGATCACGATCACGCTTTTGCCGGCGTTGGCGAGTTCGTTGATGATGCAGTAGATCTCGTATTTGGCGCCGACGTCGATGCCGCGGGTCGGTTCGTCGAGGATGAGAACCTGCGGATCGGTGAACAGCCACTTCGACAGCATCACCTTCTGCTGGTTGCCACCGGACAGTTTGCCGGCCTCCTGGTAGACGTCGTGGCAGCGGATCCGCATCCGGCTGCGATAGTCGCTGGCCACCTTGTATTCCCTGATATCGTCGATGACGTTGTTGGCGGCGACGCCGTCGAGATGGGCGAGGGTGATGTTCTTGCGCACGTCCGATCCCAACAGCAGACCGAACTGCTTGCGGTCCTCTGTGACATAAGCGAGGCCCGCATCGATGGCCCGCGCCACCGTGGAGAGGTCGACGTCGCGGCCGTGCAGCGTGGCCCGGCCGGTGATATTGCGGCCCCAGGAGCGGCCGAACAGGCTCATGGCGAATTCGGTGCGGCCGGCGCCCATCAGCCCGGCGATGCCGAGGATCTCGCCGCGCCGCACGGTGAGATCTACATTGCGGATCACCTGCCGGTCGGCATGCAGCGGGTGATGCACCGACCAGTCCCGCACCGTGAACGCCACGTCGCCGATATCCGGCTCGCGTTGCGGATAGCGATGGGCAAGGTCACGGTCGACCATGCGGCGGATGATGTGGTCTTCCTCGACAGGGCCGGCGCGGCAATCCAGCGTGTCGACGGTGCGGCCGTCGCGCAGCACGGTGATGCGGTCGGCGACGCGCGACACTTCGTTGAGCTTGTGCGAGATCAGGATCGCCGACAGGCCCTGCGCGCGAAACCGGACCAGCAGGTCGAGCAGCGCGGCGCTGTCGGCTTCGTTGAGACTGGCGGTGGGCTCGTCGAGGATCAGCAGCCGCACCTGTTTCGACAGCGCCTTGGCGATCTCCACCAGCTGCTGCTTGCCGACGCCGAGATCGGTGATCAGCGTCTCCGGCCGTTCGCGCAGGCCGACCATGGCCAGCAGTTCGCGCGTGCGGCGGTCGCGCGCGTCGCGGTCGATCACGCCGAAGCGGGACGGCGGATGGGCGAGAAAGATGTTTTCCGCGACCGACAGCTGCGGGATCAGCGCCAGTTCCTGGTGGATGATGATGATGCCGAGCTCTTCGGAATCAGCGATGTCGCGAAACCGCCGCTCCTCGCCGTCGAAGATGATAGCCCCGTCATAGCTGCCGTGCGGATAGACCCCGCTCAGCACCTCCATCAGCGTCGACTTGCCGGCGCCGTTCTCGCCGACCAGCGCGTGGATCTCGCCAGGTTCGACAGTGAAGCTGACATCGCTCAGCGCCTTCACCCCGGTGAAGCTTTTGCTGATGCCGCGCATTTCGAGAATGGGATTCATCGATGGCTCCGGGCGGGTGAGGGGGCGCTGGTGCTTGTCCGAGAGGCCCCTCACCCGGATCGCTCCGCTGCGCTCGCGATCCGACCTCTCCCCGCGCGCGGGGAGAGGTTACGAAACAGCGCCGCCTAATTGAACTGCGTCTTCTTGTAGTAGCCGCTGTCGATCAGCACGTGTTCCCAGTTGCTCTTGTCGACCGCCACGGGCTTGAGCAGGAACGACGGCACCACCTTGCGGCCGTTGTTGTAGGTCTTGGTGTCGTTGACCGGCACCTCCTTGCCGCTCAGCGCGGCGTCGACCATGTCGGCGGTGACCTTGGCGAGGTCGCGGGTGTCCTTGAAGATGGTGGAATACTGTTCGCCACGCAGCATCGACTTGATCGACGGCACCTCGGCGTCCTGGCCGCTGACGATGGGCATCGGCAGGTCGCCGCTGCCATAGCCGACGCCTTTCAGCGACGACAGGATGCCGATCGACAGGCCGTCATAGGGCGACAGCACCGCGGAGAGCTTCTTGTTGGTGTAGAAAGCGCTGAGCAGGTTATCCATCCGCGCCTGCGCGGTGGCGCCGTCCCAGCGCAAAGTCGAGACCTTATTCATGCCGGTCTGGCCGCTGGCGACGACGAGCTTGCCGTTGTCGATATAGGGCTTCAGCACCGACATGGCGCCGTCGTAGAAGAAATAGGCATTGTTGTCGTCCGGCGAGCCGCCAAACAGCTCGATGTTGAACGGCCCCTTGCCGTCCTTCAGTCCCAGGCCCTTCTCGATGGACTGCGCCTGCAGCACGCCGACCTGGAAATTGTCGAAGGTCGCGTAGTAGTCGACATTGGGCGTGTCGCGGATCAGGCGGTCATAGGCGACGATGGTGATGCCCTTGGCTTTCGCCTGCGCCAGCACGTCGGACAGAGTGGTGCCGTCGATGGAGGCGATCACCAGCACCTTGGCACCCTTGGTCACCATGTTCTCGATCTGCGAAAGCTGGTTCGGGATGTCGTCCTCGGCATATTGCAGGTCGGTGCCGTAGCCGCGTTCCTTGAGCACCCGTACCATGTTGTTGCCGTCGTCGATCCAGCGCGCCGAGGCCTTGGTCGGCATCGCGACGCCGACGGTCGGTTTGGCTTCGCTAGGTTTCCCTTGCGCCAGCGCATTGCCCGCAAAGGCGACGGCGAACAGCGCCACGGCTGACGAAATCGTCCTGACCCAGTTCATGTTCCGCTCCCCATTCGTTGTTTGTCTGCTTCCGCTTGATGCGGATTGTTGCAGTCTTGCCTCACGCGTCTGCGCGGATGTGCATGATAGCAAAACCCCCGCATCCTGTCTGTCACGTCATAACATCACCCGCGGTTCCGGCCGGCCGCGGGTGCCGGGGTTGAGCAGGAAGGTGCGGCCATGGCCCGGGTCACCCGCGCGTGCCGCGGCGTCCATCCCCTCCCAGGCCGTGGTGACCAGCAGGCGGTCGAAACCGGGGCCGGCGAACACCGGGCAACTTGGCTGCCGCGCGGGGACACGCAGCGTCCGCACCTGCGCGCCGTCGGGCGTATAGACGCTGATGCACCCGCCGCCCCAATGGGCGCACCAGATCAGGCCATCGGCATCGACCACCGCGCCGTCCAGCACGCCGTCGCCGCGATGCACATGGAGCGCGGACGGCGCGGCGGTGGGCAGGCCGGTGGCGGGATCGAGCGTCACGCGCAAGAGAATGTTGGTTTGCGAGTCCGCGAAATAACCTGTCGTCCCATCAGGCGAAAAGCAGATCGCATTGGGAATGGTGATGCCGGTGAACAGTTTTGTCAGCACGCCTCGGTGCAGCGCGTAGATCGCGCCGGCGCGCGGCTCGGCATTGAGCCCCATGGTGCTGGTCCAGAGCGTCCCGCAGGGATGGACGCGGGCATCGTTGGAGCGCGTCGGCCGGTCGGCCTCGATCGGCGTGTGCGGGGTCATCCGGCCGTCCGCGATCGTGCGGATATGCAGCCCATCTTCGGCCGCCAGCAACTGGTGGTTATCGTCGATCATCGCCAGTGCGCTGGCCATCACCGGCAGTGCGTGAGATGCGACCGCGCCAGTGCCCAGATTTGCTTCGAACAGCCGGCGTTCGAGGATGTCGAACCACCATGCGGTGTCTGTAGCGGCGTCGTAGTTGGCGCCTTCGCCGAGATGACAGCGGTGCTCCGACAGGATCGTCACCGGCACGGCCTCAGCTCGCACCGAAGCGATAGATCGTCTGGTTGCGGTAGGGCGTGCCGGGATCGAGCCTTGCCGAGGGAAAGTCCGGGCGGTTCGGGGCGTCGGGCCAGTTCTGTGGTTCGAGGCACAGGGCATCGTACTGTCTGTAGGTGCGGCCATATTTGCCCGTGATGGAGCCGTCGAGGTAGTTGCCGGAATAGACCTGCAGCCCCGGCTGGTTGGTCAGCAGCTCCATGCTCCGGCCGGACTGCGGCGCTTCGACCCGCGCCGCAAGACGGATGCCGTCGGCCGGGCGCAGGCAGAAATTATGATCATAACCGCGACCGCGCTGAATCTGTTCGTCGGCGTCGTGGATGCGGGCGCCGACGGCGCTGATGGTGCGGAAGTCGAAGGGCGTTCCGGTGACATCGTACGGCGGGCCGGGCAGCGGGATGCGCACGTCGTCCATGCCGAGAAAGGCGTCGGCCGCGACCGACAGGCGGTGCTGCAGGATATCGTTGCCGCCCGCGGCGCCGTCGAGATTGAAAAAGCTGTGATTGGTCAGGCTGACCACCGTCGGCCGCGATGTCGCGGCGACATAGTCGATGGTCAGTTCGTGCGGACCGGAGATCCGGTAGGTGGCCCGGACGTCGAGCGCGCCGGGAAAACCCTCGTCGCCGTCGGGGCTGTGCAGCGCCAGCGTCACCGCAGGAGAGAGGCCGTCCTCGGTGGCGGCGATGGTCCAGACCTTGCGGCTGAAACCCTCGACGCCGCCATGCAGGGCGTTGGGCGGCTCGTTGGCGGCGAGGGTGATGCGGGTGCCGTCGAAATCGAAGCCGGCCCCGGCGATGCGGTTGGCATAGCGGCCGACGCTGACGCCGTAATTGCGCCGCGGCACCGTGTAGCCGTCGAGCGCGTCGAAGCCGAGCACCACGTCGGCGATCTCACCGCGGCGGTCAGGCACCATGAGGGCCTGCAATGTTGCGCCCCAGGTGATCACATGGGCGGCAAAGCCATCATCGGTGCGCAGGCCGATGCGCTCGACGGCGGTGCCGTCGGGCAGGTGGCCGAAAATCTCGCGGGTCACGGCGTCGGTCATGGTCAGTCCTCGAACGGGGCGACGGTCATGCGGCGCCCGAGCATGAAGGCATCGGCCACATGGACCAGCGGCGCAAGGTCGACATCCGACGCGCGGCGCCGGATCAAGTCGGCGAAATGGGCATAGAGCGCGGGATATTCCTTGGGCTCGGCGTCGATCAGCGCCTGGCCGTCCCGCGTCAGCCGCGCGCCGCCGGCGGACAGCCGCAGCACGCCGTCATCGGTCTCGATCCGGATCAGCCAGGTCGGCGGGCCGGACTGCAGGAAGTCAAATGCGGCATGGATCGGCAGCCCGGCCTCGTCGGTGAAATTCAGTTGGGCCGCGATCGGCGCGGCGCAGTTCTCCGGAAACGACAATTCGGCGCGGGTCAGGAAGAACGGGGTCGGCAGGATCTGCGTCAGGATCGACAGCGCGTTGATGCCGGGATCGAACACGCCGAGCCCGCCGGGCTCAAAGATCCAGCGCTGGCCGGGATGCCAGACGCGGACGTCTTCCTTCCACGTGACCGTGACCGCGCGGATGGTCCGGCCCGCCAGGAAGGCGCGCGCGGGCTCGACCGCCGGTGCGAAGCGCGAATGCCAGCTCGCGAACAGCGTCTTGCCGGCCGCGCGCGCCACGGCCTGCAGCGGGGCGATCTCGGCGACGGTGGCGCCCGGCGGCTTTTCCAGCAGCACGTGCTTGCCGGCGGCAAGGGCGGCTGCGGCCTGGGCGCGGCGCACCTGGGGCGGCGTGCACAGCGCCACCGCGTCGATCTCGGGCATCTGTGCCAGCATCGCGTCGAGCGTGGCAAAATGCCTGATATCATCCAGCGCCGCATTGCGGCTGGCCACGGCAACCAGTTCGAGGTCCGGCATAGCTGCGATCGCCGGCACATGCGCGTCGCGGGCGATCTTGCCGAGGCCGACAATGGCGATGCGGATGGGGTTCACGCCGGGCGCTCCTTGCCGCCACTATGACGTCCCCGCGAGCGCCGGGCAAAGCCTACCATCGCCTGCTGCAGCACGATGAAGGCGAACAGCAGGATGCCGGTGGCGATCTTGGTCCACCAGCTCGACAGCGTGCCGTCGAAA
>JBEVEC010000300.1:0-15571 GCA_040512975.1 Tardiphaga sp. | reverse complement strand
GGGCAGCCTGTATGACGAGGTCACCCAGGTGAAGAAGATGTTTGCGTCGTATCAGGCGGTGATTGCCTCCCCCTAAGATGGACGGATCTGGGACGCATTTCTGGCAATATGGTACGCCTATCTGGACGGTGAGAAGCAGGTCATCGGCCTGATTGCGGCTAATAAGGATGCCGAAGCCGTCGCACAGATGAACGGCCCCGGCGCCAAGAACTACAACGACGCGCTCACGGCACTCGACGCTTCCATCGATTTCAACAACAAGGGCGCGGCCCGTTCCATTGCGGAAGCCGGGGCGTCTTATGCGTCGGCGAAGTTCACCACGCTGGTGGTGGCCGGCATCGCGCTGCTGATCGGCATCGGCTCCGTGTTTGTCGTCCTGTTCCAGGTAATCAGGCCGTTGCAGCGCATGAACCAGACGATGGGCGTGATCGCGGCCGGAAACCTGGACGCGGCGATCGACTATACCGGACGGCGCGACGAAGTGGGCGACATGGCGAAGGCGCTCCAGGTGTTCAAGGACAACGGCCAGCGTGTGCGCGACATGGAAGCCGATCAGAAGCAAGGCGCGTTGCGCACGGCTGCAGGGCGCAAGGCCGAGATGCAGAAGCTTGCCGGCGAATTCGAGGCTGCGGTCGGCGAGATCGTCGACACCGTGTCGTCGGCCTCCACTGAACTCGAGGCATCAGCCAATACGCTGACATCGAGCGCAGAGCGCGCTCAGGCGCTCACCACCACCGTGGCCAGTGCGTCGGAGAATGCGTCCGCCAATGTCCAGTCGGTCGCCTCGGCGACCGAGCAAATGGCGACATCGGTCAACGAGATCAGCCGACGGGTGCGGGAATCGTCCGACATCGCCGGACAGGCCGTCGAACAGGCGCGCACCACCAATGACCGCGTCGGCGATCTCGCCCAGGCGGCGGCCCGGATCGGCGATGTGGTCGAACTGATCAACAGCATCGCCGGGCAGACCAACTTGCTGGCGCTCAACGCCACCATCGAGGCCGCGCGCGCCGGTGACGCCGGCCGCGGATTTGCGGTGGTCGCCGCCGAAGTGAAACAGCTCGCCGAGCAGACCGCCAGGGCCACCGGCGAGATCAGCCAGCAGATCAGCAGCATTCAGACCGCCACCCAGGAGTCGGTGACCGCCATCAAGGATATCGGCAACACCATCGCCCGCATGTCGGACATCGCCGCCGTCATCTCCGCCGCGGTCGATCAGCAGGGGGCGGCGACGCAGGAAATCTCCCGCAACGTCCAGCAGGCGGCCCAAGGCACCCTGCAGGTGTCGTCGAACATCACCGACGTGCAACGCGGTGCGTCCGAAACCGGCTCGGCCTCCTCGCAGGTGCTGTCTGCGGCCCAATCGCTGTCGCGCGACAGCAGCCGGCTGAAGCAGGAAGTCAGCCGCTTCCTCAATTCGGTGCGCGCCGCCTAAGCGTATCCCGAACGAAACGCGTCCGGCCTGAGGCCGGGCGCTTGTCGCCGCGGCACTGGAGCGCTATCGCCTGCCCCTGTCCGGCGCCGTGTCGCCGCGCTCTCACGGCGGCCGCTCCATGCGAATTGCGCTCTACCAGCCCGACATCCCGCAGAACACCGGCACCATCCTGCGCCTGTGCGCCTGTCTCGACGTCGAGGCGCATATCATCGAGCCCGCCGGCTTCCCGACCACCGACCGCCACTTCCGGCGCGCGGGGATGGACTATCTCGATCAGGTGTCGATTGTCCGGCATGACTCGTGGCGCCATTTCGAGGACTGGCGAAGCGACGCCGGCCATCGGCTCGCGCTGTTCACCACCAAGGGCGCCGTGCCTTATCTCGATCACCGCTACGGCGACGACGAAATCCTGCTGTTCGGCCGCGAGAGCGCCGGCGTGCCGGAAGATGTCGCGGCGGCGGCAGATACGCGGCTTGTGATTCCGATGCGCAAGGACCTGCGCTCGATCAATCTGGCGATGACGGTGGCGATGGCGCTGGGCGAAGCGATCCGTCAAGTGCGCGGCTAGCGCCCGCTCGGCACCCGGGTTGCCACATAGTCCTTGCCCTTGGTCGTAAACGTTTCGCGGATGATAAATCCGTCCGCCGGCGACATCGGGCCGATCGGCACCGGCCCCGTAGGCATGATCAGCGTGGCGTTGCCGCCGACGAAGATCAGCAGATGCCGTCGCTCGGCCAAGAGCTTCTCCGACCACGCGATCAGACCGGAATAGATCGGCTCCTTCTGCCAGGCGAAGGGCGTGCCGGGATCGACCTGGCCATAGATGAAGCCGGTGGTCGGATAGACCGAGAACACGACCTTGGAGAGCTCGGGCTTCCAGCTCGCCGGCATCTCGACGTCCTGGATCCAGACGCAATCGAAAGCGCGGCACTGCGGCGGCCGGGTGTCGTAGATCTTGCAGCCCTGCGCGATCGCACAATGCTTGCACCATTTGCCGGCCGGCTTGGCGAGGTCGTCGATGCGATAGACCTTGCAGCACATGGTGCAGGTTCCGCAGACGCGGGGGCTGGCGGTGGGCGTCTGCGCGGTGACCAAAGGGGGCTGCATGGCGGCTGCTTGCGGGGATGTGACCAGACGTGATGCCGAACGGGCGGGCGTGACTCTGGATTGCGATGGATTTGTCGGCAATGCAATTGCGGTCGCGGCGCATGCGCACCGCGCCGCAGCCATAGCATCGCCGGCCGTCTTGCGGTAGACGGAGCGCCCGTTCGAGAGAGCCCGACCGTTGAGTTACGCCGTCAAAGAGATTTTCCTGACATTGCAGGGCGAAGGCGCCCATGCCGGCCGCGCGTCGGTATTCTGCCGGTTTGCCGGCTGCAATCTGTGGAGCGGCCGCGAGCAGGACCGTGCGGAGGCCACCTGCCGGTTCTGTGACACCGATTTCGTCGGCATGGACGGTACGCTGGGCGGCCGCTATGCCACGGCCGATGCGCTGGCCGATACCATCGCCGCGCAATGGATCGGCCCGGACGATCGCTACGTGGTGCTGACCGGCGGCGAGCCGCTGCTGCAGGTGGACAGCCCGCTGATCGACGCGCTGCATGCGCGCGGCTTCAGTATCGGCGTCGAGACCAACGGCACCGTGGCGCCGCCGGACGGCATCGACTGGGTCTGTGTCAGCCCCAAGGCCGGCGCCGAGCTTGCGGTCCGGGGCGGCCACGAGTTGAAGCTGGTCTACCCGCAGCCGGAGGCGATGCCGGAGAAATTTGCCGCGATGCCGTTCGAACGGTTTTCGTTGCAACCGATGGACGGCCCGGATGCCGTCCAAAACACCGCACAGGCGGTCGACTATTGCCTGCGCCATCCGCGATGGCGGCTCAGCGTGCAGACGCACAAGACGCTCGGCATTCGCTAAGGACCACGACCCATGTGGGAATTGACCAAATCGTTTCGCTTCGAGGCGGCGCATGCGCTGGCCCACACCACGCTCGGCGAAACCAGCCAGGAAATCCATGGCCACTCGTTCCGCGCCGAGGTCACCATCCGCGGCGTGCCGGATCCCGTGACGGGGATGGTGATGGATCTCGGCCTGCTCGATCGCCAGCTCGACGCCTTGCGTCACACGCTGGACCACAAGTTTCTCAACAAGATCGAGGCGATCGGCATTCCCACGCTGGAAAACCTGTCGCGCTTCATCTGGGACCGCGTCGCGGGCGCAGGCCCCGTGGTCCGCGTCGGCGTTTTCCGCGACAGCTGCAACGAAGCCTGCGTCTATTTCGGGCCGCAGCGGCAATAGGTCGGCTGGCGCACCACGCCGTGCGCTGGTTCAATGTTCCGGCCCCGGAGCAGATAGCTTGCGCATCCTTTTGATCAACCCCAACACCACGGCCAGCGTCACTTCGCTGATGGCGGAGCATGTCGCCGGCATCGCCGGCGCGACGGCCAGCTTCGTTCCCGTGACGGGCCGCTTCGGCGCCCGCTACATCTCCACGCGCGCCTCCGCCGCGATCGCCGGACATGCGGCGCTCGATGCCTTTGCCGAACACAGTCGCGACTGCGACGCGGTGTACCTCGCCTGCTTCGGCGATCCCGGCCTGCTGGCGCTGCGCGAGGTGGCGGAGGTGCCTGTGGTCGGCATGGCCGAGGCGTCGTGCATCGAGGCCGCCAAGTGCGGGCGCTTCGGCATCGTCACCGGCGGCGCATTGTGGGGACCGATGCTGACTGAGTTCATCGACAGCATCGGGCTTGCGGATCGCCTTGCGAAGGTGCGCACCGTCGCGCCGACCGGCGGCCAAATCGCGGCCGATCCCGATGCTGCCCTCGCCCAGCTCGCCGCGGCGTGCACCGCCTGCGCCACGGAGGACGGCGCCGAGACCGTCATCCTCGGCGGCGCGGCGCTCGCGGGTCTTGCTGCGCGGATCCAGCCGGATGTCCCTGTCCCGGTATTGTGTTCGGTGGAAGTCGGCGCACGCACGGCGATCGCCGCTGCGTCGGGGCAACGTGCTCGCGCCGCTGCAGCACCCGCGATCGACAGCATCGGACTCAGTCAGGCACTGGAAAAGCTGCTCCAACAAAATTGACCCACAATGTGATGGCTGTGTTCGCCCTGTCACGACGCGTCGCTAATTTGAGCGCGCGTCAACATCCTGCAGGAGCCGACCATGGAATTGAAATCAGGCGATGTCGTCATGCTGAAGTCGGGCGGTTGCCCGCTCACCGTGGCCGAGGTCAAAGGCGACAACGTCGCTTGCGTGTGGCTCGGCGAGGAAGGCAACCTGTTCCGCGAAACGCTGCCCATCGCCGTGCTCGAACTCGCGCTGATTGCGCATGATGATGAGGACGAAGAGCTCGAGGATGAGGAAGAAGAAGAAGAAGAGGAAGAGGAAGGAAAGTAACGTCCTGGCCTAACGGCGCCCTTCCCATCGTCGTCCCTGCACACGCAGGGACCCATACTCCGTGAGGGTGGCGTTTAGACGGGACACTTGCTCCCTGCCCTGACCAGCAAGTCCTCGCCGTATGGGTCCCCGCGTTCGCGGGGACGACTCGTGGCGCGGCTTCGCTACATCGCCGACCCTTACAGCCGATGATCGCGCGTAAACCGCGCCACGGTCTGGTCGGCGATCCCCGCCACCTCATCGTCCCGCATCGGAAAATCCAGCGCCAGCCAGGCATCTTCCGCCAGCGTCAGCACATGGCCGAGGGCCGGTCCCTTGGCGATGCCGCGAGCCATGAAATCCGCGGCCTTAAGCGGAAACACTGGCACCGCCCAGCGCTCCGGCAGCGTCACCAGCGCCCGCCATGCCTCAGCATCAGCGCCATCGCCGTCGCGCGCCCAGGCCAGCATCATGCGGTTGCGGTAGCGCACCGCGCCGAGGCGGTAGAGCCGCCGCCGTGCATGCGCCTCGTCCATGCCCTTGAGCCGCCACCAGCGGTGGCCCATGGAATCCAGCGCGCGCGTTTCCTCGTTGGACAGCCGCAGCCGCTGTGTCAGCCGCCTGGCGTCTTCGGTGACGGCCACGCCGAGCGCGCCGAGTCGCAGCATCTCATCCGGCGGCAGGTTCAACCGGCGCTCGATGGCGATCATCGCGGCGAACGGCCCGCCATAGGCGACGCCGCCGAGGATGCGCAGCATCAGGCCGGCATCGACCATCGCCGTCACCGCCTCCAGCGCACCGTCGGCCACCAGCAACTTCAGCAACTCCATCCGCACGCGTTCGGCCGACAGGCCCGTCATGCCGTCGCGGCCGCGGATGCTGGCGAGATATCCGTCGCGGTCGGGCGCGCCGCGGCCATAGGCGGCGTGGATGCGGAAGAAGCGCAGGATGCGCAGATAGTCCTCGGCGATGCGCCGGTCGGGATCGCCGATGAAGCGCACCCGGCGCGCATCAAGATCGGCAAGGCCGCCGACGTGGTCGTGCACCATGCCGTCGATCGACGCCGATAGCCCGTTGATGGTGAAGTCGCGCCGCTCGGCGTCGCGTTGCCAGTCGCGCCCGAAGGCGACTTTGGCCTTGCGGCCAAAGGTCTCGACATCCTCGCGCAGCGTCGTGACCTCGAATGGATCACCGTCCACCACCAGCGTCACCGTGCCATGGTCGATGCCGGTCGGCACGGTTTTTATGCCGGCGGCTTTGGCGCGGCGGACCACAATCTCGGGGGTCGCGGTGGTGGCGATATCGATTTCAACGACCGGCAAGCCGAGCAGCGCGTTACGCACCGCGCCGCCGACCGCGCGCGCCTCCTCGCCGTCACCATTGAGCAGCGCCAGCACGCGGCCGGAAGGTCCCGAGGTCAGCCACGACGCGTTGTCGAGCCGGCGGACGGTCACCTCTCGACTCCGGGCACGAATTTGCCGTTCTCGACATGCGCCGGCACATAGGTCGCACCCGGCGGCGCCCCGGAAAACTGCGCGAGCAGCACGAGGCTGACGATCACCAGCACCAGCGCCGCGATGGTGAGGCGGATGACCACCGGCATCGGCCACGCCACCGGCCCGATCACGCCCTTCCGGCTCGCCAGCAGAAACAGCACATACAGCGCGAACGGGATCAGGAAGATGCCGACTTCGGTAATGACCGGGCGGATCATGCCAGCACGATCCGTTCGTACAGCACGCGCAGGATCCCCGCGGTGGCGCCCCAGATGTAGCGCTCGGCAAATGGCATCGCGTAATAGGAGCGCGCAATGCCGCGGAAATCCTTGCTGTGCAGTTGGTGGTTGGCCGGGTCCATCAGGAACGCCAGCGGCACCTCGAAGGCGCTCTCCACCTCGTTCTCGTTGATCGTCAGCGTGAAGCCCGGCTTGACCCGCGCCAGCGTCGGCAGGATGCGAAAGCCGAAGCTGGTGGCGTAGAGATCGAGATAGCCGATCGGATCGACAAAAGCGCGGTCGAGCCCGACCTCCTCCTCGGCCTCGCGCAAGGCGGCATCGAGCGGCGAGGCGTCGGTGGGATCGATCTTGCCACCGGGAAAGGAGATCTGCCCGGCATGGTCGTTGAGATGCGCCGCGCGCTGGGTCAGCAGCACCGTGGGCTGCTCGTGTTCGACGATGGCGATCAGCACCGCAGCGGGGCGCACCGGGCGCTCCTGCGCGATGATCGCAAGCATCTGGTCGTTGCCGGCGTCGCCGCTCTTGGGGATGATGCTGAGGTCGGTCAGGCCCGGCGGCACGTCAAAGGTGAGCCGCGCCCGGGCGCGCGCGAAAAACTCGGCCGAACCGATTTCCTCGGGATGGGCGGCCGTCGTCGCCATCGGTTCGTTTGCGTGGTCCACTTAGCGGGCGTCCCTGACCTGTTCCGCATCGGCCATTGCGAAGAACGCGCCGGCGGAGGCGATGCCGAACATCGACGTGCCATCGACCATCCGCTCCTCGCCCATGTCAACCAGATCGTAATAGACCGCCCGTGTCACTTTGGCCCACAGATCGCTGCGAACGTGGAGATAGGGCGTCAGCCCGCCGTCCTCGGCCATCTCGAAGCGCAACCGGTGATCGGCGTCGCAATCGACCCAGTCATCGACATTGGTGCGAAATCGCAGCCGCCGGCCGGCCGCATCCTGCTCCACCTGCATCTCGACGGCCATGAACGGCGCGTCATCGACGGTAATGCCGACCTTCTCCACTGGCGTCACGAGAAAGTGCTTGCCGTCCTCGCGCTTCAGGATGGTCGAAAAGAGACGCACCAGCGCCGGCCGGCCGATCGGCGTGCCGAGATAATACCAGGTGCCGTCAGCGGCGATTCGCATATCGAGATCGCCGCAGAACGCTGGATTCCACAAATGCACGGGTGGCAGGCCCTTGGATTTACCATCGGCCGCGGCATCCTTGGCTGCCGATACCAGCCCGTCGAGGCCCTGCGTGCTCTGCCCTTGCTTCGCCATTGTTTACCCTGACCTTGCACCTGCCTCTTGGCACGATTGGTGCACGCGTTGAAACGTGTTGTGTCTGCGTCCAATTCCCCACAACGTGATGCGGTTCATCACGGCATCCCGTTATTGTGGGGATAGTTTAATTCAACAAATACATGACCTTCGCTTAGGTTTAGCATCGACCCGGCGATAAGGCGACGAACATGGCGGCGATTGCGCCGTCCGGAGGAGCAGTGAATGGCTGGCGCAGACAGTGTCGAGAAACTGGAAGATGTGATCGTCCGCTCCGCCGAGCAAGTCGCCGGGCAGATGCGCACCGCCAAGGAAGCGATCTCCACGGTTATCTTCGGCCAGGATCGCGTCATCGAAAACACGCTGGTCACCATCCTCTCGGGCGGCCATGCGCTGCTGATCGGCGTCCCCGGCCTCGCCAAGACCAAGCTGGTGGAGACGCTCGGCACCACGCTCGGCCTCGACGCCAAGCGCATCCAGTTTACGCCTGACCTGATGCCGTCGGACATTCTCGGCGCCGAAGTGCTCGACGAGAGCGTCGCCGGCAAACGCTCGTTCCGCTTCCTGTCCGGCCCTGTGTTCGCGCAATTGCTGATGGCCGACGAAATCAACCGCGCCTCGCCGCGCACCCAGTCGGCGCTGCTGCAGGCGATGCAGGAGCAGCACATCACGGTGGCCGGCGCGCGGCATGACCTGCCGAAGCCGTTCCACGTGCTGGCGACGCAGAACCCGCTGGAGCAGGAAGGCACCTATCCGCTGCCGGAAGCCCAGCTCGATCGCTTCCTGATGGAAATCGACGTCGACTATCCCGATCGCGACGCCGAGCGCCGCATCTTGTTCGAAACCACCGGCGCCGATGAGACTATCGCTCGCGCCGCCATCACCGCCGACACGCTGATCGCCGCGCAGCGGCTGGTGCGCCGGTTGCCCGTCGGTGACAGCGTGGTCGAAGCCATCCTCACGCTCGTGCGGTCGGCCCGTCCGGGTCCGGATGCCGGCGACGCCTCGAAGCTGATCGCCTGGGGCCCGGGACCGCGTGCCTCGCAGTCGCTGATGCTGGCGGTGCGTGCCCGCGCGCTGCTCGACGGCCGCCTTGCGCCGTCGATCGACGACGTGCTGGATCTGGCCGAACCGATCCTCAAGCACCGCATGGCGCTGACCTTCTCGGCGCGCGCCGAGGGCCGCACCGTTCCGGACGTGATCCGTCAGCTCAAGTCGCGGATCGGTTGATGGCCGCAGCGCCGGACCACGCCACGCAGGAGATCACCGCAGTCCGCCGCGCCGATGGCGAAAGCCGTTCGCTGGCGGCAAGCCTGCCGCGCCTGGTGCTGGAAGCCCGGCGCATCGCGGCAACCGTGATCCACGGCCTGCATGGCCGGCGCCGCGCCGGCCATGGCGAGAGCTTCTGGCAATATCGACGCTTCGTCTCCGGCGAGCCGTCGCAGAACGTCGACTGGCGCCGCTCGGCGCGCGACGAACACCTCTATGTGCGCGAGCAGGAGTGGGAGGCCGCGCATACGATCTGGCTGTGGCCGGACCGTTCGCTGTCGATGGCCTTCGCGTCGAAGGCCGCGCGCGACAGCAAGCTCGAGCGCGCGCTGATCGTGACGTTCGCCCTGGCCGAACTGCTGGTCGCCGGCGGCGAGCGCGTCGGCGTGCCCGGGCTGATGAACCCGACCTCGAGCCGCGCGGTGATCGACAAACTGGCGCAGGCGATGCTGCACGACTCGCTGACCCGCGAAAGCCTGCCGCCGGCCTTCGTGCCGTCGATGCTGTCGGAAATCGTGGTGCTCGGGGACTTCTGGTCGCCGATGCCGGAGATCCGGACCATGCTGGCCGGGCTGTCGTCGTCCGGCGCCCATGGCACACTGGTGCAGATCGTCGATCCCGCCGAAGAGACCTTCCCCTATTCCGGCCGCGTCGAATTCGTCGAGCCGGAAAGCGGCAATGTCATCACCGCCGGCCGCGCCCAGACCTGGGCGCAGGATTACGTGGCGCGCGTGGCCACCCATCGCGACGAAATCCGCGCCGAGACCGGCAAGCTCGGCTGGCTGTTCTCGACGCACACCACCGATCGCTCGGCCGCCGAACTGTTGCTGTTCCTGCATAGCGGCATGATGGTCAACAAGGCTGCCGGCGGCATGGCCGTGAAGGCGGGACGCTCCGCATGATGTCAGCCTTTCCGCTCGCCTTCGCCCAGCCGCTGCTTCTGCTCGGTCTCGTCAGCCTGCCGGTTCTGTGGTGGCTGCTGCGGGTGATGCCGCCGCGCCCGCAGCGCATCGCCTTCCCGCCGACGCGGCTGCTGTTCGACATCACGCCGAAGGAAGAGACGCCGTCGCGCTCGCCGTGGTGGCTGACGCTGTTGCGCCTCTTGGCCGCCGCGCTGATCATTTTTGCCGCTGCGGGCCCGATCTGGAATCCGGCCACCGGCGTGGCGTCGAGCAAGGCGCCTCTGGTGCTGCTGATCGACGACGGCTGGAGTGCCGCGTCGAGCTGGGATGCGCGCATCAAGGCCGCCGACGAACTGATCGCCAGCGCCGACAGCGACCGTCGCGGCGTGGCCCTTGTGCCGCTGTCGGAGCCGGCCCGCGACATCACGCTGCTGCCCGGCGGCACCGCCCGCGTGGCGCTGCGCCAATTGGCGCCAAAACCCTATTCCATCGACCGCGTCGACACCCTGGCGACGCTGGACCGTTTCCTGAAGGCCACCGGCGACAGTGAAATCGTCTGGCTGTCGGACGGCATCGACACCGGCCGCGGCAGTGATTTCACGCAAGGCCTGGCCAAGATCATCGGTGAGCGCACGCTAACCGTTTATGACGGCGGTGCCGTGCCGGCGCATGCATTGGCCGCCGCTGAAAACGCTGCCGCGAAGATGACCGTGAAGGTAATGCGCGCCGCCACCGGCGGCCTTGACACCGGCATCGTGCGCGGACTGGACCAGAAGGGTTCGCCGGTCGGCGAAGCCAAATTCACCTTCAGCTCCGGCGAGCGCGAGACCGACGCGTCGTTCGAACTGCCGGTCGAATTGCGCAACGACATCGCGCGGCTGGAGATCGCCGGCGAGCGCTCCGCCGGCGCCGTGCAGCTGCTCGACAAGCGCTGGCGCCGCCGCGCCATCGGCATCGTGTCGGGCTCGACCACCGATACCGCGCAGCCGCTGCTGGCCTCGACCTTCTATCTTACCCGCGCGCTGGCGCCGTTTGCCGACGTGCGCCTCGGCGACCGCGGCGCCGTGCAGCAGACCATCACGCAGTTTCTCGACCAGAAGCTGCCGATGATCGTGCTGGCCGATGTCGGCACCGTCGCTCCCGATGTTCGCGAACGGCTCAATGCCTGGATCGAACAGGGCGGCGTGCTGGTGCGCTTTGCGGGCCCGCGGCTGGCGCAGGCCGAGGACGATCTCGTGCCGGTCAAGCTGCGCCACGGCGATCGCAATCTCGGCGGCAGCCTGACCTGGGAAAAGCCGCAGCACATGGCCTCCTTCGCCGCCGACGGCCCCTTTGCGGGCCTTGCCGTGCCTGATGACGTCACCATCACCCGCCAGGTGCTGGCCGAGCCGGACGCGGCGCTGGCCAACAAGAGCTGGGCCTCGCTGGCCGACGGCACACCGCTGGTCACCGGCGAGCGCCGCGGCAAGGGCCTGGTCACGCTGTTCCATGTCAGCGCCGACATGCGCTGGTCCGACCTGCCGCTGTCTGGCACCTTCGTCGAAATGCTGCGCCGTATCGTCGATATCTCCGGCTACACCTCCACCCCCGGCGCTGGCGTCGCCGGCGAGACCGTGGCGCCGTTGCGCACGCTGGACGGTTTCGGCGCGTTCGGCCCGCCGCCCTCCACCGCAAAGCCGCTCGCGGCCGACTACCGCGACCGCGCCACCCTCGATCACCCGCCGGGCTTCTACGGCCCCGCCGACGGCCCGCTGGCCGTCAACACGCTGGCCGCCGCCGACCGCCTCGCGCCGCTGGATCTGTCGGGCCTGAAGGCGAACCGCGCCAGCTACACCAATGCCGAACCGCGCGACCTGCGTGGCATCCTGCTGTCATTGGCGCTGACGCTTTTCCTGGTGGACGCCATCATCGTGGCACTGCTCGGCGGCGCCATCGCCGCCATGTTCCGCCGCCGCGCGGTCACCACGGCGCTGGCCATCGGACTTGCGCTTGGCGCCATGACGGCGATGCCGCGGCTGTCCCACGCCGACGCCGCCAGCGACGACTTCGCCATGAAAGCGGTGTCGCAGACGCGCCTCGCCTATGTCGTCACCGGCAATGCCGATGTCGACGCCATCGTGAAATCCGGCATGAACGGTCTGACCCTGTTCCTGGCCCAGCGCACCGCGCTGGAGGCCGGCGAGCCGGTCGGCGTCGATCCGGCCAAGGACGAACTGGCGTTCTTCCCGCTGGTTTACTGGCCGATCATCCCCGGTGCGCCGAAGCCGCCGCAGGAGGCCATCAACAAGATCGACGCCTATATGAAACAGGGCGGCACCGTGCTGTTCGATACCCGCGACGCCGTCGAGGCGCCGCCGGGTCCGAACGGCGAGTCGCAGACGCCGGGCATGATCACGCTGCGCAACATCCTGTCCTCGCTCGACGTGCCCGAGCTTGAGCCGGTGCCGCGCGAGCACGTGCTGACCAAGACCTTCTACCTGCTGCGCGACTTCCCCGGCCGCTTCAATTCCGGCCCGACCTGGGTGGAAGCTTTGCCGCGCGAGGAGAGCGACGACGCCGCGTCGCGCCCGGCGCGCGGCGGCGACGGCGTGTCCCCGATCATCATCACCTCCAACGACCTTGCCGGCGCCTGGGCCATGCGCCCCGACGGCCAGCCGATGCTGCCTTTGACGCCGGGCGAACCGCGCCAGCGCGAATTCGCGTTCCGCGCCGGGGTCAACATCGTGATGTACACCCTGACCGGCAACTACAAGGCCGACCAAGTGCATGCGCCGGCACTGATCGAACGGCTGGGGCAGTAGCATGCAATACGGCATCGCCTTTACGCCCCTCGTCCCGACCCTCGTGCTGTGGATCGGCCTCGCCGCCATCGTCGTGATCGCGGCGCTGCTGCTGGTCGGTCGCGCGCGGGGTGCCGCCGTGCGCGTGGCGGCGCTGGCGCTGATCCTGCTGGCGCTGGCCAATCCATCGTTTACCCGCGAGGAGCGCGAGCCATTGTCGTCGGTTGCCGCCGTGGTGATCGACAAGTCGCCGAGCCAGAATTTCGGCGAGCGCACCAAGGAGACCGAGGACGCGCAGAAGCAGCTCGTTGACCGGCTGAAGCAGGTCAAGGGCCTCGAGGTCCGCGTGGTCGAGGCCGGACAGGCCGACGGCGAAACCGATGGCACAAAACTGTTCGGCGCGCTGTCGTCGGCGCTGTCCGACGTGCCGACCGTCCGCGTCGCCGGCGCCTTCCTGATCACCGACGGCCGCGTCCACGACATCCCGGCCAATGCCGCGGCGCTCGGCTTCAGCGCGCCCGTGCATGCGCTGATCACCGGCCGCAAGGACGAACGCGACCGCCGCATCGCGATCACCGCCGCACCGCGGTTCGGTATCGTCGGTCAGTCGCAGAAGGTCACGTTCAAACTCGACGACCAGGGCGTCTCGGGCGAGCGCGCCCGCGTCGTCATCCGCCGCGACGGCGATACATTGTCCGAGCGCACGATGGTGTCCGGTCAGAATTTGTCGGTGGATATCGACATCAAGCATGCCGGGCCGAATATCGTCGAGATCGAGGCTTCGCCGCTCGATAACGAGCTGACGCTGGTCAACAACCGCGCCGTGGTCGCCATCGACGGTGTGCGCGACAAACTCCGCGTGCTGCTGGTGTCCGGCGAGCCCCACGCCGGCGAGCGCACCTGGCGCAACCTGCTGAAGTCCGACGCTTCCATCGACCTCGTGCATTTCACCATCCTGCGGCCGCCGGAGAAGCAGGACGGCACGCCGATCAACGAGCTGTCGCTGATCGCCTTTCCGACCCGTGAGCTGTTCCAGCAGAAGATCAACGAATTCCAGTTGATCATCTTCGACCGCTACGCCCGCCAGGGCGTGCTGCCGATCGCCTATTTCGACAACATCGCGCGCTATGTCCGCGCCGGCGGCGCCGTGCTGGTGTCCGCGGGGCCGGACTACGCGTCGAACACGAGCATCTGGCGCACGCCGCTGGATTCGGTGCTGCCGGCCGAGCCGGTCGGCGTCACCGAGAAGCCGTTCTATGCGCACCTCTCCGACGTCGGCAAACGCCACCCGGTGACGCGCGGATTGGAGGGCTCGAACTCCGAGCCGCCGAAATGGAGCCGCTTCTTCCGCACCGTCGAGACCCGCAACACCACGACGCCGCCGGTGATGACCGGCGCCGACGGCGAGCCGCTGTTGTTGCTGTCGCGCTCCGGCGAAGGCCGCGTTGCGCTCCTGTTGTCCGATCACATCTGGCTGTGGGCGCGCGGATATGAAGGCGGCGGTCCGCATCTCGATCTGCTCCGGCGGATGTCGCACTGGCTGATGAAGCAGCCCGACCTCGACGAGGAAGCGCTGAAGCTGCAGATCCGGGGCAAGGAACTGGCCGTGGTCCGCCAGACCATGGGCGACAATGTGCAGCCGGTGACCATGACCTCGCCGTCCGGCAAGACCCGGCAGCTTACACTGACCGCAGGCGAGCCCGGCCTGTGGCGCGCAACCACGCCGGCCGACGAACTCGGCCTGTGGCAGGCCACCGACGGCACGCTGAAGGCGCTGATCAATGTCGGCCCGACCAATCCGAAGGAATTTTCGGAAGTCACCTCGACCACCGACATGCTGAAGCCGCTGGCGCAGGCCACCGGCGGCGACGTCCGCCGTCTCAACGACGGCTCAGGCATCGACCTGCCGCGCATCGTCCCGGTCCGCGCCTCGGCGGTGTATCGCGGCGACGGCTGGCTCGGCGTCCACATGCGCGACGCCAGCGTGGTCCGCGGCGTCGGTGTGCTGCCGATGTTTGCGGGGCTGGTGGGGCTGTTGCTGCTGCTCGGCGCGTTTGCCGCGACATGGCTGCGGGAGAGCCGCTGATCCTTCTCCCCGCTTGCGGGGAGAAGGTGGCGTCGTGCGCGTGGCTTGAATCCCACACTCTCGCGGTTTTGGCGGCACGCTCGCGCTGGAAACCGTACCCACCGTTGACACCCTGCCATCCCCGCGCGATGTAACAGTATAACATCGGCCAGGGCGCGGAGCGCGCCGCCGATGCGGGGCGCCTTTCGGCATGACGTGGTTTCGCAGGCATATCCAACAGGGATCGAAGCTGGCGCTGTTCGCGCTGGCGATCCAGCTGGTGCTGTCGTTCGGCCATGTGCATATCGACGCCGCCCGGGCGGCGCCGGCCGGGCCGGCCGTCGTGTCGGTGCAGATGCCCGCGGATGGCGCGCCGGCCTCCAGCCATCAACATACCGCTGATTTCTGCGCGATCTGCGCCGTCATGGCGATGGCCGGCACGGCGCAGGCCGCCACGCCGCCGGTCCTGCTGCTGCCGCAGGCGTCCGGCCTGCTGCAGCAGGTCACCGCAGCCGAATTCCTGCATCTCGGCAATGCCGAACCGCCGTTCCGGCCGCGCGGACCGCCGGCCTCCTGACCCCGACCGTTTGACGATCGCCGCATGGCGCGGGCTTCCGGCCGGCTATGCCGCGGTTTCCCAATGATCGATCCGCTGCAGGCGGATGCCGGCCTCCCCGCACAGCGATGCGCAGCCGGACCAGTCAGGACTTTCCGATGTCATTCCGATTCACACGCGCCCTGCT
>JBEVEC010000256.1:0-7622 GCA_040512975.1 Tardiphaga sp. | reverse complement strand
AGGTCGAGGCCCAGATGCGCTGCGCCGCCCAGTTCCTCGCCGCGCTGTTCGACGCCCCGCGCGAGGAGTGGTTTCCCGCGCTGGTCGTCGTCGACGAGGCCCAGCTCTTCGCCCCCATGGTCGGCGGCGAGGTCCCGGACGAGGCCCGCAAGCTCTCCCTCGGCGCCATGACCAACCTGATGTGCCGCGGCCGCAAGCGGGGACTTGCCGGCATCATCGCGACCCAGCGCCTGGCCAAGCTGGCCAAGAACGTCGCCGCCGAGGCCTCCAACTTCCTGATGGGCCGCACCTTCCTGGATATCGACATGGCCCGCGCCGCCGATCTGCTGGGCATGGAGCGGCGCCAGGCGGAGGCGTTTCGCGACCTCGAGCGCGGGCAATTCATGGCGCTCGGTCCGGCGCTCTCTCGCCGCCCCCTCGGCCTGCGCATCGGTCCCACCGACACCGCGCCGCGCAACGCGACCCCGCGTCTGATGCCGCTGCCCGACGCCAATGCGCTGGATGACGTGCGCGCCACCATCCTGGCGGCGCCACCGCCGGAGCATGTCCGCGCGCCGCGCCGGCCGCCGTCGTCGCCCGACCTGCTCGGCCAGTTGATGGCGGCAAAATCCGCGGCGCGCGAGATGCGTGCAGAGCCTGCGGAGCAGCCGGTCAGCGCCGAAGAGCTCGCCGAGCGTCGCGAGCGCGTCGACCGCATCCTGCGCGCGGTCATGGCGGAGCCCGATGCGGGTTTTCGCGTGGTCGGTGTGCTGTACCAGGAATTCGTCGTGCGCTGCCGCATCGAGGGGCTCGGCGCCGCGGTGCCCGATCTCGCGGAATTCCGCCGCATGTTGACGCGGGCGCGGGCCGGGCTCGGCTCCGACATGGCGGAAGATCACGGCTGGCAGGATGTCGCCGTCCGCGCCTCGCTGCTGCCGGAGGACATGCAGGGCGTGTTCATGATGATCGCCCGCGCCGCCAAGGAAGGCTGGCCCTGCCCCGGCGACGCAGCGATCGCCCGCGCCTACGGCTCGCACTCGCTGCGCCGCGCGCGACGTCTGCTGAGCTATATCGAAGAACAGGGGCTGATCGTGTGCCAGCTCGATGGCGCTGGTCGTCGCACCGTGACCCTGGTCGAACTCGCTTGGGCGACGGCACCTGGCGATCCCCATGCCGAGGAACCTGCCGAGCAGGTCTGAGGTTGATCTCGGCATACGAAAAAGGCGGCTGAAACCTCAGCCGCCTTTGTCATTTTCAGATCATGGGACGCTTCAGGACGCCTCGGCCCTCGGCGCCTTGTTCTTCGAGTTGCGCTGGAAGAACAGCGCCTGGCTCGCCACCGCCGACACCATCGCGGGCTGGAACGGCTTGGAGATCAGGAACGCCGGCTCCGGGCGTTCGCCGGTCAGGAAGCGCTCCGGATAGGCGGTAATGAACACCACCGGGACCTCGAAGATCCGCAGCAGCTCATTCACCGCATCCAGACCCGAGCTGCCGTCGGCAAGCTGGATGTCAGCAAGGATCAGACCCGGCTTCTTGTTGGTCGCCAGCGCCACCGCATCGGCATGGGTGCGGGCAACGCCGATGACGTTGTGGCCGAGATTCTTCACCAGGCTTTCGAGGTCCATGGCGATGAAGGTTTCGTCCTCGATGATCAGCACATCGGTGGCGATTTCAGCGGCCATTTCACGGCCGGCGGTGTCGGCAAGGGTGCGCACTTCGGTGACGTCGCTGTCGAGAATGAAGGCGACTTCCTCTTCCGAAAACCCTTCGAGCGACAGCAGCAAAAACGCCTGACGTGGCAGCGGCGTGATGTTCGAAATTCGCTTCTCCGACGCGGCCTGCAGCGGCGCCGTTTCGGTATCGTCGTTCATCGACACCGAATTCCAGATCTGGGTGAACAGACGAAACAGTCCGGCGCGGGGTCCATGTTGTTCATCGAGCAAGGAGGCGTCCTGCAACAGCGCTTCCAGCATAGCGCCGACATAGGCGTCGCCCGATGCCTGGTTGCCCGTAAGTGCACGGGCATAGCGCCGCAACAGCGGCAAGTGTTCAGCTACGAGCTGTGATCGGGACATCCCCACTCCATCTTGTCTGAGTCTAAAGCACCGCAAGTGGCGACACACGCTCGCCACCCTCTCGGTCGCCAGTTTACGCCCCAAAACCACAAAAGTTCCATAGCTGCGGAACTTTCGTCACGGCTTCGAATTAGATCGCTAACAGACGGCGCAAAGGCCTCAAAAATCAAGAAAATTTCTCAATTCCAGGGGCTTACCTCTTGGGGATAGTGGAACGGGTCATGAAAGATGTGAAGCCTAAGGGTGGACTGAATGCCGAAATCCAGTCGCGGATCGGGCACCAGCTGCGCGCGATGTATGACGATGTCGTGCGACAAGGCGTGCCGGACCGTTTTGCGGACATGATCCGCAAGCTTGACGGCCCGGATGCGCAGGCCCAGATCGCCGGCGAACCAGGCAAAACCGAGGGAGGTGAGTAATGCCTCTCACCGATTCACTCCGCGACGACATTCTGGCCTCCGTGCCAAGCCTGCGCGCGTTCGCGATTTCCTTGTCGGGCAACGGCGACCGCGCCGACGACCTGGTGCAGGAAACGCTGCTGCGCGCGCTGGCCAACATCGACTCGTTTCAGGTCGGCTCCAACCTGCCGGCCTGGTTGTTCACCATCCTGCGCAACCTCTTTCGGTCCGACTACCGCACGCGGCGCCGCGAGGGCGAGGATGCCGATGGCAGCTACGCCAAAACGCTCAAGACCCAGCCGGCCCAGAACGCGCATCTCGAATTCGAGGAATTTCGCACGGCTTTGGAAAAGCTGCCGCAGGACCAGCGCGAAGCGCTGATTCTGGTGGGTGCGTCGGGCTTCTCCTACGAAGACGCCGCCACCATCTGCGGCTGCGCCGTCGGCACCATCAAGAGCCGTGTCAACCGCGCGCGCTCCAAGCTCAGCGCCCTGCTTTACGTGGACGGCGCGGATGATTTCGGACCGGACGACACCGTCCGCGCCGTGATCGGCGGATCCGGGGGCTAGTCTCGCCGGATTGCAATTAGAAAAAGCGGCTACTTCGGTGGCCGCTTTTTTTGTGCTGGATAACAGCCCACGTCGTCCCCGCGCAGGCGGGGATCCGTACCACCGCGTTAGCTTTGCAAGCGTGTCACGAGGCAATCGATCAACGATACGACACGGCGTAGGGGTCCCCGCCTTCGCGGGGACGACGGGTGGAGGGTCGGCGGCGTTCAGTCTTAAGCTTTGAAACTCAACGGAGTGGTTTGGCCAGGGCTTCGGTGCGATCGCGCTCGGTCATATCGACCACCGTTTCCATGGGCGCGCTCAACTCGTAGACGTAGGACACCTCGGTGAAATAGCGCTTGGCGGTGCCACCGAGGGCCTCGGGCGCGACTCGGTCGAGCAACACGACGCCGAAGTCGGAGTCCGCACGGCGCGTCGCCTTGCTGGTGTTGAACTCTTCCCAGTGAAAGTTGAACTGCGCCTCGGTACCCGTGCCGGTGATGTCCCAGCGCGCCACGATATGCGGATGTTTTCCGACCAGCGAAAGTCCTTCGTCGGAATGCGAGGCGAGTTCGAAGAACAGCAGCGACAGGCTCTGCGCGGCGCGAGCGCTGACCACGATGTCCGGACCGGTGACGGCAATGCGATCGGCATGCGGGATCGCTCTTGCTTCGAACAGTCCCCGAAGCTGCACGCCCTGCCATTGGCTTTCGCTCAGCAGCGACACCACGTTGGACATCGCGTGAATGCGCCCGATCAGCAGGTCGCGCGCGTTGTCGACGTCGGTGCCGTGACGCAGCGTCCGCGTGACGATCGACTGGATCACCGCAAGGATGTTCTTCACCCGGTGATTGAGCTCGTCGATGACGGCGGTGAGCCGTCGCTCGAAGCCGATCCGCGTTTGCACCTCGCGTCGCAGCCGCAGATTGCTGTAGGCCACATAGCCGAACAGCCCGCAGATAATGGATGTCAGCGCCAGTCCGACGCCGCCGATCACGATCGCGGTGCGTTGCGCGTGCAGCTCGGTATTGACCTTGGGATAATAGCCCAGCGACCAGTCTCGCCCGCCGAAGGCAACGGTGCGCTGGATGCTCGGTGCCAGCGCACCCGACGGCGGCACGCGCGTGGCCACATTGCCGTTGTCGTCGGCGACCAGTTCGCCGTCCTGTACGCGTGGGTCCTTCAAAGCCACTGCAAACAGCGACATTTCGTCGTTGGCCAGCATCAGCGGCGCCAGGTCGTAGGAGAACGACACGAAGCCGGCCGGCGCGGTGGCACCCTCGGGAAGCACCGGCGTCACCAGGACGACACCGGTCGGACCATTGGGCCGCAACAGCATGGACGGGTTGGAGGCGACAGGCTTGCCCTCCTGTGCCGCCCTCGCCAAGGTCGGCCCCATGGTCGCGGCCTGGTTCAGCGCGCGCCCGACAAACCCTTCGGTCACTGAATTGCGCGGCTCGACATCCATCGCCACGTCGAGCGGACCCTGCAACGTCTTGGCGTCAAGCGGGCCATCGTCAAAATTACGGATTGCGGGATTTCGGTAGCCGGCCGATGTCAGTTCGGCCTGGGCGGCGGGTAGTTCGTCCGGCTGAAGGCGGGCGATCCAGCTGGCGACGACGAAGTCGGTCTTGAAGGCATAGATCGAGGCCCGCAGCGGCTGCAGCATGTTGGCCTTCATCGACGACGGCGACCGAAATAGCCCCGCGGCCACCCGCGCCAGCAATTCGCGCTCGGTCAGGCGCTCCTGCACCAGACTTGCATGGACATCGACGGCACGGCTCAGCGCGATATTCTCGATCGCCAGGTCCTGCTCATGGACGCGATAGGCCGCGAGGCCGGAAAACAACGTCCCGACCAACGCAATCAGCGCAATAATGAAACCCAGCCGGACCACACGGTTACTCGAAAGAATGAGACGTTGTTGCCGGTTCTGCGGCCAAGGAGTAGCCCAATTGAGTATTGACGATTTGGTTCCCGGCCGCCCCGCATCTATTTCGTCAGTGCGGCCATCCTAACAAAACAGACTCAACGAAACCCCCGCGAGGAAGCGCGCGACGGCGTCAGGCAACCGCTTGAGCCTTCAGGCCGCCCTTGGCTTCGATGAAGCCGATAATGGCATCGAGCCCCTCCCGGGTTTTCATGTTGGTCATCACGAACGGCCTGATGCCGCGCATGCGGCGGGCGTCGACATCCATCTTCTCCAGCGACGCGCCGACATGGGGCGCCAGATCGATCTTGTTGATGACCAGCAGGTCCGACCGGGTGATGCCGGGGCCGCCCTTGGACGGGATCTTGTCGCCGGCCGCGACGTCGATGACGTAGATCGTGAGATCGGCGAGCTCCGGCGAAAATGTCGCCGCCAGGTTGTCACCGCCGGATTCAATCAGCACCATGTCGAGGCCGGGAAACTTGACCCGCATGTCGGCGACGGCGGCGAGGTTCATCGACGCGTCCTCGCGGATCGCGGTATGCGGGCAGCCGCCGGTCTCGACGCCGGCGATGCGGTCCGCCGTCAGCGATCCCGAGCGCACCAGATATTCGGCGTCCCATTTGGTGTAGATGTCGTTGGTGATCGCCGCGATGTCGTAGCGCTCGCGCATGGTCTTGCAGAGAAGGTCCATCAGCGCGGTCTTGCCGGAGCCGACGGGACCACCGATGCCGACGCGAAGCGGGCCGTGGGGTGAAGACATGTCAGTGCTTTCGTTGGGGTGAACGGGTCTTAGCCCGGATGAAGCGCAGCGCAATCCGGGCTACAGAAAACATCACGATCGGAACAGCCGGGTATATTGCGTTTCGTGGCGCATGCCGGCGATGTCGACGCGGAAGGTGGCGCTGCCGAGATCGTCCAGCGAGGCGGTCATGGCGCGATGCCCGGTCGCCACCACGACCGGCTCCAGCGCGGCCAGCACGCGCTGGCTGTCGGTCTGCCCGAGCGGCACCAGCCGGGCGCCGGCAGAAATCCAGTTCGAGACCACCGCATGGAAGAAGCCGTGCATCGTCGCCGACAGCGGCACGCCGTGGGCGGCGCTGACGAGGCCGACGGCGACAGGATAGACGATCGGGCCGTCGCAGACCGCGATCAATCGCGCGAGCCCGTCATTCGCCCAGGCGTTGCGCGCGATTTCGATGAACGCCTTGCCCTGCGTGGTGGTCTCGAGCTGCCGCTCCCTCGATGGCACCATGGCACTGGCCAGTTCGGCGAGCTCTCGCAACGCGGCGTCATCGCCTAGCGCTGCTGCGCGATGCACGTGGGCCAGGAATACGCCATCGCAAAAACCCGAACCATCCGACAGCATCGCGGACAGCCAGCCCTGCAGGCTCGGCGCATCGGTGATGTCGCCGGCCTCGACGGCCCATTCGATGCCGCTGGAATAGGAGAACGCACCGACCGGAAACGCCGGCGACAGCCAGGTCATCAGCCGATACAGCGCCGCGCCTTCATCGGCCGACAGCGCAGACCGGGTGTCGACCAGCGGGACGAAGTTGGCCGGCTTATTTGTGGTCATGAGCATGGGCATGCCCGTGGTCGTGATGGTCATGGCCGCAATGCTCGTCATGGACGTGCGCGGCGTGACCATGATCGTGATGCGCATGCGCCGTGTGGTCGTGGTGGCCATGGTCGTGATGGTGATCGTGATCGTGGTCATGGCCATGAGCGGCCGGCTCATGGGCCGCATAGGCGCCGCCTTCCGGATCGAACGGGGCTTCGATCTCGATCACCTTGGCGCCGAGGCCATGCACCATGTCCTCGATCACATGGTCGCGACGAATCCGCAGCCCCTTGGGCATGATCTGCGTCGGCAGATGCCGGTTGCCGAGATGCCAGGCGAGCCGCATGAGGTGGCCGGGATCGGTGCCGCGGATCTCGATCAGCGGCTCCGGTGCCGCGACGACCTCGACGAGGCCGCCGTCGTCCAGCACCAGCGCGTCGCCGCCGCGCAAGGCGACGGCGGTTTCCAGGTCGAGCAGGAATTCCAGTCCGCGCGTGCCCGTCATCGCCATGCGGCGGCGATGGCGATCGTCGAAGTCCAGCACGACGGTGTCCACCGCCGCCGCTGTCCAGTTGTATTGGCCTTTGACTGATGTCGCGCGGATCATGGTCTGGGTCTCGGTTACTAGCGCACCGTCACATCGGCGGGCGTGATGACTTCGATTTTCGGCGGCGCGCTCAGGCAATTGGCGGCGACACGACCGAAGGCCCTGTAGTGCTCCGCCTTGCGGTGCGGCTCCAGCGCCTCAACATTCTCCCATTGCTCGACAAACACCATCTTGGCCGGATCGGTCACGCTTTCATGCAGATCATAGGCGATGTTGCCGGGCTCCTGACGCGAGCCGGCGATGCAGGCCTTGGCCGCCTCGATCAATTCGGCGCGCGCTTCGGGTTTCACGGTCAATGTGGCAACGATGTAAATCATGAGAGCCTCCCGGGGGATTGTTGTTGTGGCTGAGAATGCCGGGACGGACAGTAGGAGGTTATGCGGACGGATTGAAGGGGGGCGATCTTCCTTCTCCCCTGGTGGGAAAAGGTGGCACGAGCGAAGCTCGTGACGGATGAGGGGTACCGCAAGGTCAGCGTTCGCGGCGACCCCTCATCCGCCTTCGCTGCGCGAAGGCAC
>JBEVEC010000202.1:0-11861 GCA_040512975.1 Tardiphaga sp. | reverse complement strand
CTGCTGCTGTTCGGCCCCCGCTGGCTGCGCTCGCTGGTGCGTAGCTAGGCCGCGATTGCGCTTCCCAAAATTCGGTTGCAGAATAGAACCAATCTAAGTGCAGTCGGAGGAAGCATGGCCCCCATCAAGTTCGGCGTCGGACAAAGCGTGCTGCGCAAGGAAGACGACGCGTTGATCCGCGGCCGCGGCCGCTACACCGACGATCACGCGCCGGCGACGCTGCATGCCCTGGTGCTGCGGTCGCCCCATGCCCATGCCCGCTTCACCATCGACGTCACCCGGGCCCGCGCGCTGCCCGGCGTCGCCGCCGTCATGGTCGCCGCCGATATCACGGAGCTCGGCGGCTTGCCGTGCCTGTTCAATCTGCCGGATACGCCGTTCACCGGGCCCGACTATCCGATCCTCGCCGCTGACGAAGTTCGCCATGTGGGCGACGCCGTGGCCTTTGTCGTCGCCGACAGCGTGGCGCAGGCGCGCGATGCCGTCGAGGCGATCGAGGTGGAGTGGCAGCCGCTGCCGTCGGTCAACGGCCTCGTCAATGCCGTTGCGGACAAGGCACCGCAGGTCTGGCCCGCGCATCCCGGCAACCTGCTGTTCGACGTGCCGATCGGCGACAAGGCCGCGGTCGTTGCCGTATTCGCGAAAGCGCCCGTCATCGCCGAGGTGAAGATCGTCAATCCCCGCGTGGTCATCAATTACATGGAGACCCGCGCGGCGGTCTGCGAATACGACGCCAAGCGCGATCACATGACCCTGACCATCGGCAGCCAGGGCAGCCACCGGCTGCGCGACATCCTCTGCGACAACGTGTTGAAGATCCCGCACGACAAAATGAGGGTGATCTGTCCCGATGTCGGCGGCGGCTTCGGCACGCGGCTGTTTCCCTACCGCGAATACGCGCTGGTGGCGGTAGCGGCAAAGAAGCTGCGCAAGAACGTCAAATGGGCGGCCGACCGCACCGATCATTTCCTCGGCGACGCGCAGGGCCGCGACAACGTTACCCATGCGCGCATGGCGATGAGCGAGGACGGCAAGTTTCTGGCCATGGATGTCGACCTGATGGCCGACATGGGCGCGTACCTCTCGACCTTCGGGCCCTACATTCCTCATGGCGGCGCCGGCATGCTGCCGGGTCTGTATGACATCCAGGCGTTTCACTGCCGGGTCCGCACCGTGTTCACCAATTCGGTGCCGGTGGATGCCTATCGCGGCGCCGGCCGCCCCGAGGCGGCCTATGTCATCGAGCGCCTGGTCGATGCTTGCGCGCGCAAGCTCGGCCAGACGCCGGACGCCATCCGCCGCAAGAACTTCATCTCGCCGAAGGCGATGCCGTACAAGACGGCGACCGGCAAGATCTACGACTCCGGCGACTTCACCGCGCATATGAAGCGCGCGATGGATGTCGGCCAGTGGAAGGACTTTCCGAAGCGCGCGAAAGAGGCCAGGAAGCACGGCCTGGTGCGCGGCATCGGCATGGCCACCTATGTGGAGGTCTGCGGCACCATGGGCGAGGAAACCGCTAAGGTGGTGCTGGACGCGCAGGGCGACATCACCGTGCTGATCGGCACCCAGTCGACCGGGCAGGGACATCACACCGCCTATGCGCAGATCGTCGCCGAACAATTTGGCGTGGCGCCGGAGCGCGTGCATATCGTACAGGGCGACACCGCGAAGGTCGCGACCGGCCTCGGCACCGGCGGCTCGGCGTCGATCCCCTCCGGCGGCGTCAGCGTGCAGCGCGCGACGCGGACGCTCGGCGCGTCGCTGAAGGAGCTCGCAGCAGATGCGCTGGAAACCAGCGTGGCCGATCTCGAGATCGACGGTGGCACCGTCAGGATCGCGGGCACCGACCGCGCGATCTCCTTCGCGGATCTCGCCGCCAAGGCCGATCCGGCCAAATTGAATGCGAGCGAGACTTTCAGCAGCGCTGACGGCACTTATCCCAACGGCACTCATTCGGTGGAGGTCGAGATCGATCCGGCGACCGGCAAGATCGCCATCGTCAATTACGTCATCGTCGACGATTTCGGCGTCACGCTGAATCCGTTGCTGCTGGCGGGCCAGGTCCATGGCGGCACCATGCAGGGCATCGGCCAGGCGCTGATGGAGCAGGCAGTGTACGATCCCGCCGACGGCCAGCTCGTCACCGGCACCTTCATGGACTACGCGCTGCCGCGCGCCGCCGACGGCGCGGCGATCTCGTTCGAGACCCACAACATTCCCTGCACCACCAATCCGATGGGCGTGAAAGGCGCGGGTGAAGCCGGCGCCATCGGCTCACCGCCTGCCATCATGAATGCGATCATCGAGGGCCTTTACCGCGAATACAAGATTGACCACATCGACATGCCGGCCACGCCGGAGCGCGTCTGGATGGCCATCCGCGAACACGAACGGCTGCATCGGCTGTGATGTTGTGGGATAAGTAGAGCGCAACGAAACCCATCGATCGCATCCGCTGCCGCGATGGGTTTCGCTCCAGCGCTGCACGCCTGCGCTGAACCCATTCTACAGCGATGCCGCTTGAGCTACTTGACGCCGAGGATTTTCTGAGTCTGCTCCATGACCATCCGGAGGATCGGGCGTGTGATCTTGCCGATGCGATCCACATGGCGTGCTTCGATCGTCGCAATCTTAAATGGCCGGACGACCGAAGGAGCAGGAAGCCCGCAATCTTCATAATTCCGGATAGCGATATCTCCGGTCCATGGACGGTTGTCTGATGATGTGATCATGACGGCCCAGAGTAGCGCGCCGTCTTCACCCGCCGGACCGGACGAAACGACAAGCGCTGGACGCCGTTGCCGCGTGGCCTTGTCGGTGTAAGGGAACGGGACGCGAATAATATCTCCCTGTTCAAAGTCCGCCATAGGCTTTCCGGTCCGCGGCGCTGTCCCATTCGTCGAAGGTTGCAAACGGATCATCAGACTTGCTGTGCTCGGCTCGCGTCAACACAACACGGCCGTCCTCGATTGCATAGGCGATCTCGTCGCCTTCCTTGAGCCCTAGAGCGATACGGACCGATTGTGGAATGGTCGTCTGCGCTTTGCTGGTGATCTTGCTGGTGATCATGAAAAGCTCCCTCCCGTTCATTGTAAGGAAATTCCTTACATGGATCAAGCTAATATCATGCGTCGCGACAAAGAGCAGGCGTAGGGTAGAGCGCAGCGAATGCCATCACTGCCGGGCTGTGAAGCAGGTGGGTTTCGTGAAGACGCTCACTCATCATGCGAACAGCAAAAGGGCGAGCGCCGAAGCACTCGCCCTTTGCTAACGCACACAGTGTGCACTACTTCGTCACCTGCCCACGGATCTCGCCGCCCTTGTTCGCCTCGGTGTGAACGTTGACATAATACTTGCCGGCCATCAGGTCGGCTGCCTGGGCGTCGGTGAGGGTGGCGCTGCCTTCGGTGCCGGTCGTGGCGGGCGTGATCGGGACGGCGACGCCGGCGTTCTTGCCGACTTCGGCGGGGCCGTGGAAATGCGCCATGGTGGCGGGGCCGGTGAGGCCGGAATAGGTCAGCTTCCAGCTCAGCTTCTTGGTGGCCGGATCGAAGTCGATATCGGCGCTGCCCTTGCCGGCGCTGGTGGTCGGCGGCACCTCGGTCGCGCCGTCGAGGGTGGCTTTCATCTTGTCGGCAAAGGCCGGGCCGGCGAAGAGAACGGTGGCGCTCGCGACGGCTGCGAGCCAGATCTGGCGGTGAGACATCGGTTTTCTCCTTGTGGTGCCCTGATTGAACACCGGCCCCTGCAATCTATTCCCGCACCGGCGGGCCGTCCGGAGCGGATACGGGCCCTGACAACCAAGCCAGGCCCCGCATAGGGGCGCGGCGAGCCATGCTGCATCGGTGGTGTTCGCACGACCATTCACGTGATTGTGTGCGGCTGCCCGCAATCGCGCGATTCTCGATTTCATGAACATTTTCAAAGCCGTATCGCTGAAGATCGCCAGCACCATGGCGTTTGCCGCCATGGGGGCGCAGGGGCGCTACCTCGGCGATTCCATCCCCGTCGGCGAGATCGTGTTTTCGCGGGGACTGTTCGCGCTGATCCCGATCGTGCTGTTTTTCGGCTGGCGCGGCCAGTTGCGCGGCGCGCTGCGTACCAACCGGCTGTCGGCCCATGCGGTGCGCGGATCGTTCAGCGTGGTCGGCACGTTCTGCACCTTCGGCGCGCTGGCGCGGCTGCCGATCGCCGATGTTACCGCCATCGCCTTTATCGCGCCGCTGATCACCGTGGTGTTCGCCGCGATCTTCCTCAACGAGCAGGTCCACGCCTATCGCTGGTCAGCGGTGGCGATCGGCTTTTCCGGCGTGATCCTGATGCTGTCGCCGTATTTTCAGAACCATGCAGCGATGACCACCTCGATGCTGATCGGGCTGTCGCTGGCGTTGCTAAATGCGTTTTCGTCCGGCGGCGCGACGATCCAGATCCGCCGCCTCACCGCCACCGAGTCATCATCGGCCATCGTGATCTTCATGACCCTGACGGTGATGGCGGTGTCGCTGGTGACCGCGCCATTCGGCTGGCGCATGCCGGGCACCGCGTCGGAATTGATGTTGCTGGTCGGCATCGGCATCGCCGGTGGTCTAGGTCAGATGCTGTTCACCGAAAGCTATCGCTACGCACCCGCGTCGTTTCTCGCGCCGTTCGACTACACCGCGATGCTCTGGGCGTTCATCCTCGGCTACTGGATGTTCGGCGAAGTGCCAACGACCTTCGTCGTCGGCGGCGCGGTGATCGTGGCCGCGGCGGGCATCTTCGTCATTCTACGCGAGCGTCATCTGGGGCTGAAGCGGTTGCGCGACACGCCGATGTCGCCGATCTCCACCATGGCCGACGACGAGGCGGACCCCGATGCGCCCGTCGCCCTGCGCATACAGTCGGCGCGATAGGTAGCTCTATCCGCGTCGGCGCGTTCGCACGCATTGCATGCTCGCCGCATCTCAACTCATTACCCATGGGCGTGAAAATGCCGGGCGAGCATGTGTCGTCGGCGCCCATCTGCGTCGCAGAGTCCTGTATGGTCCGCACACGCGCGTCGACCGAGGCAAGGCCGGACATGAGTTTGACGAGGACGGGAGACGGCATTTGCCACTGAAGGGTCGGGAAGTTCTCAACCTCGTCGGGCAGACTTCCGTCCGCTTCGCCGGCATTCTGGTCGGCATCGTTCTCACCGGCTGGGCGGCGCGCAGATTGTCGCCCGATGCCGTGGCGGTGATCCTGTCGCTGGCGGCGTTTTCATCGGTCCCCGGTCTGCTGCAACTCGGCCTGGGCAATCTCTCGCTGCAGCAGGTTGCCCATAGTCACGCGCAGGGGCGACCACTGGTGCAACTCACCGACGTGCGCGGCGGCTTCGTGGTGGTGTTCTTCCTGTCGATGCTCGCCACCCTGGCGACCATCGTCGCGGCCTGGGGCCGGTGGATGCCGGTCTCGGCGCTGCCACTGGCGATTGTCGCGATCGGCGCGCAATGGGCGATGCTTGCGGACTCCGTCAGGCTGGGCCGTGGTCGATCGCTGGTGTCGAACGGGCTGCAGCTCTGCGGACTGATCATCTGCTGGCTGGCGATGGTGATCAGCCTGGATCAGCCGTCTCCCGTCGTATGGCTTGCGATCTTCGCGGCCTATGCGGCGCCGTTCTTGTCGTCGCTGCTGTCGTTCGGGCTGCTGCTGCGCGATGCCGAGTTTCGCCAGCTGATATCGCCGGCGCGACCGTTCACCATCGTCGGCCCGGTGCTGCGCGCACTGCCGCTTTACATCGCCAACGCCGCCTTCGCGCTAATGCTGGCGCTGCCGGTCATCGTAACGGCCATCCGCGCCGACCTGACATTGAGCGCCGCGTCGCTGGCGTGTCTGCGGCTGTGGGCGACCGCGCTGTTCACGCATTACTTTGCCCTGCAGCCTTTGACATCGGTGATCATGCGGCACCGCTACGCGCCGGACGGCGCAGCGGCCACGCGATCGATTGCGGCCATCGTCGCACTGGCGGGACTTGTCTGCATCGCCGGCGGCGCCATCTTCGCGCTGGCCGCGCCGACCTTCGTGCACCTGTGGCTCGGCGGGGTCGAGGTCTCGCGCGGATTGGCGCTGCAATGGGGCGCCATCATCGCCGTGTCCGCGCTGATCATGACAGGCGTATTCGTCACGCAGATCCTGCTCCATCCGTTCCTGAGCGCCTTGCCGCTGGTGGTCGTGGATGGCGGTCTGGTCCTGATGATGCTGTCCGGTAAGGGGCTCGCGGTCGAAACGATGCTGATCGTTGCGGTCGCGGCGGGCTTCGCCGCGGCACTTTTGGCGGTGGTCATGTCGCTGCGCGAAATCAGTGAAGCACGGGCCCGCGAAACCGCAGCATGAGCTGCAGGCAAGGCGGCAGGTTGGTGCACTGCACACCAGGCATGCGCGTCCCATCGGGCTTGCCCGATCTTAGAACGACCATAAGATCCCGGCCTTGCTCCGGCCACGCCGGTGGACTTATATGCCATGATGCCGCCAGGCGGCGCCCCGTACATGGCGGGCCAGTGAAGCGGGACGTTCGCGCGAGGATGCTTGCCGGCCGTTTCGCCGTCCGAATTCCACACCGCTGCACCCCGTGCTGACGACTGAAGCTCCCGAAATCAAAGAGGTTACCAATGGTCAACCGCATGCAATTCTACATCGACGGCGCCTGGGTCGATCCCGTCGTCAAGAAGTCGACGCCCGTCGTCAATCCGGCCACTGAAGACGCCATGTATGACATCGCGCTCGGCTCCAAGGCCGACGTGGACAAGGCCGTCGCCGCCGCCAAGCGCGCCTTCGAGACCTTCTCGCAGACCACCCGCGAGGAGCGCATCGCGCTGTTCGAGAAGATCATCGAGGTCTACAAGGCCCGCTCCAAGGACATCGCCGCATCCGTCTCCGACGAGATGGGCGCGCCGCTGCCGATGGCCGAAAAGCTGCAGGCCGGCGCCGGCCTCGGCCACTTGATCGCGACCCTCGACGTGCTGAAGACCTACAAGTTCGACGAGATGCACAACGCGGCCATGATCACCCGTGAGCCGGTCGGCGTCGTCGGCATGATCACGCCGTGGAACTGGCCCCTCAACCAGATCGCCTGCAAGGTCGCGCCCGCGCTCGCCGCCGGCTGCACCATGATCCTGAAGCCGTCGGAATACACGCCGTCCTCGGCGCTGCTGTTCGCCGAAGTGCTGCATGAGGCCGGCGTGCCGAAGGGCGTGTTCAACCTCGTCAACGGTCTCGGCCCGGATGTCGGCGTCGCCATGAGCGAACACCCGGACATCGACATGATCTCCTTCACCGGCTCGACCCGTGCCGGCATCGACGTCGCCAAGCGCGCCGCCACCACCGTCAAGCGCGTCAGCCAGGAGCTCGGCGGCAAGTCGCCGAACGTGATCCTCGAAGGCGCCGACTTCGTGAAGGCCGTCACCGGCGGCGTTGCGCACATGTTCAACAACTCCGGCCAGTCGTGCAACGCGCCGAGCCGCATGATCGTGCCGCAGAAGGCGATGAAGGAAATCGCCACCATCGCCAAGGCCCAGGCCGACAAGACCAAGGCCGGCGATCCCCGCGCCGACGGCACCGTGATCGGCCCCGTGGTCAATCGCGGCCAGTGGGACAAGATCCAGGGCCTGATCCAGAAGGGCATCGAGGAAGGCGCCACGCTGGTCGCCGGTGGCCCCGGCCTGCCGGAAGGCGTCAACAAGGGCTTCTACGTGCGTCCGACGATCTTCGCCGACGTCACCGAGAACATGACCATCGCGCGCGAAGAAATCTTCGGGCCGGTGCTGGTGATCATGGGCGCCAAGGACGAGGCCGACGCGCTGCGCATCGCCAACGACACGCCCTATGGTCTCGCCGGCTACGTCTCCGCCGACACGATCGACACCGCCCGCAACTTCGGTCGCAAGATCCGCGCCGGCAACGTTAATCTGCAGGGCGCCCCCAACGACCGCACCGCGCCGTTCGGCGGCTACAAGCAGTCGGGCAACGGCCGCGAATGGGGCAAATACGGTCTCGAGGACTTTCTCGAGGTGAAAGCAATCGCAGGATACAACGCGGCGTAAGACCGCGCTGTTCGAAGCGCGAGCTTCGTGACTGATGAACGCCGGGGCGAAAGCTCCGGCGTTTTTGTTGGCAAACACAACCGTTCAACCGTCGTCCCCGCGCACGCGGGGACCCATAACCCCTGACGTGGATGATGAGGTTTGGACGGCCCGGTCAGGGACCGACACTGGCGACACGGCGTATGGGTCCCCGCGTGCGTGGGGACGGCGCAAGGGATCGACGCGGGCTTCAGCCCCCCAACGCACCCTGCGTGTTCACATACACCGCATAGATCGACTGGCTCGACGCCATGAAGAGCCGGTTGCGCTTGGTGCCGCCGAAGCACAGATTGGCGCAGCGCTCGGGCAGACTGATGCGACCGATCGGCGCGCCGTCGGGCGCAAACACCATGACGCCGTCGAGTTCGGGCGTGCCCATGCCCCAGCCGCACCACAGATTGCCGTCGATGTCGCAGCGCATGCCATCCGGCGTGCCGGGACCGGCGTCGATCAGCACGCGCTTGTTCGTGATAACGCGACCGTCGGCGCTGACGTCGTAAGCCAGGATCTTGCGGTTCGGCACGCCGCGGGATTCCACGACATAGAGCAATTGTTCGTTCGGCGAAAAACACAGGCCATTGGGCCCGAGCACATCGTCGGCCACGATGGTCGGCTCCAGCGTTTCGCCGTCGATGCGATAGACGTTCTGACCGATCTCGGACGGCGCCTTGTGGCCCTCGTAATCGCTCAGGATGCCGAAGGCCGGATCGGTGAACCAGATTGAGCCATCGGATTTCACCACCACGTCATTCGGCGAATTCAGCCGCTTGCCCTCGAAGCGATCCATCAGCACCGTGATGGTGCCGTCATATTCGGTGCGGATGACGCGGCGGCCGCCGTGCTCGCAACTGACCAGCCGGCCCTGACGGTCGCGCGTGTTGCCGTTGGCATAGTCCGAGGGTTTTCGGAAGGCGCTGACCAGGCCTGTTTCCTCGTCCCATCTGATGATGCGGTTGTTCGGAATATCGCTGCACAACAGATAGCGGCCATCGCCGAACCACACCGGCCCCTCGGCCCAGCGCAGCCCGGTGGCGAGGCGTTCGACGGCGCCGAGCTTGATCCAGTATTTCTCGAAGCGCGGATCGAGCGCCGTGATGGCGGGATCGGGATAACGCGTGGCAGGTTGCCAGCCGGATGCCATGATCGATTCGGACATGTGATGACCCTGTCTGGCGTTTCCTCGCAATGAAGCGTCTGGTAACATCCGGCAGCATGCGCGACAAGCACCCGCGTCATTTCTGATCATCCGTCACACCCTGCAGCGGCTTCACAGATCTTGAGACTAAACAGCGTTCAAATCCTGCGCGCGATCGCAGCCAATCTGGTGGTGCTCAACCATATCTGGGAGATCGAGCACAAATTCCATCCCGATCACCAGATACTGCCCGCACTGTTCGAGCGGTTCGGAATCTGGGGCGTGCAGATGTTCTTCGTGATTTCCGGATTCGTCATCATCCTCGCCGCGCAACGCGAGACCGCGCGGGTCTTTATCTTGTCGCGGGTCACGCGGATCTATCCGATCTACTGGTTCTACACTTCGGTGCTGCTGGTCGGATATCTGGCCGCGCCGCAGATACTCGCCGACCGCAGCGGCACCTCGTTGATTGCGTCCTATCTGCTGTGGCCGACAGGCAACTATCCGCTGCTGGTGGTTGGCTGGACCCTGATCCATGAGATGTATTTCTACCTCGTCATCGCGGCGATGCTGGTCGTGAGAGCGCCGCCGGCCGTCGTGCTCGCGGTCTGGGCCGTGATCATCGCCGCGGCACAGTTGTGGGCGGCGCCTGCGAGCCCGGTCATGGTCGTGGTACTGCATCCGTTGACGCTGCTGTTCATTCTCGGCGCCGCGGGCGGCCTTGCCGCGAGGCCTGTCACGAGCAACCGCGTGCGGGTGCCGGGACCCATTGAAAACCTGTTGGTGCTGCTGGGCAATGCCTCGTATTCGACCTATCTCGCCCACGTCATGGTGATCTCGGCCATCTGGCGGGTGGGAGCGGCGTTGCCCGTCCAGCTTCCGCAACTGGCACTGGTTGCGATCAGTCTCGTCGCCGCGAATCTCGCCGGGGTCATCAGTTATTTCGTGCTGGAGCGGCCGACCTTGACGCTGGTGCGACGCTGGGCGCGGCCAGCGGCTGTCGCCGCCTGATCGCTTGCCGGGCCATGTTGGCCGCGCCATACTCGCGGCCAACAACACGACCAAGAACAAGAACAGGGGATGACATGCCAAAGATTCTCATGACCGGCGCTGCGGGCGGCATCGGCACGCGGCTGCGGGAGCTGCTGCCGCCGATCTATCCGGACCTGGTGCTCAGCGACCTCGCGACGCCGCCGGACCTCAAGCCGAACGAGACCTTCAAGCAGGCGGACCTGGCTGATGCCGCCGCTGTCGAATCCATCTGCGAGGGCATCGACGGCATCCTGCATTTCGGTGGCTTCTCGGTGGAGGGTCCGTGGGACACCATCCTGCAGGCCAATATCATCGGCACCTATAATCTGTTCGAGGCGGCACGCCGGCAGGGCGTCAAGCGCGTGGTGTTCGCATCGTCGAACCACGCCGTCGGCTTCTATCCGCGCCACACGAAGATTCCGACCGATGTCACCGCGCGGCCCGATGGCCGCTACGGCGTCAGCAAGGTGTTCGGCGAGGCGGTCGGCGCGCTCTATGCCGACAAGCACGGCCTGTCGGTGACCTGCATCCGCATCGGCAATTTCGGCGACAAGCCGCTCGACCGGCGCCGGCTCGCGATTTGGCTGAAGCCGGACGATCTGGTGCAGCTCTGCGGGATCGGGCTGACCCATCCCGGTATTCATTTCGAGGTGCTGTATGGCGCGTCCCATAACGAGCGCGCCTGGTGGGACAATTCCCGCGCCTACGAACTCGGCTATCGACCGACCGGCCGCGCCGAGGATTTTGCTGAACACGCGCTGGCCGAGCAGGCGAAGATGCAGCCCGATCCGGTCGGCGATTTCTATCAGGGTGGCGCGTTCTGCAGCGCCGAGTTCTCTGCCGATTTCGGTCGCGTTTGGGCACCGAAATAGGGTAGGCAACGCCGCCTTTGCGCCATGCCGCCGACGCCCTCGCATTGACATCGCGTCCTGCCGCTTCATAAGAAACGTTCAAAACAAGCTCGGGACGGGAACGCGACATGGCTGATGGATTGCGCAAGGGTCTTACCAGCTACGGCGATGCCGGCTTTTCGCTGTTCCTGCGCAAGGCGTTCATCAAGGCGATGGGCTATTCCGACGACGCGCTCGACCGCCCGATCGTCGGTATTGCAAACACCTATTCCGACTACAACCCCTGCCACGGCAACGTACCGCAGCTGATCGAGGCGTCCAAGCGCGGCGTCATGCTCGCCGGCGGCCTGCCGATGGTCTTTCCGACCATGTCGATCCATGAAAGCTTTGCGTCGCCGACCTCGATGTACCTGCGCAACCTGATGGCGATGGACACCGAGGAGATGATCCGGGCCCAGCCGATGGACGCCGTCATCGTGATCGGGGGCTGCGACAAGACCCTCCCGGCGCAGATCATGGCCGCCGCCTCCAGCGAAGTGCCCGCGATCGTCCTGCCGACCGGCCCGATGTCGACCGGCAGCCACCGCGGCGAGCGGCTCGGTGCCTGCACCGACTGTCGCCGGATCTGGGGCCAATTCCGCGCCGGCGAGATCGGTGCCGGCGAGACGGCCGAGATCAACGACCGCCTGGTCAGCTCGGTCGGCACCTGCACCGTGATGGGCACCGCGAGCACGATGGCCTGCC
>JBEVEC010000025.1:0-11208 GCA_040512975.1 Tardiphaga sp. | reverse complement strand
TCACCGAGGCCGCGCGCGGCACCGGCGAGGTCTCGCAGAACATCGGCGGCGTCAACGACGCCGCCCGCGAAACCGGCATCGCCGCCGCCCGCGTCGTCGATTCCGCCGCCGACCTGTCGCGCAACGGCGATGAGTTGAAGACCCAGGTTGTGGTGTTCCTGAGGGAAGTCAGGGCAGCGTAAGGCAAAGCCGCTGCCACAGGTCGTCCCCGCGCAGGCGGGGACCCATAACCCCTGAGGTCTCGGATAATAGCGACCGACGCGGCATCGGCCCATAGCGAGCGACACGGCGTATGGGCCCCCGCGTTCGCGGGGACGACCAGCTGATACATCCTCTTCCTCCATCTGCCGTTCCCGCGCCTCCCCCCCTCCCTCCCATTGCGAACAAAGCGGGAATCAGCGAGCGTGATTCGTCATCACGGGATCGCTTCATTTGCGCGCGCAAGCCGCCTACCTCGACACGCTCAATCCGGAACAGCGCCGCGCCGTCGAGCACGGCGTCGTGCCGCGCGATGACGCGCGCGGGGACACCACGCCGGCGCCGCCGCTGCTGGTGATCGCCGGCGCCGGTTCCGGCAAGACCAACACGCTGGCCCACCGCGTCGCGCATCTGATCGTCAATGGCGCCGATCCGCGGCGCATCCTGCTGATGACCTTCTCGCGCCGCGCCGCCTCCGAGATGAGCCGCCGCGTCGAGCGCATCGCGCGCAAGGTGATGGGCAACGACGCGGGCGTGATGACCGACGCGCTAACCTGGGCCGGCACCTTCCACGGCATCGGCGCGCGGCTGCTGCGCGACTATGCCGAGCAGATCGGCCTCGACCCCGCTTTTACGATCCACGACCGCGAAGACTCCGCCGACCTGATGAACCTGGTGCGGCACGAGCTCGGCTTTTCCAAAACAGAGAACCGCTTCCCGACCAAGGGCACGTGCCTTGCGATCTATTCGCGCTGCGTCAACGCGGAGACGCCGCTTGAGCAGGTGCTGGCGGCCGCCTTCCCATGGTGTGCCGGCTGGGCCGCCGAACTGCGCGAGCTGTTCGCGGGCTATGTCGAGGCCAAGCAGAAGCAGAACGTACTCGATTACGACGACCTGTTGCTGTACTGGGCGCAGATGGCGAGCGAGCCGCTGCTGGCCGACGACATCGGCAGCCGCTTCGATCATGTGCTGGTCGACGAATATCAGGACACCAACCGGCTGCAGTCGACCATCCTGCTGGCGCTGAAGCCACGTGGTGATGGGCTCACCGTGGTCGGCGACGACGCGCAGTCGATCTATTCGTTTCGCGCGGCGACCGTGCGCAACATCCTCGATTTTCCGACGCAATTCACGCCGCCCGCCAATATCATCACGCTCGACCGCAACTACCGTTCGACGCAACCGATTCTGGCTGCCGCCAACGGGGTGATCGATCTGGCGCGCGAGCGCTTTACCAAGAACCTGTGGACCGACCGCGCCTCCTCGGCCAAGCCGCAACTGGTGACGGTGCGCGACGAGACCGACCAGGCGCGCGCCATCGTCGATCGCATCCTCGAACAGCGCGAAGGCGGCACGCGCCTGAAGGAACAGGCCGTGCTGTTCCGCACGTCGTCGCACAGCGGATCGCTCGAGGTCGAGCTGACACGGCGAAACATTCCCTTTGTGAAATTCGGCGGCCTCAAATTTCTCGATGCTGCGCATGTCAAGGACACACTGGCGCTGCTGCGCTTCGTCGAGAATCCGCGCGACCGCGTCGCCGGTTTCCGGCTGATGCAGTTGATGCCCGGCGTCGGCCCGGCCTCGGCGCAGCGCGCGCTCGATCACATGACGACGTCACCGGATCCGATCGGCGCCTTGGCCCACGCACCGGCGCCGCCACGCGCGGCCGAAGACTGGCGCGGCTTTGTCGACGTCATCAGCGAACTGAAATCCGGACGCGCCGGCTGGCCCGCGGAGATCGAACTGGCGCGCCGCTGGTACGAGCCGCATCTCGACCGCATCCACGACGACGCGTCGACGCGGCACGCCGACCTGATCCAGCTCGAACAGATCGCCTCGGGCTATGCCTCGCGCGAACGCTTCCTCACCGAACTGACGCTCGATCCGCCGGACGCCACCAGCGACCAGGCCGGCGTGCCGTTGCTCGACGAGGACTATCTGATCCTCTCCACCATCCATTCCGCCAAAGGCCAGGAGTGGAAGTCGGTCCATGTGCTCAACGTGGTCGACGGCTGCATGCCGTCGGACCTGGGCACCGGCACCTCCGCGGAGATCGAGGAAGAGCGCCGGCTGCTCTATGTGGCGATGACGCGCGCCAAGGACGAGCTGCATCTGATGGTGCCGCAGCGGTTCTTCACCCATGGCCAGCACGCCCGCGGCGACCGCCACGTCTATGCGTCGCGGACGAGGTTCATTCCAGACAAGCTGCTGGGTCTGTTCGAACGCACGACGTGGCCACTGGCTTCGGCGCAAAGCGCCCGTACCGCTACCCAAGATTTTCGAATCGATTTAAATTCCCGGATGCGCATGGTGTGGCGATAGAGCTTAATATTGGCGTCGTCCCCGCGAAGGCGGGGACCCATAACCGCTAGCTTCTCTGTTGTGCGCGAGATCAGCCACGAGCATTTTTATTTATCAGAACCCTCACGGCGTATGGGTCCACGCCTTCGCGGGGACGACGGCGGAAGACGCATCCCAATCCGGCACGCCGCTAAACCGCGCCACCAGGAAATCGATAAACAACCGCACCTTCACCGCCACATGGCGCGTCGGCGGGTAGATCGCATAGAGCGACAGCGGCGGCGCCTGATAGTCCGCGAGCACGCTATGCAACGCGCCCGTGCGCAGCGCATCGCCGGCGATGAAGGTCGGCAGCAACGCGATGCCGCGGCCCCTGACGGCGGCATCGCGCAGCACCTCGGCGTTGTTGACGCACAACGTCCAGCCTGGCTGGATCCAGTGATCGACGCCGTCCTGCCCGGTCAGTTTCCACTGGTTGCCGGTGAGCAGGAAGCCGTAGGTCAGCAGCGCATGGTGACGGAGGTCGCCCGGGCGCATCGGCGTGCCGTGCTGTGCCAGGTAGTCCGGCGCGGCACAGATGGCGCGCTCGATCGTCACGAGCTTGCGCGCGATCAGGCTCGACGACTCCAGGTTGGCGATGCGCAGCGTGACGTCGAAGCCGCCCTGCATCGGATCGACCTGGTCGTCGGACAGCATCAGCTGGATCTGCAGCTCCGGATACCGAGCCATGAAATCGGCAATCGCAGGACCGAGTTGCAGGGTGCCGAACGACATCGGCGCATTGACGCGCAGCAATCCGCGCGGCGTTGCCTGCGCCTGCGCGACCGCCTGATCGGCGGCATCGAGATCCGCGAGAATGCTCAGCGCGCGCTCGAAATAGGCCTGCCCCGCCTCGTTGGCGCTGGCGTGACGCGTGGTGCGGTTCAGCAGCTGCACGCCGAGGCTCTGCTCAAGCTCGCTGATATATTTGGAGATCGCCGAGCGCGACAGCCGCAACTGCCGCCCAGCCTCGGAAAAGCTGCCGAGCTCGACCACCTTGACGAAGGCCCGCAGGCTGCTGAGCTTGTCCATGCGGGAGGCGTATTACAAATTCGCGCCGCTGAACATCTCGCTATACCAGTCGGCGACCAGTTTCGGGTTGATGCGGCCGTCGACGATGAAGACGCCCTGCGCGCCGTCGGCCACCCAGCGCTTCAGCGCGTCCAGGTCCGACAGGTTTCGCACCACCACGCCGTCGCCGCCATAGCCGCGCGCGATGGCCGCGAAATCCGTCACCGGAAACTGCGCCATGCCGGAGGGGTAGCCCTCGGGTCCGAAGTGGTGCACCTCGGCGCTGTAGGCGCTGTCGTTGTAGATGAAGATGCAGATGTTGTTTTTCAACCGGACCGCGGTCTCGAGCTCGGCGATCGACATCAGAAAACCGCCGTCGCCGACGGCCAGCACCGTCAACCGGTCGGGCTGTGCCGTGGCCGCGCCGATCGCACCCGCGAGACCAAGACCGATCGACTGGAACGCGATCGGGATGCACCAGCCCTTGTGGTCCGGCACCGAAAGATAGCGCACGACCCAGCCGGCGAAGTGGCCGCCATCGACGATCACGGTCCGGTTGCCCGGCAGGATATCGTCCACCGCCTTGCTCAGCGTGCGCGGGTCGATGTGCTCGGCGGTGCTGCTGTCGTCATAGGCGTGGTTGCGATTGCTCTTGGCGGTCATCACCGCGGCCACCTCGGGCGTGCGCCAGCCTGCGTGGGATGCAGGCTCTTTGTCGAGCGCGCGCAGCAGCGCGGCCGCCACGACCGATGCATCGCCTTCGAGTTCAAAATCGACGGGGCGGTGCACGCCGATGCGGCCTTTTTCGACGTCGACCTGCGCTAGCTGGGCATAGTTCGCAATCAGCCTGCCCTTCTTGGTGGTCCACATGTTGAGCGACATGCCGAAGGCGAGGATGAGATCGCTCTGCGCCACCAGCTCCGCTGTGGCCTTCGACGCGAAGCCGCCGACCACGCCGAGATTCCACGGATGGCTCGCGAACATGCCGTGGGCCTGCAGCGAGGTCGCCAGCAAGGCGCCAGTGCGGTCGGCCAGTTCGACCAGCAGCGGCTGCGACGCAGCGACCACCGCGCCGTGACCGGCCAGGATCAGCGGCCGCTGCGCGGTCCGGATCGTCGCGGCCATCTCCTCGACTTTCTCAGGGTCGATCGGCGGCTGCGGCGTCAGCGGCGGATGCTTCTTGCCGAGCGTCCGCGCAACCTGTCGTTCCTGCACGTCAACCGGCAGGCTGAGCACCACCGGCTTGCGGGCCCGCAGCGCCAGCGCCGCCGCATTCCAGGTGTCGGCATAGGCCGTCGCAGCATCGGCAATCTGCCGCCACTCGCCGCCGACCGCCTGCACGAGGGCGGCCTGGTCGAAGGCAAAGGCCGACTGGGTGTCGCCGAGCACCACGTCGCCGGCGAGCACCAGCAGCGGCGTGTCGCTCTTGGCGGCTTCGCCGATGCCCGTAATGGCATTGGTGAGGCCGGGGCCGGCCGTGACGCTTACCACCGTGAGCCGATTGGTCAGACGCGCGGCGACGTCCGCCATGCTCACCGCGCCACCCTCATGGCGCGTGGCGATGAAGTCCACGCCCAGTTCCGTCAGCCCCAGCGTGACCTTAAAATTGGCGCCGCCGACAAGCCCGAAACAGCGCCTCGCGCCGATATCGGCCAGCGCACGCGCCACCTCGCGCCAGACCGGAACGGTGTCCGGCCGAGAGTTGAGAACAGTCGCAGCAGAGGAGGAGGTCATGGGATCACTTTGCACCGATCGCGATGTCCTCGCCATTCAAGGATCGGGCCAAGATAGTTTAGGTCTAAAATATTTTCCAGAGTGCTGCCGACACGCTCTAATCGATTGTTTGCAAAGCGATAACGCAACGCGCCTCGCCTACGGCTAGCCGTCAGAGACAGGCCGGATCACAGCAAAAATGAGCCTTTCGAAGGCGCGTTGCCCTCAGGCGTTGCCGACCGCCATCATTCCGTGCAGGCCCTCGGACCGCACCTGGGCGGCGGCGTCTTCCAGGGAGGCCCTGAGCGCTTCGATGTCGGTCGCCGGCAACGGGCACCAGCCGCACGGGCACTGGCCATCCAGATGGGCGGCGGCGACCTCGCGATAGGTCGCCCCCAGCGCCGTCGCCAGGAGCCGCATCACTGCCGCTGGCGGCAGCCGCGATGTATCGAGCACGCGGCAGAAGGTCGTCATGATGGTCTGGTTGAGATAGCTCTGCGCCGACTCTTCGTCGGTGATATCGGAGACCTCGATCGACTGCGGCAACATGCGCGTATCCTTTGGAGCCCCCGCGACTCTCTAGGCCGCGCTCCCGCCGCGCTCAATGGAATTTCGAATATTGCCGGTTAGAAGCTATCAAGCCTTGAATCGCTCCAAAGCGCGCGCGTGATGCGTCATTCGGCGGCGGAGTTGAGCAGCGACAATGCGTCGTCCGCGTGCATCGCCTCGATGCGCCGGACCTCGCCGGCCGATCCCATGATGAGCGGCACGCGCTGGTGAATGGCGGATGCAGCGATATCGAGAATGCGGCCGCGGCCCGTCGATGCGGCGCCGCCGGCCTGCTCCATGATGAAGGCCATCGGATGCGCCTCGTACAGCAGCCGCAAACGGCCGTCGCCATAACCCTTGCGCGCGTCGGACGGATACAGGAACACGCCGCCGCGCGTCAGGATGCGATAAGCCTCGGCGACCATGGCCGCGATCCAGCGCGTGTTGAAATTCTTGGCCCGCGGCCCGTCGACGCCGGCCTGGCATTGCTCGACATAGGCGCGCACCGGCGGCGCCCAGTGCCGATGGTTCGAGGCATTGATGGCGTATTCAGAACATTCGGCCGCGATCTGCACGCGCTGACGAATGCGGATGTAGCTCCGGCTTTCACGATCGAAAGTGAAGATATCGACGCCATCGCCGAGCGTGAGTACCAGTGATGTCTGCGGGCCATAAACCACGAAACCGGCGGCGAGCTGAGCGCTGCCTTGCGCGGTAAACGGAGTCTTGTTGCGACGCGCGGGAAAGATCGCGAAGATCGTCCCCACCGTCATGTTGTTTTCGATGTTCGACGAGCCGTCGAGCGGATCATAGGCGATCTCGATCAGCCCTGCGGCGTCGCCGATCTCGGCCGAGTCCGCCTCTTCCGACGCCAGCGCCGCCCACGGCACTGTCGCGAGCGCCGCGCGGATGATCTGCTCGGCGCGCACGTCGAGATCCTTCTGCACGTCGCCATCGGCATTTTGCGCGCCTTGCGCTGCGCCGGTGATCCCGGCCAGGGGGCCGCGGCCGATCAAGTCCGAGATCGTCATCGAAGCTTTGGCGAAGCCGTCGACGGCGGCGGCCACGGCCTGACGCAACGGGTCCTGCCCTGCATAGGCCGCGGTCAGGCGGAAAAGGTCGTGATCGTCGGTCATTGCGTCCCCGGACTGATTGCGGGCCGTTCTTGCATGGCGCCTCCACGGCAGACAAGGCGAAGATGCCGCCACCGGGCGCAAACTTGTGACATTGGTTGATGCTGACTATGGTGCCGCCGCCACAACCTGAGGCAGATACCGGAGATCCGCATGAATGCCACGACCGACAGCACGCCCGTCAGCGTCGTGACCGCGCTCTATCTCGGCACCAAGACCCTGCACACCGAGGCCGAGCGTTCCGGCATCATCCGCGATCTCCTGCGTGGCGAGGCCAGCCGCGCCGGCTACGTCCTGCTGCAGCGAAACCTGCTGCCGGCCTACCGCGCGCTGGAAACCGCGCTCGAGCGTCACCGCGACACGCCGGCACTGGCCGCGCTGGCCGCCTACCGGCTCGACCGCGCCACGGCGCTGGAAGCGGACCTGCACGCGCTGTGCGACGGTGATTTTGCCGCCGTACCGATGCTGCCGGCGGGCGAGGCCTATGCGGGCCGCATCGAGGACGCGGCCCGCGACGACGGCGCGCTGCTGATCGCCCACGCCTATACGCGCTATCTCGGCGACCTCTCCGGCGGCCAGATCCTCAAGCGGCTGCTGGCGAAGAAGCCGGGGCTCGCACCGAATGAACTGTCGTTTTACGATTTCCCGAACCGTGACCTGACGCAGCTCAAAACCGAGTATCGGAATGCGCTCGACCAGGCCGGCGCGCAGGTGAACAACCCCGAGGCGGTGATCGATGAGGGTTCGGTGGCGTTCAAATTGAATACCGATCTGTCATGGGCCGTGCATCACGCGCTGATGTGAGATCAGTAGCCCGGATGGAGCGCGGCGCAATCCGGGAGTCACGCGTACCGGCGCGGTTTCCCCCGGATTACGCTTCGCTTTATCCGGGCTACGACTCCTAAGCTACGTCCAGCTCACCAGCGGCGGCATCGAGCTCAAAATGGTTTCGGTATTGCCGCCGGTCTGCAGCCCGAACATCGTGCCTTTGTCGTAAAGCAGATTGAATTCGACATAGAGCCCGCGCGTCTCCAGCTGCTGCGCGCGCTCGGCCTCGGTCCACGGCTCCTGCATCCGCGCGCGGACGATGCGTGGATAGATCTCGAGGAATGCCGCGCCGACATCGCGGGTGAAGGCGAAGTCGCGGGAAAAATCGCCGCTGTTGAGATGATCGAAGAAAATGCCGCCGACGCCGCGCGCCACGCCGCGATGCGGCAGGAAAAAATAGGTGTCGGCCCAGGCCTTGAACTTTTCGTAGTAGGCGGGATCGTGGGCATCGCAGGCCGCACGCATGGCCGCGTGGAAGGCCATGGTGTCTGGCGCATCGTCACGGCGCTGCGCGGGCAGCATCGGCGTCAGATCGGCACCGCCGCCGAACCAGCCGACCGCAGTGGCGAGAAACCTCGTGTTCATGTGCACCGTCGGCACCCGCGGACTGCGCGGATGCATGATCAGGCTGATGCTGGTCGAGACATAATCGAGCTGCGATCCGCCGCCGGGCAGCTTCTGCGCCATCTCCGGCGACAGTCGCCCGTTCGCCGACGAGGTATGGATGCCGATCTTTTCGAACAGCCGGCCGCCGCCGAGAAAGCCGCCGACCCCGCCGCCGCTGCCGGTCTTGCGGGTCCATGGCTTGTAGCTGAAGGTCGCAGGCGCGCCCGGAAACAGATCCGCCGGCGCCTCGCGTTCCAGCGCCTCGACCTCGGCGCAGATGCGATCGCGCAGGGATTCGAACCAGAGCTTCGCCTCGGCCCGGTGCTGGTCGGACGGGGTTGCCGGCGATGGGGGCGTGATGGTCGTGTCGGTCATGACAGGCCTTTTAGCGCGACAGGCCGCGGGGTGCAGCAAAAAGGCGCGGCCACAGCTGCACCTCGCCAATAGTCCGCGGGCGGTGTATCACAGGCGGCCATGTCCTGCCCGCTCGGGCACCGTCCGGAACCTGCGCAATTGACCCAGTCCCCGATCACAAAACCATTCCTCCATGTGCTTGCCGGCCAGCGCCGGGCCTCGCCGCCGCTCTGGATGATGCGGCAGGCCGGCCGCTATCTGCCGGAGTATCGCGAGGTGCGCGCCCGGGCCGGCGGCTTTCTCGATCTCTGCTTCAACCCGGATTTCGCCACCGAGGTGACGTTGCAGCCGATCCGCCGGTTCGGCTTCGACGCCGCGATCATCTTTTCGGACATCCTGGTGATCCCCTATGCGCTCGGCCGTTCGGTGCGCTTCGAGGTCGGCGAAGGCCCGCGTCTCGATCCGCTCGATACGCCCGAGAGCGTCGCCACTTTGGCGCCGCAGGCGGATTTCGCCAAACTCGAGCCGGTCTATGAAGCGCTGCGCCGCGTGCGCGCCGAACTCGATCCGGCCATCACGCTGATCGGCTTTTGCGGCGCGCCATGGACGGTGGCGACCTATATGGTCGCCGGGCGCGGCACGCCGGACCAGGCACCGGCGCGGATGATGGCCTACCGCCATCCCGAGGCCTTCGCCAAAATCATCGACACCATCGTCGAGAATTCGATCACCTATCTGCTGGGCCAGCTCAAGGCCGGCGCCGACGTGCTGCAGATCTTCGACACCTGGGCCGGCGTGCTGCCGGCGGCGGAATTCGCCCGCTGGTCGGTCGAACCGACGCGGCGGATCGTGGCCGGCGTGCGTGCAAAGGCGCCGGATGCGAAAATCATCGGCTTCCCGCGCGGCGCCGGCGCGCTGCTGCCGGGCTACGTCGCCGCTACGGCGGTTGACGCGGTCAGCATCGACTGGGCGGCGGAGCCCTCCTTCGTCCGCGAACACGTGCAGAGCCGCGTCGCGGTGCAGGGCAACCTCGATCCGCTGGTGCTGATCGCCGGCGGTGCTGCGCTCGACCGCGCGGTGGACGACGTGTTGGCGAACTACGCTTCGGGCCGTTTCATCTTCAACCTCGGCCACGGCATCCAGCCGGAAACACCGATCGCTCATGTGGAGCAGATGGTGAAACGGGTGCGGGATTTCCGGGGATAGAGCGCGGTCCTGCGCCGAGGAAGCTGTCATCCTTCGCGAAAGAGGAGGACCCAGTATTCCAGAGCGCTCATTGTGAGCAACGGGCGCCCTGGAATACTGGATCGCCCGGTCAAGCCGGGCGATAACAATCGCGTGGTGTCGCTAAATACAGACCGCTACTTCGCCGCCTGCTTGCCGTCGATGAAGCTCACCTCGACACCCTTCTTCACCGACGCCGCCAGGCGTTCGACGTCCCAGTTCGTCAACCGCACGCAGCCGTGGCTGTCGCTCTTGCTGACGCGCGACGGCTCCGACGTGCCGTGGATGCCGTAGCTCTGCGCGGACATGCCGATCCACATGGCGCCGACGGGATTGTTCGGACCGCCCTCGATGGTGAAAGGCTTGTCGCTGTCGACGCCCTTAAACTTGTATTTGGGATCGTAGCGATACACCGGATTGGCGTGAACGGATGTGATCTTCAGCACGCCCGACGGCGTCGGCTTCTCCTCGCTGCCGACGCTGGCCGGGTAGAACTGCAGGAAGGTGCCGTCCTTGGCAAAGGCCTTGACGGTCTGCCGGACCTTGTCGACCTCGATGCGGCTCACCTTGTCAGGCTTGCGGGTGGACAACCGCACCACGGCGATCCTGTCACCGGCCTTGTCGAATTTCTGGTTCGGATTCAGCGCCTGGATGAGATCCGGGCTCATGTGAAAACGTTCGCCGAGCGATTCCAGCAGGCTGGTATAGTCGAGCTTCTTCAGCCCCTTCATCTCTTCCATCTTGAGCGGCAGCTTGTCGAGATAGGGTCCCTTGACGTCCTTGTCGGTCAGGACGTAGTCGGTCATCACCGGATCGCTCGCCGACGCCGCCGCCTGCAGCTTGCTCCAGATCTCAGGGGTCAGCGCCTTGCCCGACGGCAGGCTGTTGGCCTCGGCAAAGGCCTGCAGCGCCTTTTCGACATTGTCGCCGAACATGCCGTCGATCTCGCCCGGCGAAAAATGTGCGCGGTCCAGCATCACCTGCAGCTTGACCGCCAAAGGGCTTACCTTTTCGTCCGGCGGCAGCTTGCCGGTGAAGTCCGCCGCATTGATCGCGTCGGCATTGAATGCCTTGGCGGAATCGCGGGCTGCTTCATGGGCCGCGTCCTTGACGGTGTCCTTCACGTTGTCCTTGGCCAAGCCGACGCCCGGCACGAGCATGACGACAGCGACGGCGATGATGAATTTGCGCATGGGACTTGCCTGTCTGGGGGCGGGGATCTGTTCAATCATCAACAAGGCGCTTGTGCACT
>JBEVEC010000172.1:0-15575 GCA_040512975.1 Tardiphaga sp. | reverse complement strand
CCGCCGTCGCGATTCCCGTATTCCAGGCGCCAGGCTCCAACGCCATCACCATCTCGGACGAGGTCGTCAAGACCATGAAGGAGCTGCAGCTGGCCATGCCCGAGGGCGTGAAATATGAGATTGTCTACGACACCACCAAATTCGTGCGTGCCTCGATCGACGCCGTGGTGCACACGCTGCTCGAAGCCATCGCGCTGGTCGTGCTGGTCGTCATCCTGTTCCTGCAAACCTGGCGGGCCTCGATCATCCCGCTGCTCGCGGTGCCGGTCTCGATCGTCGGCACCTTCGCGGTGATGCATATTTTCGGCTTCTCGATCAACGCGCTGACGCTGTTCGGCCTCGTGCTGGCGATCGGCATCGTGGTGGACGATGCCATCGTCGTTGTCGAAAATGTGGAGCGCAATATCGAACGGGGCCTGAATCCGAAGGAAGCCGCCTATCAGGCGATGCGCGAGGTCACGGGTCCGATCATCGCCATCGCGCTGGTGCTGGTCGCGGTGTTCGTGCCGCTAGCGTTCATCACCGGCTTGACCGGGCAGTTCTACAAGCAGTTCGCGCTGACGGTGGCGATCTCCACGGTGATCTCGGCCTTCAATTCGCTGACGCTGTCGCCGGCGCTGGCCGCGCTGCTGCTCAAGGGCCACGACGCGCCGAAGGATGCGCTGACCCGCGTGATGGACAAGAGCCTCGGCTGGTTCTTCGTGCGCTTCAACCGCTTCTTCACCCGCAGTTCCAATGCCTATGGCGGCGGCGTCAAGCGCGTGATCTCGCGCCGTGGCATCGTCATGGTGGTCTATGTGCTGCTGGTCGGCGTCACCGGCTATCTGTTCAAGGCGGTGCCCGGCGGCTTCGTGCCGGCCCAGGACAAGCAGTACCTCGTCGGCTTCGCGCAGTTGCCCGACGGCGCCACGTTGGACCGCACCGAAGAGGTGATCCGGCGCATGGGCGAGATCGCTGCCAAGGAGCCCGGCGTCGAGGACGCGATCCAGTTTCCCGGCCTGTCCATCAACGGCTTCACCAACTCGTCGAATTCCGGCATCGTCTTCATCACGCTGAAACCGTTCGAGGAGCGCAAGGACAAGAGCCTGAGCGGCGGCGCCATCGCGATGACGCTGAACAAGAAGTTCGCCGGCATCCAGGACGCCTTCATCGCCATGTTCCCGCCGCCGCCAGTGTCGGGCCTCGGCACCATCGGCGGCTTCAAGCTGCAGATCGAGGACCGCGCCGGCCTCGGCTACGAGGCGCTCAACGACGCCACCAAGGCGTTCATCGGCAAGGCCTCGGCGGACAAGATGCTGGCCGGGCTGTTCTCGAGCTACCAGATCAACGTGCCGCAGCTCTATGCCGACATCGACCGCACCAAGGCGCGCCAGCTCAATGTGCCGGTCACCTCGGTGTTCGACACCATGCAGATCTATCTTGGCTCGCTGTACGTCAACGACTTCAACAAATTCGGCCGCACCTATTCGGTGCGCGTGCAGGCGGACGCCAAATTCCGCGCGCGCGCCGACGACGTCGGCCTGTTGAAGGTGCGCTCGGACAACAACGAGATGATCCCGCTGTCGACGCTGCTGCGAGTCAGGGAGAGCGCCGGGCCGGAGCGGGCGATGCGGTATAACGGCTTCCTCACCGCCGACCTCAACGGCGGCGCCGCGCCTGGCTATTCGACCGGGCAGGCGCAGGCCGCGGTGGAGCGGATTGCCAAGGAGACGTTCCCGAAGGGCATCGGCTTCGAATGGACCGAGCTGACCTATCAGGAGATCATCGCCGGCAATTCGTCGCTGATCGTGTTCCCGGTGTCGATCCTGCTGGTGTTCCTGGTGCTCGCCGCGCAATACGAAAGCCTGACGCTGCCGCTGTCGATCATCATGATCGTGCCGATGGGATTGCTGGCCGCGATGTTCGGCGTCTGGGTCACCGGGGGCGACAACAACGTCTTCACCCAGATCGGCCTGATCGTGCTGGTAGGCCTGTCGGCGAAGAACGCGATCCTGATCGTGGAGTTCGCGCGCGAGCTGGAATTTGCAGGCCGCACGCCGGTGGAGGCCGCGATCGAATCCAGCCGGCTGCGGCTGCGGCCGATCCTGATGACGTCGATGGCGTTCATCATGGGCGTAGTGCCGCTGGTGACCTCCACCGGCGCCGGCTCCGAGATGCGCCATGCCATGGGCGTTGCGGTGTTTGCCGGCATGATCGGCGTCACCGCCTTCGGCATCTTCTTTACGCCGATGTTCTACGTGCTGCTGCGCGCCATGACGGGCAACCGTCCGCTAACCCAGCACGGCGAAGCGACCGTGGACGAGACCGCGCCGCTGGCGCCGCACCAGCCGGAGAAGCCGCACCCGGCGTTGACAACGTAATCGCGATTGCCAAACTGGTCCGCATGACACCTCCCTTTGGAACCAGTTTGCGACGAGGCAGTGCCCTGTCTCACATCTGCCGGCCCGGCCTCATCGCGCTTGTCGCGATGCTGTCCGGGCCGGCGCCGTCTCATGCCCAGTCGGCCGACCTCGTGCTGTGCGACCGGCTCGCGGCCGATCCCGCCGATCCCGACAAGCCTGCGGACGTGAAGGGCACGGCCGAGATCGCCAAGCCCGACATCACCACCGCCATCAAATTCTGCCGCACCGCCTCGGGCGGTTCGCGCCGCGCGATGTTCCAGCTCGGCCGCGCCTATGCCGCCAACCAGCAGAACGGCGAGGCCATCGCCGCGTGGCGCCGTGCCGCCGACAAGGGCAGCACGTCGGCCATGGTCGAGCTCGGCGTCGCCTATGCCAATGGTACAGGCATCGCGCGCGACGAAGCGCAGGCGCGAAAGTTGTTCGAGCGCGCCGCCGAGGCCGGCAACCCGCGCGGTGTCAGCAATCTGGCCGCGATCTCCGGCGGCGCAGGCGCCGCGGGCAGCGATCCGGTGCGCGGCCGACAGTTGCTGGCGAAGTCGGCCGAGACCAATGCCGAGGCGCAGTACCAGCTCGGCATGATGCTTGCGGAAGGCATCGGCGGCGCCAGGGACGACGTCGCGGCGCGCGCGTTGTTCGAGAAGGCAGCGGCACAGAACCATCCCGGCGCGCTGGAGCGCATGGGTGCGTTTTCGCAGGGTGGGCGTGGCGGTGCATCGAGTTCGGATGCCGCGAAGGCGTATTACGAAAAGGCCGCGGCATTGGGCGACGCGGACGCCAAGGCCGCGCTGGAGCGGATCAAGTGCCCCTATGTCATCAAGGACAAGCGCGGCAAGGCTGTCAGCAATTTGTGCTTCTGAGCCATCACACAATGTCGCCCGATCAAGCGGTGCGATGACGTTTGTGGGTGCGGCGCCGTCTGCGTCGAAAAGTCCGCAGCAACCTTTTGTTTAAAATCCGCTGCTTAAGTGCCGCTCCATCACGCGCGGAGTCCACCGTGAACGACAGCCTGATCGCCGTCTGCCAGCTTTTCCTGATTCCGCTGACCATCCTGTTCGCCGCCGTCGGCGTCGCCAATGCGCGCCTCGTGAAATTGCTGGTCTGCGTGCTGGCAACGGGACTGGCAGGGCTGTGGCTGTACCGGATTTATCTGTGGACCGGACTGTCGGTGATCGACCGCCGCACCGGCTATGGCCTCGCCGGCGGGTTTGCGCTGTGCTGGCTGCTGACGCTGCTGCATCAGCTCAAGAGCATGTCCAGCGGCGGTTACGAGCGCTGAGCGCTGCTGCACCTTCGTCGCGCGACGGTTGAACGCGCGGCCCGCGACAGGCCGCAGTGTACCTTGCATATGTCCGGTAAATTGATACGGTTCGCCCTCAGCGTGCACTACCTTGCCACGCATTGTCCGGGGCAGACCAGTGAGACGACACCTTTCACTCTTAGGTGCGCTCGCCTTGATCCTTGCGAATGCGGGATCGTTGACGGCGCAGGAGCCCGAGCGCGCGCCTGATACCATGGCGGCGCGCATGCTGGCATGCGCATCGTGTCACGGCGCCAATGGCGAGGGCACCAAGGACGATTACTTCCCGCGACTGGCGGGCAAGCCCTCGGGCTATCTGTATCACCAGCTGCTCGCCTTCCGCGAAGGGCGCCGCAAATACCCGCCGATGAACTACCTGCTGGCGTTCCTGCCGGACAGCTACCTGAAATCCATCGCCGATTATTTCGCAGCGGAGCAGGCGCCGTTTCCGCCCCCGGCGGCACCGATTGTCAGCGATGCCATTCTCAAGCACGGCGAGACGTTGGCGCTGCACGGCGATCCCAAGCGCAACATTCCAGCCTGCACAGGCTGCCATGGTCCGGGGTTCACCGGCATGGAGCCGGCGATCCCCGGGCTGCTCGGACTGCGCCCCAATTACATCAGCGCGCAACTCGGCGGCTGGCGCTACGGCACGCGCACGGCGGCGGAGCCCGACTGCATGCAGATCGTCGCCGGGCATCTGACCGAGGACGACGTCAAGGCGCTGGCGGCGTGGCTGTCGTCGCGTCCCGCGCCGACCAATGCGGCACCGGCGCCGCAGGGCTCGCTGCCGATGCCGATGACCTGCGGCAGTCAGCCGAATTGAGGGCGGGGGCATGAAGCGCATCGTCACATCAGCTTCACTGCAAGCCTTGCTCGCCATCGGCTTCGCGTTTGTGGCGTCATCTGTTTCGGCGCAGCACAAGGCCGAGACCATCGCGCGGGGCGAATATCTCGCGCAGGCCGGCGACTGCGTCGCCTGTCACACGGTGCCGGGCGGCAAATTGTTTGCCGGCGGCCACGCGATGCCGACGCCGTTCGGCACCATCTTCACCTCGAACATCACGCCCGACCGCGACACCGGCATCGGCAAATACTCGTCGGACGATTTCTACAAGGTCATGCACACCGGCCGCTTTCCCGATGGCGGGCTGATCTATCCGGCGATGCCGTTCGGCTCCTACACCAAGGTGACCCGCGCGGACTCGGACGCGATCTTCGCCTATCTGCAGTCGGTGCCGCCGGTGAAGCAGCCGAACCGGCCGCACGACCTGAAATTTCCCTACAACAACCGCTCGCTGATCCTCGGCTGGCGCACGCTGTTTTTCACCGAAGGCGAATACAAGCCGGACAGCACCAAGTCGCAGGAATGGAATCGCGGCGCCTATCTCGTACAGGGCCTCGGCCACTGCGCCATGTGCCATTCGGCGATCAATGCACTCGGCGGCACCTCCGAGGCCAAGGCCTTCGAGGGCGGGCTGATCCCGATGCAGAACTGGTACGCGCCGTCGCTGACGTCGAACAGGGAAGGCGGCCTCGGCGACTGGAGCATCGACGAGATCTCCGATCTGCTGCGCACCGGCATCTCCGCGCGCGGCGCGGTCTACGGTCCGATGGCCGACGTCACCTACAACAGCCTGCAATACATGACCGAGCAGGACACCCGCGCCATGGCGGTGTACCTGAAGAGCCTCGGCGATCATTCCACGCCGGACCGCTCGCCGCCCAGCACCACCGCGCCGGAGAGCAGCCTGCTGCTGACCCTCGGCCAGTCGGTCTATGCCGACAAATGCGCGAGCTGTCATGGCGCCAAGGGCCTCGGCAAGCCGCCGCATTATCCGCCGCTGGCCGGCAACCAGTCGATCCAGATGGCCTCCGCCGTCAATCCGATCCGCATGGTGCTGAACGGCGGCTTTCCGCCGGGTACCCGCGGCAATCCGATGCCGTTCGGCATGCCGCCCTTCGCGCAATCGCTGTCGGATGACGAGGTTGCCGCCGTGGTCACCTATATCCGGGTCGCCTGGGGCAATCACGGCACCGCGGTGTCGGCCACCGAAGCCAACGCGCTGCGCTCCGCGCCGCTGCAATAGGGGGCACCATGATCGTCCAGCCGCCCATCACGCCCGCTGCGCCGCCCGACGCGGCCGAGATCGACCGCATTGTCGCCTCCGGTCCGCGCGGCGCGATTGCGGTGGCGGGCATCGCCGTCGCCGCGGTGATAGCGATGTGGTTCGCCTTTTACTGGCTGGTGTTCCTGCCGCGCGCACCGCTGCCATGAGAAAGTCCGACGTCCGATGACATCTTCCGTCGATCACGCCGACCACGATCAGGGCGCCGCCGTCGCCGCGCGGGTCGAACGCCGCTGGTCGATCATGTCCGCCGGCCTGGTCGGGCTGATGATCGGCGTTGCGATCTTCGCCGGCGTGCATCGTGCGACCATGCCGCAGGCCTGGGTGGAGACCGCCAATCCGCAGACCATCCACATCGCCGGCGAATTCGTCGAGAGCAATCTCGGCAGTGCGATGGAGGCCGACGGCTCGGTCACCGTGCGCGCGGTCGGCCAACAATTCTCTTTCACGCCGCAATGTCTCGTGGTGCCCGCCGACACGCCGGTGACCTTGCGCGCCACCAGCGCCGACGTCGTGCACGGGCTGCTGATCACCGGCACCACCGTCAACACCATGCTGGTGCCGGGCTACATCGCGGTGCTGCCGATGCGCTTCAAGACGCCGGGCGAGCACGCCATGCCGTGCCAGGAATTCTGCGGCCTCGGCCATGAGGGCATGTGGGCCCGTGTCCGCGTGCTTGACAAGGCCGCCTTCGCGCAACTGGCGGCCAAGCAGCGGAGGCTGACCTGTGTTGACTAACCGACGGCTGGTGCTGGCGCATTTCTGGCTCGCCTTTGCGGTGTTCGGCCTCGCGCTGCTGCTCGGCGCCTGGCAGATGTTCGCGCGCAGCCCGCTCAATCCCGGGCTTGGCAATTCCGACTGGTACTACCGTTCGGTGACCGCCCACGGCTCGGCGATGGGCTACGTGTTTCCGACGTTGATCGCGATGGGTTTTGGCTACGCCATCACCGAGCTGGCGTTGAAGCGCCCGCTGATCGGGGCGCGCTGGGCCTGGACCGGGCTTGTGCTCGTGGCGGTCGGCGCCGTGGTGGCGCTGATCCCGGTGGCGATGGGCCTCGCCTCGGTGCTCTACACCTTCTACCCGCCGCTGGTCGGCAACGCGTTCTATTATATCGGCGTCGTGCTGGTGGTGGTCGGCTCGTGGATCTGGGTGGCGCTGATGTCGCTCAACATGATCGTCTGGAAGCGCGACAATCCAGGCAGCCCGGTGCCGCTGGCCATGTTCGCCAATGTGGCCGGAGCCTATCTGTGGGGCTGGACCGCGGTCGGCGCCGCCATCGAGATCATCGTGCTGATCCTGCCGGTGGCGTTCGGCTGGCGCACCACCATCGACGCCGGGCTGTCGCGGGTGTTCTTCTCCTGGACGCTGCACGCCATCGTCTATTTCTGGCTGATGCCGACCTACATCGCCTATTACACCATCTTCCCGCGCGCGATCGGCGGCCGGCTGTACAGCGACGCTATGGCGCGCGTCGCCTTCATCCTGTTCGTCGTGGTGTCGATGCCGATCGGCATCCATCATCTGTTCGCCGATCCGCAGGTCGGCGCCGGCTTCAAGTTCATCCAGTCGGTGTTCACCGCCATGGTGTCGCTGCCGACATTGATCACCATCTTCACGATCTGCGCCTCGGCGGAAATCGCCAGCCGGCTGCGCGGGGGCAGGGGGCCGTTCGGCTGGGTCACAGCCCTGCCGTGGGCAAACCCCATCATGCTGGCCACGGCCTTCTCGCTGCTGCTGCTCGGTTTCGGCGGCGTCGGCGGGTTGATCAACATGAACTATCAGTTCAACAGCACGATCCACAATACGCAGTGGGTCACCGGCCACTTCCACCTCATCTTCGCCGGCGCCATCGTCATCATGTATTTCGCCATCGCCTATGACCTGTGGCCGCATCTCACCGGCCGCGTGCTGCGCACCGGCCGATTGGCGACGGCGCAGCTCTGGCTGTGGTTCACCGGCATGATCGTGACCACGTTTCCGTGGCACTATGTCGGCGTGCTCGGCATGCCGCGCCGGATGGCGTTCTACGACTACGCCGATCCCGCCATCGCCGGGCAGGCGTTGTCGGTGTCGATGTCGGTGGTCGGCGGCGTGATGCTGGTGACGTCGGCGGTGCTGTTCTTCGCCGTGCTGATCCGTGGCCACCGCGCCGAGCGTGCCGATCCCGGCGTCTATCGTTTCGCGGTGGCGGTGCACGAGCCCGTGCGGCTGCCGGCGGCACTCAACGGCTTTGCGCTGTGGCTGACCTTGATGATCGCGCTGACGGTGGTAAATTACGGCTATCCCGTCGTTCAGCTGCTGGCGCTCAAGGGCAATGCGGTACCGGCAGTCTATGTGGGGGCGCAGCGATGAGGTCCGGGGAGCCGCTGTTTACCTGGCGCAACATCTGGTTCAGCGCCGGCGTCGGCACCGTGGCCGGGCTAGCGGTGCTGTCGCTGATCGCGGGCTTCCTGGTGCTGCCCTATGCCACGACCGATGCCCGGTCCGCGAGCGTGTGGGACGCCATCTGCAGCGCTGCCGGCGTGCCACGCGCCACGGCGCCGCCCACCAGCGCGGTCGCGCCGAGCTTCAAGACCTCTACGGTGGTGATGAACGCGACAATGCCGGGGCCGGTCGATGCCCGCTCGGTCGGCCGCGGCGCGACGTTGGCAATGCAGTGTGCCATCTGTCATGCCTCCGGCCGGCAGAGCCAGCCCGATACGCCGAACCTCGAGGGACAGCCGGCAGCGGCGGTCTACAAGCAATTGCGCGACTTCAAGTCCGGCGCCCGCGTCAATGCCGTGATGAGCCCCTTCGCCGTCAATCTCTCCGAACAGGACATGGTTGATATCGCCGCCTACTACAGTTACCTGCCGCGGCAGCCGGGCCTGCATCCGGCCATGGTTGCGGAGCCCGCGATCGTCAGGCGCGGGGCGGCGATGCGCAACATTCCGACCTGCGCATCGTGCCACGGCGGCGGTGACTTCAAGCTCGGCGCGCCATGGCTGGAGGGCCAGTCCGCCGTCTACATCAAGGCGCAGCTGCAGGCCTTCGCCAGCAACACCCGGCATAACGATATCACCGAGCAGATGCGCAACATCGCACGCCGCATGACGGCGCAGGAGATCGACGAGGTCGCCGCGTACTATGCGAGCCGGCCGTAGCACGCGATCGAATCTGCGCGCGGCGACGTGCCGAAGGCGTGGATCAGGAGTTGCGGTGCGCACGAGCCGCAACGATCGATGCTACGTCATTGCGTAGCATTGCGGCCACAGTGGCGGACAAAGTCCTTTCCATCGCATATGGCTGTGAATCCACGCCGCGGCGACCGATCGCAGCAAACATCTTGCAACATAGCGAATTCGCTATCGTTGCGATCAACGCAAGCGTGATGTTGTCCCAGCTCGGGCTTTTCCACGGCGTCATGCGCCTCGCTCGTGACACGTTTTCCGGTTGGCTTCGCGGACAACCAATGGACGTCGGGCATTGCCGATGGTCCACAGCATGAGTTGTAGTCAACAGGATTTCGCGTGGCCAAGACAAAACGCAGGATTGCCTTGTCGCCGGAATGGCAGAGCGGGCGCCATCTCGACGACGTCAGGATCGAAACGCCGGAACTGCTGGCCGCGGCGTCGCTCGACTCCGCGATCATCGAACAGATCAAGCCGTCGCGCGTCTCGCGCGCCCGCAAACGCGTTGCAGCCGATGACGTGATCACGCGCGACATTCTCGGCGACGGGACGCTGCGCGACGACGTGGCGGGCAAGGAGCTGACCTCGCCGGACTCGGCGCCCGGTCTGGCGGATCAGGACGTCGTGCAGCGCGAGTCCCTGAAACAGACGTCGTCGAAATACGCCGCCGCGAAGCAGGGGATGGCGAAGCCGCGCCTGATCGAGCCGGGCCCGGCCGTGAAGGCGTTTCGCGAGCTGATCGCGTCACGGACGCCGATCCGCGACGATGCGGCGGATTTCTCGGAGCCGCTGACGGGCGAGCCGGCAACGCCGGAGCCGGAGGTGGTGATCGAGAAGCCGGTCGTGACGGCGCCGGTGCCGGTGCCGACGGCGTTCGTGCATCCGCCGGCGCGGCATGTGCGGTCGGGCAGCGACTACCTCGCTTATCTCGCTGCGGTGGCGTTGGCCAGCGTCGCCGGCTATTTCAGCGTGTCCGGCATGGCAGAGATTTTTCCGGGCGCGCCCTGGGAAGTTATGACCCTGGCGGCCACCATGGAAGCCGGCAAGCTCATCATCGTCGGATGGCTCGCGGCGCATTGGCGCGACAGCGGTTGGCGGCTGCGCTGCATGCTGACGCTGCTGGTGCTCGGGCTCGCGCTGATCAATGGCATCGGCGTGTTCGGCAAGCTGGTCGAGGCCCATGTCGGCGCGGTGACCGGCGTGCAGGCGCAGGTGGCCGGCAAGCTCGAGACCATGGATGTGCGGATCAACGCGCAGGCATCGACACTGGCGGATCTCGATCGCCGCATCGCCCAGATCGACAGCGCCGTCGACGAGGCGACCAAGCGCGGCCGCGTCAACGCCGCGATGGCGCTGGCCGAGCAGAAGCGAAAGGAGCGCGATGCGCTGTCCCAGCAGCGCGGCCGCGAGGCGGCGACGCTGACCACATTGCGCACCGAGCGCGCGTCGCTCGGCGGCGAGCGCGCCCATGCGGAGGCGGCAGCGGGCCCGGTGCGCTATCTAGCGACGCTGGCGGGCACCGATACCGAGACGGCGGTGCGCTGGCTGATCCTGCTGATGGTGGCCTGCTGCGATCCCGCGGCGATCGGCCTGACCATCGCCGCGGCGGGGCGCAAGACCGCGGCCGCCTGACGGCTGCGCGATGGGTGTTGCCCGTCGCGGCCGTCACAACTATCTGGAGGTCGTCGCCATCGCGGCGTGATCGACCTCCAGGGTATCGCGGCCATATGACTTTTGCACCGGACTCGCCGCTTGGCCGCCTGCTGGCGGCGCCGATCCGCGATGGGGTGGTGTGCTGGATCGGGATACGTCCGGCGCGGCGCGCAGAGATGCTGACGCCGGACACGGGTTTGCTGGTAGCCGGACGCGGCATCGACGGCGACCACTACGACAGTGCGCATGACGGGGCCCGGCAGCTGACGCTGATCGCAGCCGAGGACCTCGCCGCGATCGCGGCCTTCCTTGGGTGCGCTGCCGTGCCGCCTGCGCTGCTGCGCCGGAACATCGTCACCTCGGGCATCAATTTCGCGGCGCTGAAGGGCCATCGCGTCCGCATCGGCGCGGCCGTGATCGAACCATCCGGTGACTGCGCGCCATGCTCGCGCATGGAGCAGGTGCTGGGGCAGGGCGGCTACAACGCGGTGCGCGGTCGCGGCGGTATCACGGCGCGCATCATAAAGGGCGGAGACGTGAGGTTGGGCGACGCCATCATACGCGTCTGACGGTTTCGTCAGAACGTCACACGGAACGCGTGTGGAAGGCGGGCATTGAATTCCGGGGCCAGCAGGGAGTTCAACGTTGCAGCAGCGTTTTGAAGGCAAGACCGTCATCGTGACCGGCGCCAGCTCAGGCATCGGCGAAGGCAGCGCGCGGCGCTTCGCGGCGGAAGGCGTCAATGTGGTGCTTGTGTCGCGCACCAGGGACAAGCTCGACAAGGTTGCCGCCGATCTCGACCCTGTCCGCACATTGGTCCATGCGGCGGATTGTTCGAAGCGCGACGAAGTCGCGGCGATGATCGAGGCTACCGTGAAGCGGTTCGGCCAGATCGACGTGCTGCACGCCAATGCCGGCGTCGGCGGCACTGCGCCGTTCGAGGAGATCACGCCGGAGCGGTGGCGCTCGACCATGGCGACCAATATCGATGGCTACTTCCATTGTGCGCAGCTGGCGCTGCCGCATCTGAAGAAGACCAAGGGCTGCATCGTGCAAACGGCGTCGGTGTCGGGCCTCGGCGGCGACTGGAATTTCGCGGCCTATAACGCCTCCAAGGGCGCCGTGGTCAATTTCACCCGCGCGCTGGCGCTCGATGTCGGCAAATCCGGCGTCCGCGTCAACGCGGTGGCGCCATCGCTGACCCTGAGCGAGATGACCAAGGACATGATCGACGACAAGCAGAAGATCGCAAAATTCAACGAGCGCATGGCGCTCGAGGGCTATGCCACGCCGGCCGATATCGCCGGCGCCGTGACGTTTCTGGCCTCCGCCGATGCGCGCTTCATCACGGGCGTGATCCTGCCCGTCGACGGCGGCGTCACCGCCGCCAACGGCCAGCCGGCGCAGGGGGCGTAAGGCGTCAGGCGTCGGTCCATGATGTGAAGATCGCCGCCTGGCCGTGACGTTGGCCGGCCGCGTCGATCAGCTCCCACACGATGCCGCCTTCGATCCAGAAGCGGCGTCCGGATTTCGCGACCCGCATGCCGCGATAGTCCGCAATGAAACCGTCGCGCGCGACCGCGTCGAGCAGCTTTTGCCGCTCGTCGCGGTTCGGCGCCTCGGCAGACAGCCGTGACGGGATGGTGACGAACTCGTCCCAGCCATATTCGAAGCAACGCTGCGCCGTCTTGTTGGCATAGAAGAACACCGGATCGGCGGCGGCGGTGTGCGCCAGCAGCGCAAAGGGTGCATCGTTGTAAAGCCATGCCGCGCCTTGCCAGTCGTCGAGCAGCGGCTTGCCGGTGGCTTTCTCGAAGCTGTGCGTCAGGAGCCGGAAGACATCGCAATCAAGCGCGGTGGGAGGTGGATCGGAGTCAAGCATATCGATGGTGCCTCAGTTCACGTGGCGCGTTATACCGCTGCATGACAGCGTGTGCATGCAAATCTCGGTGATGCCTGCGAGGATAGAGAGCATCGTCCCCTCGGCTGTCACCACCCGCGAAAGCGGGTGGCCCAGTATCCCAGGGCGCTCATGGCTTATCGCATCGCCCTGGAATACTGGGTCGCCCGGTCAAGCCGGGCGATGACATCTTGATGTGTGAATTTAGATCAAAGGCTGCAGGTCAGCGTGATCCAGTCGACCACCTCTGCGGCGACATCGGCTTCGCGGCCGGTGTAGAAATGATCGCAGTCCGGCACGACCCGGGTCTCGCACGGCGCGATCGCGTTCGCGGCATAGGCTTCGATCGGATAGCTCTGCGGCGCCTCCTGGTCGCCGCGCAGATACAGCGTGGGGCAACGCACCCGCGCTGCATTGGCGACGGTGCCCGGCGTGTGGCGGGCGCGGTCGATGAAACTTTCGGCCGAGATCACCCACCACCAGTCTGGCAGCAGCATCAATTCGCGGCCGCGGCCCGCGGCGATCATGGCTTCGGCCTGCGCGGTGAGCTCCGGCAGGCGGTCCTGCGCGAACATGCCGGCGGCGCTGATCTGCTGCACGTTTTCGACGCCGCCCACATGGGCGGACATCAGCACCAGCGCGCGCGGCGCGCCATAGTCGTCGCCGCAATGCTGGGCGGCCAGCATGCCGCCATTGCTGTGGCCGATGACGATGGGGTTGAGGTGGCCGCGCGCGGCGAGCCAGTCGGAGGCGAGGCGGTTGTCGGCGATGGCTTCCTGCGCGAGCTGGAACGAGCCGCCGCCGACGCTGCGCCCGAACAGCGACGTCACCATGTCATGGCCGCGGCGGTTGAAGGCCAGCGATGCGATGCCTTTTGCCGCCAGCATTTCGGGCAGGAAGCGCGACGGACCGGTGTAGAAGTTGTGGCAATTGCCGTGAAACAGCAGCGCGGCGGCTTTGATCGGCGTGTCGGTCGGCGTGTAGAAAATGCCGTCGAGCGGTTCGGCGTCGGTCGCAATCGAGATCAGTTCGAGCTTCAAGGTGGGTCTCCGAACGGTGGTGCGCGGATGGGATCGCACCGGTCGCCGGATCGGTCAATGGCATGCCTGCTTCACCTGTCCCCGCCAGGGAGAGGTGCACCACTCCATGCTTGCTCTTTAGCAATTCCAGGCATGCTCGCGGTTGCCTGATGCCGCCGGCGCGCCTACATCGGCACCATGACAGACGCTCTTCATGCCCCCAGCACCACCGTCGACGAAGCAGCTATCGAACGGCTGGTCACGACTTTTTATGGCCGCGCGCGCGAGGACGCGGTGATCGGCCCGATCTTCAACAAGGCGGTGGCCGACTGGGATCATCACCTCGAACAGATCACCGCGTTCTGGTCGTCGATGATGCTCAAGACCGGGCGCTATGACGGCCGGCCGATGCGCCCGCATCTGATGCTGCCGCTGCAGGGCGCGCATTTCGACCGCTGGCTGGCGCTGTTCGAGCCCACCGCGCGCGAGGTGTTCGTGCCCGAGATCGCGGAGGCCTTCATCATCCGCGCCCGCCGCATCGCCGACAGTTTTGAGATGGGCGTGGCGTCCGTGCGCGGCGAGATCGCGAAGCCGCGGCATAGTGTGTAGCCGTAGCCCGGAATACGCTGCGCTCCATCCAGGCTACGGTGTCCTCATCACCCCTGCGTTTCGATCTTGTCCTGCGTCTTCGTATCGAAATCGCCGGCGTCGTGGCGTTCGCGGAGTTGCGTCGACAAATCGCCGTTGACGCGGTTGACCATGCGGCCGCGCCTCACCGCGGGGCGGGCGGCGATAGCCGCGGTCCAGCGCTGCACGTTCTTGTAGCTGGCAAGCTCGAGGAACGTTGCGCTGTCGCCGTAGAGCAGGCCCTGGGCGAGGCCGCCGTACCAGGGAAACACAGCGATGTCGGCGATGGTGTAGTCGGCGCCGGCGAGGTACTCGGTTTCGGCGAGACGGCGGTCGAGCACGTCCATCTGCCGCTTGGTCTCCATCGCGAAGCGGTCGATGGCGTATTCGATCTTGGTCGGGGCATAGGCGTAGAAATGCCCGAAGCCGCCGCCGAGATAGGGTGCCGAGCCCATCTGCCAGAACAGCCATGACAGGCATTCGGCGCGGCCGGCGGCGTCCCGCGGGATGAAGGCGCCAAACTTCTCGGCGAGATGCAGCAGGATGGCGCCGGATTCGAACACCCGGATCGGCGTATCGCCGCTGCGGTCCATCAGCGCCGGGATCTTGGAGTTCGGATTGACGCCGACGAAGCCGGAGCCGAACTGGTTGCCGTCGATCCGGATCAGCCAGGCGTCGTATTCCGCTCCGCTGTGGCCGGCGGCCAGCAGCTCCTCCAGCATGATGGTGACCTTCTGGCCGTTCGGCGTCGCCAACGAATAGAGCTGCAGCGGGTGCTTGCCGACCGGTAGTTCCTTGTCATGGGTAGGGCCGGCGATAGGGCGGTTGGTGGAGGCGAATTTGCCGCCGTTTTCCTTGTTCCAGGTCCAGACTTTCGGGGGCGAGTAGGGCGCATCGGTCATGGTCCGGCTCCAAAGAAAGGGATGACAAAACGGTGGCAGGCAAGGCCGCCGGGGACAATTAGGGATGAATGCAAGTGCATGCAAGGCAGCAATGCGGCGTGAAAAGCCGGACTTGCTTGCACGGGGCCGCGACTTGCGATGTAACGGCGGACCGCCGCCTCCGGCGCCTTTGCCTGCCAACCTCGTCCGGTCCTATGAGCGAACCACTCTCGCCAACCGCCGTTGCGCCAGCCCGGCGCTCCTTTGCAGCGCTGCGCCACGGCGGCTTCCGCGCCCAGTTCGTCACCTATGTGCTGGCGATGATGGCTGACAATATCGAGCATGTGATCAGCTACTGGGTCGTGTTCCAGAAATTCCATTCGCCGGCGCTGGGCGGCTTCGCCATCGTCTCGCACTGGCTGCCGTTTTTGCTGTTCTCGGTCACCTCGGGCGCGCTGGCGGAGCGGTTCGATCCGCGCCGCGTGATCCAGTGCGG
>JBEVEC010000155.1:0-26760 GCA_040512975.1 Tardiphaga sp. | reverse complement strand
GCGCAGGGACGACTCGCGGAGAGGCCTCCTCGACGCCATCACCTCCACACGGCACATTGCCTCCCGTCGATCACCTGAAAGTCTCCCGTGCGTTTCCTGACGCTGCGCTATTTCAACGAGGTCGCCCGGCTCGGATCCATCCGCAAGGCCGCGGACCGTTTGCATGTCGCGCCTTCCGCCATCAGCCGCCAGATCTCGCAGCTCGAGCACGAGGTCGATGCGGTCCTGTTCGAGCGCTCCAAGAATGGCCTGCAACTCACCGCCGCGGGCGAGGTGCTGGCGCGGCGCAGCTACGGCATTTTTCGCGATCTCGACCGGGCGCGCGCCGGGATCGACGACCTGCGCGGGCTGCGCCGTGGTGAGGTGTCGGTCTGGGTCATCGAAGGCTTCATCTCCGGCCTGCTGCCGGGCATCCTCGCCGACTTCAATCGCCGCTTTCCCAACGTCACCTTCCGCGTCCAGACCGGCTCCACCGATCGCATCGTCGAGGCGCTGCTGGAGGACGAGGCAGATATCGGCATGACCTTCAACGCCGCGCCGCGCGCCGAGATCGAAACCGTCGCCGAATTCATCGAGCCGGTGTCATGCCTGGTGGCGCCGTCCCACGACTATGCCGACAGGACGTCGCTGACCCTGGAGGACATCTGCCGGCAGCCGCTGGCGCTGCCCGAGCATTCCTTCGGCCTGCGCCAGTTCTTCGACAAGGCGGTGGCCGAGCGCGGGCTGACGGCGCGCGTCTTTCTCACCACCAATTCGCTGGAGCTGACCAAGACCATGGCCGCCACCGGGCAGGTCATCGCCTTCATGCCGGCGCTGACGGTGATCCACGAACTTGCCACCGGCAGTTTGCGTGCGGTCCCCATCAACGACGCCGGCTTCGCCTCGGCCCGCTCCAGCGTCAATGTGCATCGCGACCGCCCGCTGTCGCATGCCGCGCAGGAATTTCTGAAGATCCTTGCCGCTGCCATTCGCAGTTTGCCGGTGAAAGCGTAGGCAACGTGCCTCGTGTTGCCTTTTCGGCAATGCGGCATGACTGAATCAGTGCTTTGAACAATTCCGCGCCACGCCTAGCCTTCGCCCACATTCAGAGCAGGGGTAGTGCAATGGCCGACAAGCGCGACGTGATCTCCAGCCCGACCGTCCTGAAGGCCTCGCGACGAACGGTCATTCTCGGCGCCGGTGCCGCCGCCATCGGCCTGACCCTCGACAAATTCGGCAGCCCCGCCTTTGCCCAGTCGCTGAAATCGGTGAAGGCGTCCGAGGCCGCCCATCTCGGCATGTATGTGTCGGTCTATGCCGCCAAGCATGGCGGTTTCTTCAAGAAGCACGGCCTCGATGTCGGGGTTTCCTCCGCGGGCGGCATCGCGCTGGCTTTGCCGGTGGTAATGTCCGGCAACGCCTCCTTCGCCATCACGGGTGCCGGCATGTCGGTGAACGTCGCCAATGAGGGCGCCAAGGTCGCCAATGTCGCAAAAGTGGTCGGCGGCGTCGCCATGTGGGCGGCGGCCAAGCCCGGCACGGCGATCAAGGACATCAACGATTTCAAGGGCAAGACCATTGCCACCCTGCGCTTCCCGTCCTCCACCATCCAGACGCCGACCTTCGCCATGAAGGACCGCGGCGGCTTCGATCCGGAGAAGGAAGGCGTCAAATTCCTGCAACTGCCGGTCGGCGCGCAGGCCCAGGCGGTGATGGACGGCCGCGCCGATGTGGCCACGCTGTTCGAATGGGACCTGTCGATCGCCAAGGAGCAGTTCGGCCTGGTGCCGGTCTATGCCTTTGCCGACGTCATCGGCCCGCTGTCCTGGACCAACGCCATTGTCGAGCGCGCGCTGATCGACAAGGACCCGAGCGTCGTTCAGGCGTTCTGCGATGCGCTGGCCGAGGCGCAGGCCGCCTTGCATGCCGACAAGGGCGAACTGTTCGTCAAGACCTCGATCACCGAATTCCCGCAGGTTTCCGAAGCCATCATCCGCTCCGCCGCGGCCAACCTGCTCGGCGGCTCCACCGCGGTGCCGAAGGACCCCACCATTTCCAAGAAGGAATGGGACACCGACATGGCGTTCGAGATCGCCGGCGGTTCGATCAAGGCCGGCCGGCCCTATGAGGACATGGTCGACAATTCGTTCGCAGAAAAGGCCGCCGCGAAAGTCGGCAAGGCCGGATAACCCAAGGGAGACCATCATGCGTAGCCTGAACGCCAAGCCCGAACCGATCGACTTCGATCCGGCGCGCACCGCGCTGATCGTCGTCGACATGCAGAACGGCTATTGCTCGCCTGGCGGCTATTTCAGCCAGCTCGGCGTGGATCTGGCGCCGACCCAGCAGGTCATCCCCGCGGTGGCCGAATCTGTCCGCATCTCGCGCGATGCCGGCATCCAGGTGGTCTGGTTCCAGAACGGCTGGGACGCCGAGCAGAAGGAAGCCGGCGGCCCGGGCTCGGTCAACCAGCTCAAGGGCAATTCGCTCAAGCTGATGCGCAAGCGTCCCGAACTGCACGGCACGCTGCTCACCAAGGGCACCTGGGACTTTGCGCTGGTGGACCAGCTCAAGCCGGGCGCGCGCGACATCGTGATCGAAAAGCCGCGCTACAGCGGTTTTGTCGGCACCCAGCTCGACAGCATCCTGCGCTCGCGCCGCATCGAGACCGTGCTGGTCTGCGGCGTCGCCACCAATGTCTGCGTCGAGTCGACGATCCGCGACGCCTATTTCAAGGAGTATTATCCGGTGCTGATCCGCGACGCCTGTTATCAGGCCGGCCCGGATTTCATTCAGCAGGCGACCATCTACAATGTCGAACAGTTCTTCGGCTGGACGACGAGCCTGAGCGAACTGGCCGCCGCCTGTGCCGTCGAACGCGCCGCCTGAACACTTCACCCGAACACGGAGCGACCACCATGCCCATCGAAATCCTCACCCCGCCGAACCCGCCGCCGCCGCTCGCGCCCTATTCGTCGGGCGTCAAGGCCGGCGGCTTCATCTACGTCTCCGGCACGCTGGCGATCGGCCCGAAGGGCGAGACTCTCGCCGTCGGCGACGCCCGCGAACAGGCCCGTCTGGTTATCGAAACCATCAAGGCGACCATCGAGGCCGGCGGCGGCACGCTGAAGAACGTCGTCTTCAACCAGATCTTCCTGAAGGACCTGAAGGACTATCCGACCTTCAACGAGGTCTACCGCGAATACTTCACCGATCACCTGCCGGCGCGCTACTGCATCCAGACCGAGCTGGTGCGGCCCGAATTCCTCGTCGAAATGGCGACGACGGCCTACGTCGGACCATGAGCATGGCAGCGACCGAAGTAACAGGCGTGATCGCCGAGCCGGCGGGCGTCAAGACAGCGCCGCGCCGGCGGCGATCCCTGGCCTCGTATTTCGGGAGCGGCCGCGTTCTTCTCTACCAGATCCTGCTGATCGGCGGCCTCCTCATGTTGTGGGAGGTCGCCATCCGCTATGGCTGGATCAAGGTCTATCTCTACGGCCAGCCCACCGGCGTGTGGCGCGAACTGGTCAAGGGCCTGACCACCGGCACGCTGCTGCGCGACACCTGGGTGACCACCGAGGAAACCGTGCTTGGCTTCCTGATCGGCGGCATTCTCGGCTCCATCGCCGGCCTGGCCTTGTGGCTGTCACCGACGGCCGCGCAGGTGATGCGCCCGATCAGGGTGGCGCTGAACGGCCTGCCGAAGATTGCGCTGGCCCCGCTGATCATCGTCTGGTTCGGCATCGGCATGGAATCCAAGATCGCGGTGGCCGCCATCATTACCTTCATCGTGGCGATGATCACCTCGTTCGACGGCAGCCAGGAAATCGACGACGACTATGTCCGCATGCTGAAGGCGATCGGCGCGTCGCGGCTCGACATCTTCCGCATGGTGATCATGCCGGGTTCGCTGCCGTGGATCGCCTCGGGCTTCCGCCTCAATATCGGCTTCGCCATGATCGGCGCCGTGGTCGGCGAATACATCTCGGCGGAGCAGGGCCTTGGCTACTACGTCTATTACGCGGGCACGCTTTACAATCTGAACGCCGTCTGGGGCGGCATCCTGATGCTGATGATCGTGGCGCTGGTGCTCGATGCCATCGTCGGCTGGATCGAACGCCGCCTGACGTGGCGCTGAGGACGGTACGATGCCCCTTGCAAAAATAGCCGATGCAGAGATTCACTACGAGATCATTGGCACCAGCGAGCCGGTGCTGCTGGTTGCCGGCCTCGGCGGTGCGGCGTCCTACTGGGCGCCCAATCTCGATGCCTTCGCGGCAAAACATCAGGTGATCCTTCACGACCATCGCGGCACCGGCAAAAGCACCCCGTCGGAGATGGACTACTCCGTCGAACTGATGGCCGACGACCTGCTGCAACTGATGGACAAGATCGGCTTGAAGAAGGCGCACCTCGTCGGCCATTCCACCGGCGGCGCCATCGGCATCGTGCTCGGCGCCATCGCGCCGGAGCGCTTCGCCAGCCTGACGCTCTATGCGACATGGGCCGAACTCGATAACCAGATGGCGCAATGCCTGCTGTTGCGCCAGCGCATCCTCGACGCCATGGGCACGTCGGAATATCACCGCACCACGCCGCTGTTCATGTATGGCCCGTATTTCACCCGCGTCAGCAAGGACCGGATCGAGGCCGAGATTGAGGCCGCCATCGCCCATTCGCCGCCGGCCTCGATCATGAGCGCGCGCGTCACCGGCATCATGAAATTCGATGGACTGCAATATCTCGACCGCATCACGTGCCCGACGCTGATCACTGTCGCCGAGGACGACATCCTGACGCCGCCTTATTCGTCGGAGCTGATCGCGTCGCGCCTGCCACATGCGAAGCTGGTGAAGATCCCCCGCGGCGGCCACGCTTTCTCACGCGCCGAACCAGACGTGTTCAACAAGATCGTGCTCGATTTTATCGCGCAGCATGCCATGACCCATGAGGTATCCCATGCCTGAGGCTGACGTCGTTCTGCGCGCGCAGGATGTCGGGATGACCTTCAATCCCGACACCGCTTCGCCGGTCAATGCCATCGCCGATATCGGCTTCGAGCTGCATCGCGGCGAGGTGGTCGCCATCGTCGGCCCCTCCGGCTGCGGCAAGACCACGCTGTTCAACATCATCGCCGGATTGCAGGTGCCGTCAAACGGAAAGGTCGAGGTCAATGGCGAACGCGTGCACCAGGCCACCGGCCATGTCGGCTACATGCTGCAGAAGGATCTGTTGCTGCCGTGGCGCACAGTGCTCGACAACGTCATCATCGGGCTGCAGGTGCGCCGCATGCCGCGCAAGGACGCGGAAAAGATCGCCCGCACGCTGATCGAGGCTTACGGATTGAAGGATTTCGAGGACAGTTATCCCTCGTCTTTGTCCGGCGGCATGCGCCAGCGCGTCGCCTTCATGCGCACGCTGGCCTTCAGCCCTGACGTGATCCTGCTCGACGAGCCGTTCTCCGCGCTCGACAGCCAGACCCGCCTCGTGCTGCAGGCCGACGTGCTGCGCATCATCCGCGAGCGCAACTGCAGCGTCGTGCTGGTCACCCACGACGTCGGCGAGGCCATTACCATGGCCGACCGCATCGTCGTCATCACCTCACGGCCCGGTCGCGTCAAGGCGATCCACAAGGTCGACATTCCCGCCGACTTGCGCCATCCCATGAAGGTGCGCAAGCAGCCGCGCTTCACGGAACTGTACGAGCGGATCTGGTCGGAACTGGGCGTCGACATCGCCGCATAGCAACAATTTCAATTGACGGCCCTGCGCGACGCGGCTTGCGCGTGCGTAGGGTCGTCGCCTATCGATCACCCACCGATTTCAGAGCAGCCGCGGCGTCTGTCCGACGGATCCGAGATCACCAAAGGAGCACCAATGACAAAAGCACGCATGGTCGAAGTCGCCGAATTCGGCGCGCCGGACGTGATGAAGATCGTGAGCAGGGATCTTGCGGCGCCAGCCGAAGGCGAAGCACAGATCAGGCAGACCGCCATTGGCTTCAACTATCTCGACATTTCGCAGCGCGCCGGCGCCATGAAGCTGCCGCTGCCGACCGGCATCGGCCATGAGGCTGCAGGCGTCGTCGAAGCCGTCGGCGAGGGCGTCGCCGACGTCAAGGTCGGCGACCGCGTCGTCTATATGAATGCCGGCATCGGCGCCTATGCCGATGCGCGCAACGTCGCCAGCAGCAAGCTGGTCGTACTGCCCGCCGGCGTCAGCGACGAAGCCGCCGCAACCCTGATGTTCAAGGGCATGACCGCGCAGTATCTGGTCAAGAAGACCTATGCGGTGAAGCCGGGCGATCTCGTGCTGGTGCATTCGGCCGCGGGCGCCGTCGGCCAGATTCTCGCGAGCTGGTGCAAGGCCCTGGGCGCGACGGTGGTCGGCACGGCCGGCGGCGCCGAGAAATGCGCGATCGCCAAGAAGGCGGGCTGCGACTTCGCCATCGACTATTCCAAGGCCGGCTGGGTCGAGGAATTCATGAAGGTGACCGGCGGCAAGAAGGCCGCGGTGGTCTATGACGCCGTCGGCAAGGACACCTTCTACCAGTCGCTGGACTGCGCGGCGCAGTTCGGCATGGTCGTGCTGTACGGCGCGGCCTCGGGCCCGGTGACGGATTTCGCGCCGGAAATGTTGAACGCCAAAGGCTGCCTGTTCCTGACCCGTCCCTCGGTGTTCCCGCACAACGCCGACCCCGCGACATTTCGCGCCAATGCGGCAGATCTGTTCGAGGCGATCACCTCGGGCAAGGTCAAGGTCGACATCGGCCAGCGCTTCAAGCTCGACGACATCGTCAAGGTCCACGAGCAGGTCAAGGGCCGCGGCACCACCGGCGCAGTGCTGATCACGCCTTAAACACGACTTGGCGTCGTCCCTGCGAACGCAGGGATCCATACACGCCGACGTCATGATTGAAGCAAAGCGGTCACCGTCGCTTTGCTTCAAACCGCTCCCTCAGGGGCTATGGGTCCCTGCGTTCGCAGGGACGACTGTAGTGACGGCTATCCGCCATCCACTCCCGCCAGGAACTCCAGCACCATCGTATTGAACACCTCCGGCGTCACCGCCGTAAATGCATGCGCGCCGTAGCTCACCTCGCGCAACATCGCCCCCGGAATTGCCGCAGCCAGCTCCCGCGTCAGATAAGCCGGCACCAGCGCATCATCCGCCGCCGTGGTCACCAGCACCGGTGCCGCAATCGTCTTCAACCTCTCGCTAGGATCGAACGCCAGGAACATCTCGATCCGCGCATTCATCGTTTCCAACGGCGGGAAGTGCGCCACCATATGCGGCTCCTCCGCCTCGATCTTCGCGACATTCTCCGCGATCCACCGCGGCGGAAACAGAAACAGCGGTTGCGCACGCACATAGGCCCGCGGTCCTGACGCCTTCAAGATCTCCTTCCGCACCTCGAAGCAGCGCCGCAAAAACGCATCCGCACGTCCCCAGCCGTTGACCACCGTCACGCTGCGCACGCGGGCAGGGTTCAGCATTGCCAACTCCAGCCCGACGATGCCGCCGATGGCATGGCCGACCACATGCGCCGCATCGACGCCGACGTGATCCAGCACGCTGGCGATATCGCCGGCCATGCCCGCGATGTCGCGCGTCACCGGCGCGTCGCCGCGGCTGCGGCCGGTGCCGACATGGTCATAGACGATCACCTGATGGCGCTGCGCCAGCGCCGCGATCTGCGGCGTCCAGAACCCGCCGCCGCCGCCCATGCCGGCGGACAGCACCACCGGCGTGCCGCTGCCGTGAATCTCGTAATAGATCTGCGCGCCATCGGCGCCGCTCGCAATTGTCATGTTGCTCGTTCCAACCCGCAAAATCATCGCCGCCGAGGCCTGCAAGAACCAAGCCGAAACCGCGCGTCGGAAGGCATGGCACAATGGCGCGCGCGGCCCTACATTCCGTGCCGAGAAGCGACCAACACAGGATTTCCGCATGACCGTGCACCAGCGCAACATCGCCGCCCCGATCGATCCCGTCAAACTCGACCGACTGGCCGAAGTCGCCGTCAAAGTGGGGCTGCAGCTGGCGCCCGGACAGGACCTGCTGCTGACCGGTCCTGCCGCAGCGCTGCCGCTGGTGCGCAAGATCGCCGAGCACGCCTACAAGGCCGGCGCCGGCATCGTCACGCCGTTCTTTTCCGACGAGGAAATGACCCTGGCGCGCTACCGCTACGGCCACGACGACTCGTTCGACCGCGCCGCCGGCTGGCTCTACGAGGGCATGGCCAAGGCACTCGGCGCCAACACCGCGCGGCTCGCCATCGTCGGCGACAATCCGATGCTGCTGTCCAACGAGGATCCCGCAAAGGTCTCGCGCGCGAGCAAGGCAAACTCCATCGCCTACCAGCCGGCGCTGCAGAAGATCGCGGGCTTCGACATCAACTGGAACATCATCGCCTATCCGACGCTGTCCTGGGCCAAGCAGGTCTTCCCCGGCGACGAGGACGACGTCGCGGTCGGCAAATTGGCCGACGCAATCTTCGCTGCGTCACGCGTCGACAATACGGATCCCATCGCGGCCTGGGGCCTGCACAATGCGATGCTGCGCAGCCGCACCGACTGGCTCAACGCCCAGCGCTTCCACGCGCTGCATTTCACCGGGCCGGGCACTGATCTCGTGGTCGGTCTCGCCGACGGCCATGAATGGGAAGGCGGCGCCTCGACCGCCAAGAACGGCATCATCTGCAACGCCAACATTCCGACGGAGGAGGTTTTCACCACGCCGCATGCCGCGCGCGTCGATGGCCATGTGCGCTCGACCAAGCCGCTGTCCTATCAGGGCACGCTGATCGAGGACATCGCGGTGCGCTTCGACGGCGGCAAGATCGTCGAGGCCAAGGCGTCGCGCGGCTCGGCGGTGCTCAACAAGGTGCTCGATACCGACGAGGGCTCGCGTCGGCTCGGCGAGGTGGCGCTGGTGCCGCATTCGTCGCCGATCTCGGCATCGGGACTGCTGTTCTACAACACGTTGTTCGACGAGAACGCCGCCTGCCACATCGCGCTCGGCCAGTGCTATTCGAAATGCTTTATCGGCGGCGACAAGCTGACCCCGGAGCAGGTCGCGGCGCAGGGCGGCAACAAGAGCTTCATCCATATCGACTGGATGATCGGCTCCGGCGAGATCGACATCGACGGCGTCCACAGCGACGGCCGCCGCGTGCCGGTGTTCCGCAAGGGCGAGTGGGCGTAGACCCAAAAAAGCCGTAGGACGGGCAGAGCGTAGCAAAACCTGTCCTACGCATTCGTCGAGAGCCCGCATGTCGCCCGGCGATTTCTACGCCAGCATTCCCGTCTTCCGCGGCTTCGACCGGCTGATGGATCCGGCGTTGTATCGCCCGTTGCCGGACGACTGGACCGTCGGCGTCGCCGACATCGTGTCGTCTACGCAGGCGATCGCCGCGCAGCGCTACAAGGCCGTCAACATGGCGGGCGCCGCCGTCATCGCCGCGGTGACCAATGCGCTGGGCGGCCGCGAATTTCCCTTCGCGTTCGGCGGCGACGGCGCGAGCTTTGCCGTGGCGCCGGAAGACCTCGCGCGGGCCCGCGACGCGCTGGCCGCTACGGCCATATGGGTGAAGGACGATCTCGACCTGGTGATGCGCGTGGCCCTGGTGCCGGTCAGCGCGATCCGCGCCGCGGGCGTCGACGTGCGCGTCGCGCGCTTCGGCCCGTCGGACAATGTTTCCTACGCCATGTTCACCGGCGGCGGGCTGGGATGGGCGGAAGCCGCGATGAAACGCGGCAACTTCGCGGTGCCGCCGGCGCCCTCGGGCACCTATCCAGATCTCTCCGGGCTGTCCTGCGGCTTCGAGGAAATTCCTGCGTCGCGCGGCCTGATCCTGTCGGTGCTGGTGGTGCCGGAAAACGGCGCAGAACCGCGGGCCTTTCGCCAGGCCATCGAGGACGTGCTGACCATGATCGAGCAAAGCCCCGATGCCGGGCGTCCGCTGCCGGCCGGCGGTCCGAAGATGCGATTGACGCCCGAGTCACTCGGCTACGAGATCCGCGCCCGGCGCGGCGCCGCGTCATTGGGGCGCTTTCGCGTCTGGGTGATCGTGCGGTCGCTGTTTTCGTTTGTGGTGATGCGGTTCGGCATCCGCGTCGGCGGCTTCGCGCCGAAGGTCTACATGCAGCAGCTGGTCGAAAATTCCGACTTCCGTAAATATGACGACGGCCTGCGCATGGTACTTGACTGCACGCCTGAGCTGGAGCGCGCGCTGGAGCAGCGGCTGGTGGCCGCGGCAGCCGCCGGCACGGTCCGCTACGGCCTGCATCGCCAGGACGCCGCGATGATGACCTGCTTCACGCCGTCGGCGCTGCGCAATGATCACGTCCATTTCATCGACGGCGCCGGCGGCGGCTATGCCACCGCGGCGACGGTGTTGAAGGGCATGGGCGCGTAGAACAAACCGCGGAGAGCACACAACGTGCTGTCATCACCCGCGAAAGTGGGTGACCCGGTATTCCAGAGCGTTGATTGTTGAGCACGAGCGCTCTGGAATACTGGATCGCCCGGTCAAGCCGGGCGATAACAGTAGAGCGTATGACTGCGCCTCAGCGTCCCACCCGGCTCCAGTTTTCGCCGCCGCACAGCGCGCCCACGCAGCCTTCGACCTTCAGGGTGGTCGGGCTGACCAGCGTCACGTTGCTCGCATACATCTTGCCGTCGTCGGCATTGTAGATGCGGCCGGACCAGGTGTTCGCGCCCGTGGGGCGCATGTCGTAGAACAGATGCAGGCCGACCATCGGGCGCCTGGCCAGCGCAGGGTCGGGGTTCTTGTCGTCCACCGGCGGCTTGCCGGTCTGCGGGTCGATCTTGTCGCGCAGCGAAACGATGTTGCCGCACAGGTTGGCGCCGCATTTGGCGACGCGCACCTGGGCGTCGCCGGCCTGGGTCTGCCAGACACCCGCCGCTTCGCCGGACTGTGCGACGGCCGGGCCTGCAACGAATGCTCCCAGCAATGCGATCATGACGGCGAATTTGGTGGACATGCAAAACTCCTCGATGGGGCGGCCTGCATAACAAGAAAATGCAGGGCTGCAAACGTGGCGCGGCGATGTCGTGAATACAATTAGACGTTAATCCCGCGCAGCAGGCGCTCTGCGAGAACGGCGGCTCACCAGGGCAGGCCGCAAAGGTCGAGTTCGCCTTCGTGCGGCGCGCGCTTGAGATAGAACACGAAGGGCAGCAGGGCGTCGAAGCGCCCGCGTGCGCCGTGCTGTTCGGCGAACACCTCGCCGAGAAACGGTTTCCAGTGGCGCTTGGTATAAAATTCCACATTGTGCGGTCGGCAGAACAGCAATGCGAAATCCGTGGCGCGCTCGTCCTTGAGGGTTTGCACCGCGGCGTCCAGCGCGACGCTGGCATATCCCCGGCGGCGGAAGTCCGGATGCGTGCCGACGCCGCCGATGCCGCCAATCCTGATCTTCCGCTCTTTCCAGATGCCCTCGCGGCGATGGATGCCGACATGACAGACCGGCTGCTCGTCAGCCTCGACGATGACGCGCAGGTCCGGCTTGGCCCATTCGATCGGCGCGTCCGTCGCGGGCGTGGGCGGCCACACCGCCTCGATCAGCGGCTTAACCCGCGGCCACGACGCGTCCGCGGTGACCAGCTCGATCTCGATATTCATGCATTGTCCATTCGGCAGGGCCGCTCGCGCAGATGGGAGTTACTAACGGCAAGGGAACGATCTATAAAGGGCATCGTTAAAACCGATCCACCCATCATTGCGGATTCTGACCATGACGTTCACGCTTCCCGAACTGCCTTACGCCTATGACGCGCTCGCGCCTCATATGTCGAAAGAAACGCTGGAGTTTCATCACGATAAGCATCACCAGGCTTACGTGACCGCCGGCAACAACCTGATCAAGGGGACCGAGTTCGAGGGCAAGTCGCTCGAAGAGGTCGTTCAGGGCTCATATGGCAAGAACGCGCCGCTGTTCAACAATGCCGGCCAGCACTACAACCATCTGCACTTCTGGAATTGGATGAAGCCGAACGGCGGCGGCGACAAGCTGCCCGGCCGGCTCGAGAAGAAGATCACCGAGGATCTCGGCGGTCTTGAAAAGTTCAAGACCGATTTCGCCGCCGCGGGCGTCGGCCAGTTCGGCTCCGGCTGGGCCTGGATCGCCGTCAAGAACGGCAAGCTCGAAATCATGAAGACCCCGAATGGCGAGAACCCGCTGGTACACGGCGCGACCCCGATCCTCGGCGTCGACGTCTGGGAGCACTCCTACTACATCGACTACCGCAACCGCCGCCCGGACTACTTGAAGGCTTTCGTCGATAGCCTGGTGAACTGGGAATATGTCGACGCGCTGTACGGCAAGACGCTTTAAGGCACGACCGGCACGCGCGCCGAACGCACAGGCGTCATCACCTGCGAAATCGGGTGCTCCCGTAAAAGCTGCCGTCGATGTCAGGAAGCGACGTCGCGGAATACTGGGTCGCCCGGTCAAGCCGGGCGATGACGCCGTGCTGAGGCGGTCCACATCACTTCAAGGCGGCAGCGCGAGCTGCCGCTTTTACGTTTGAGATCATCGCACCGCAGCCGTTGCCGCGTCATCCGGACTCATCATGGCCTATCTTCTCGTCTTCTTCGGCGGCGGCCTCGGTGCCACGTTGCGGCACATCGTCAACATGGCCTGCGCGCGGGCGTTCGGTACTGCGTTTCCGTGGGGCACCTTCATCATCAACATCACCGGCTCGACGGTGATGGGCCTGATCGCCGGCTACCTCACCTTCAAGGGCGGCGCGACGCAGCACTGGCGGCTGTTCCTGATGACCGGTATCCTCGGCGGCTACACCACCTTCTCCGCCTTCTCGCTGGATGCAGCCTTGCTGACCGAACGCGGCGAGCTGGGCATGGCTTTGGCCTATGTGGCCGGATCCGTCGCGATCTCGATCGCCGGGTTGTTCGCCGGCCTGGCGCTGGTGCGCCAGTTCGGCTGACCGGCGCCCGCGGCTTGCGCGATGTTATATTATAACATAAATGGGTCGGCGGGCTCGGCAGGAGCCGCGTTGCATTTGGCCCGGTCCCATGGCGCATTCCCATCCACATGACGACAACCAGGCTGCGCATGTGCACAATCACGTGCACGCTCACAGCCATGCCCCTGCAAGCCCCCATCCGGCCCAACCAGCGCCCTGGTCGATCCTCCGCATGACATTGCCCGCCAGGCTCTGCGCCGCGCTGGTGGTCTCCGCAGGGCTCTGGGCGATGGTCCTGCTGGCCATGAGGCCGTCATGACTGCGCAGCTTGCCTTCCGCGACGTCACCTTGGGCTACGAACGCCACCCCGCCGTGCACCATTTGAGCGGCGAGATCGCGCCGGGCAGCCTGCTGGCCGTGGTCGGCCCCAACGGCGCCGGCAAGTCGACCCTGTTCCGCGGCATCGTCGGCATCCTGAAGCCGCTGGCCGGGTCCATCGCGCTTGGCGGTCTCAAGCCGCGCGACATCGCCTATCTGCCGCAAAGTGTCGATATCGACCGCACCTTTCCGATCTCGGTGTTCGATTTCGTCGGCACCGGCCTGTGGCATGCGACCGGCATCTTCGGCGGCCTCGGCAAGAAAGCCGGCGCGCAGATCGCGCAGGCACTCGCCGCCGTCGGCCTCAACGGTTTCGAGAACCGCGGCATCGGCACGCTGTCCGGCGGCCAGACCCAGCGCATGCTGTTCGCCCGCACGCTGCTGCAGGACGCCCGCGTCATCGTGCTCGACGAGCCGTTCAATGCCATCGACACCAAGACCGCCGCCGACCTCATCGACCTGGTCAAGCACTGGCATGCCGAAGGGCGCACCGTGCTGGCGGCGCTGCACGACATGGAAATGGTGCGCGCGCATTTCCCGCAGACGCTGCTGCTGGCGCGCGGCGCCGTGGCGTGGGGGCCGACCGCGCAGGTGCTGACCTCCGACAACCTGATCGAGGCGCGGCGGATGTGCGAGGCGTTCGACGACACGGCGCATGCCTGCGCCGTCGATAGCGTCCGGCCACGGGCGGCCTGATATCCCATGATCTATGACGCGCTGATCGCGCCCTTTGTCGAATTCGAATTTATGCGCCGCGCGCTTGCCGGCGTGCTGGCGCTGGCGCTGGGCGGCGCGCCGGTCGGCGTGTTCCTGATGCTGCGCCGCATGAGCCTGGTCGGCGACGCCATGGCGCATGCGATCCTGCCGGGCGCCGCGATCGGCTTCCTGTTCTCCGGGCTGAATTTGTTCGCCATGACCTTCGGCGGGTTGATCGCCGGCTTTTCCGTCGCGCTGCTGGCCGGCCTGGTGTCGCGCGTCACCATCATCAAGGAGGACGCTTCCCTCGCGGCGTTCTACTTGGTGTCGCTCGCGGCCGGCGTCACCATCGTCTCCATGCGCGGCACCAATATCGACCTGCTGCACGTGCTGTTCGGCAACATCCTGGCCCTCGACGACCAGACCCTGCTGGTGATCGCCTTCAACGCCACCATCACGCTTCTGGTAATGGCGGTGATCTACCGCCCGCTGGTGATCGAATGCGTCGACCCGGTGTTCCTGCGCACCGTCAGCCGGGCCGGCGCGCCGGCGCATCTGGCGTTCCTCGCGCTGGTCGTCGTAAATCTCGTCAATGGCTTCCACGCCCTCGGCACGCTGCTCGCGGTCGGGCTGATGGTGCTGCCCGCCGGCATCGCGCGGTTCTGGTCGCGCGACATCACGGGGATGATGATGGTGTCGGTGGGAAGCGCGATGGTCTCCGGCTATCTCGGCCTCGTGCTGTCGTTCCAGACCAAGGTGCCGTCCGGCCCCGCAATTATCCTCGTCGCCGCGGCGCTCTACGTGTTCTCGGTACTGTTCGGCAATGTCAGCGGCGTCGTGCGGCAATTGTTTCCCGGCCGGCATCTGGAGGCATGACGATGACGATCGGACGCCGGGTTTTTCTCGTCGGATGCTCAGTTGCGCTGTCGCTCATGGCGATGGAGCCATCGCATGCGCAGGACAAGATCGACGTCGTCGCCAGCTTTTCCATTCTCGGCGACTTCGTCCGCAATGTCGGCGGCGACCGCGTCGCCGTGACGACGCTGGTCGGGCCCAACGGCGATGCCCATGTCTATACGCCGTCGCCGGCCGACGCGAAAAAGGTTGCCGCCGCCAAATTGCTGGTGGTCAACGGCCTCGGCTTCGAGGGCTGGCTGCCGCGGCTGGTGAAGTCGTCCGGCGGCAGCGCCAGCATCGTCACCGCGACGCAGGGCATTGCCGCGCACCAGCGCGACGCCCATGATGATCCGCATGCCTGGCAGTCGGTCGCCAATGCCGAAATCTATGTCGCCAATATCAGGGACGCGCTGGCCAAGGTCGATCCGGCCGGCGCTGCGACCTACCGGGCCAATGCCGATGCCTACCTGGCAAAACTCGCGGCGCTGGATAATGAGGCAAAGGCTGCGATGGCCAGCATCCCCGAGCGTCATCGCCGGGTGATCTCCACCCACGATGCGTTCGGCTATTTCGCCGCCGCCTACGGGGTCGAATTTATTGCGCCGCAGGGCGTATCGACGGATTCCGAGCCGAGCGCAAAGGACATCGCCGTCATCATCACGCAGCTCAGGATCTCGAAAACCCCGGCGGTGTTTCTGGAGAATATTGCCGATCCCCGCCTGATGCGCCGGATTGCCGCCGAGAGCGGCGCGAAGATCGGCGGCACGCTGTATTCCGACAGTCTGACGCCGGAAAACGGCGACGCCCCCACTTACATTGACATGGTCAGGCACAATATAAGGGCGCTGACGAGCGCGCTGGCTGGCTAGCTGCGCCGTCCTGCCTGTTCAGGCTTTCGTTTGGAGAACCTTTGCGATGTCCACCGCGTCCGACAAGATCCCCGTCACCGTGCTCACCGGCTACCTCGGCGCCGGCAAGACCACGCTGCTCAACCGCATCCTGTCGGAGAACCACGGCAAGAAATACGCCGTGATCGTCAATGAATTCGGCGAGATCGGCATCGACAACGACCTCATCATCGGCGCCGATGAGGAAGTGTTCGAGATGAACAACGGCTGCGTCTGCTGCACCGTGCGCGGCGACCTCGTGCGCATCCTCGACGGCCTGATGAAGCGCAAGGGCAAGTTCGACGCCATCATCGTCGAGACCACCGGCCTCGCCGATCCCGCGCCCGTCGCGCAGACCTTCTTCGTCGACGAGGACGTGCAGGCCCATGCCCGGCTCGACGCCGTGGTCACGGTGGCCGATGCCCAGTGGCTCAGCGACCGCCTGAAGGACGCGCCGGAAGCCAAGAACCAGATCGCCTTTGCCGACGTCATCGTGCTCAACAAGACCGATCTTGTCTCCAAGGCGGAGCTCGCCGAAGTCGAGGCGCGGATCCGCGCCATCAACCCCTATGCCAAGCTGCACAAGACCGAGCGTGCGCAGGTCAAGCTCGAGGACGTGCTGGAGCGCGGCGCGTTCGATCTCGACCGCATCCTGGAGATCGAGCCGGAATTCCTCGTGGCCGGCGACGACCATGACCACAGCCATCATGACCATGGCCATCATCACCACGATCACGGTCCCGGGCTGAAGCACTACCATGACGAGGACATGCAGTCGCTGTCGCTGAAGAGCGACAAGCCGCTCGACGCCACGACTTTCCTGCCGTGGCTGCAAAACCTGATGGCCGCCGAGGGCGCAAAGATCCTGCGCTCCAAGGGCATCATCTCGTTTTCCGGCGACGACGAGCGCTACGTCTTCCAGGGCGTCCACATGATGCTGGAAGGCGACCATCAGCGCGCCTGGAAGGACGGCGAGAAGCGCGAGAGCCGTCTGGTGTTCATCGGCCGCGAGCTGCCCGAGCAGCTCATCCGCGACGGCTTCGAAAAGATCATTCCCGTCTGATGTCCGATTTCAACCCGCTGCAGGAGCAGGAATCCATCGTCTCGGTCACCGACCGCGTGGTGCCGGTGGCCATCGGCGCGGCGGTTACCGCCGTGCATTTTCTCGGCGACACCGCGGTCTTTGTCGGCGCCGAGGAAAAGGTCACGCTGGTCGATCCCGCGGGCGCGATGTCGCCGGTGGAGGTCGCGTTCGGCGGCGTCCTTTGTTCGACCAGCGACGGCAAGCGCGTGGTGATGGGCAGCGATGACGGCAAGGTGCTGTCGCTCGACCGCGACGGCACGGTGGCGACGCTCGCGACCGACGCCAAGCGGCGCTGGGTCGACAATGTCGCGCTGCATCCCGATGGCGCCGTGGCGTGGTCGGTGGGCAAGACGGCCTTCATCCGCGCGCCGAAAGCCGAGGAGAAATCCTTCGAGGTGCCGTCCACCGTCGGCGGCCTTGCATTCGCGCCGAAGGGCCTGCGGCTGGCGATCGCGCATTACAACGGCGTCACGCTGTGGTTTCCCAACATGGCAGGCAAGGCCGACGTGCTGGAATGGGCCGGCTCGCATCTCGGCGTGACGTTCAGCCCCGACAATAAGTTTCTCGTCACCTCGATGCACGAGCCGGCGCTGCACGGCTGGCGTCTGGCGGACTCCAAGCACATGCGCATGACCGGCTATCCCGCGCGCGTGCGGTCGGTGGCCTGGACCGCCGGCGGCAAGGGGCTCGCCACATCGGGCGCCGACACCGTGATCGTCTGGCCGTTCGCCAGCAAGGACGGCCCGATGGGCAAGGAGCCGGCGATGCTGGCGCCGCTGAAGGCCAAGGTTACCATGGTCGCCTGCCATCCCAAGCAGGACATCCTCGCTGCCGGCTACAGCGACGGCACCATCCTGATGGTGCGCACGACCGACGGCGCCGAGATCCTGGTGCGCGCCAACAAGGGCGAGCCGGTGACGGCGCTGGCGTGGAATGCACGGGGCTCGCTGTTGGCGTTTGCCGACGGGCAGGGCGACGCCGGTCTGCTGGAAGTGTAGCGGCGGCCTCCTTCACCTCTCCCCGCGCGCGGGGAGAGGGAAGGGCGCCGTCCGCTTGGCCGTCGACACCGGACCAGCACCCCCACCCGCGGAACCATGGGACGCGGCGCCCGTTGAACCCCCGAACAATTTGCGGTGGGTCACATGACATCGAACAGAAATGCACGGATCTTTCGCCGGGATATGCTGGTCGCCGGAATCATGGTGGTGTCGGGTCTGGGCATGTCGGTCGGCGCCATAGCGCAGATCGCGACCACCGGCCCGCAGCTCGCGCAGGCCACGCCGCCCTTGCAGTCGACGCCGGGCGCCGAGAGCAAGCCGTCGGCGCCGGAGCCCGCGACCACGGGCCAGCGCCCGCAGGAGACGCCGCCGCAGCCTGCGCGTCCCGATGCCGAAGCGCAGAGCTCCGGCGCCAAGTCGGCCTTGCCGCCGGCGCCTGCCGAAAAAACCGCGCCGCCTATTCCGAGCAAGTAGGCATCATCAACACGACACTGCGCCATGGCCAGGCTCGTCCCGGCCATGGCGCTTTTTGTTACGGCTTGATCACGTCATCCCATTTCGGGCAGGTGCGTTCCGGAAACGGCGTCATCGCGGCCTTGTAGTTGCTGCCGTCGATGAGATCGGCCGAGAGCGTAATCTTGGCCGGAACGGTTTCGCCGCGTTTGGCGCGCAGCACGGCCTCGGTGGCGACGCAGGCGATCCTGAAGGTGTTGAAATCGACGCTCGACAGCATCTCGCCGGACTCGATGCGCTTGACGGCGTCCACGGCGCCATTGGCGCCGACCACCAGTGATTTGCGACCGACATCGTGCATGGCGTCGAGCGCGCCCAACGCCATCGGGTCATTGGCGGCGACGATGCCGTCGATGACCAGATGCTTGGTCAGCAGGTCGGCCATCACGCCCTTGGAATATTTGCGGTCATACTGGCCGCTGACGGACGCCAGCACCTCGATGCCGGGAAATTCCTTGGTGGCGCGCTGGATGCCGCGGTTGCGGTCGCGGCTGGTGGTCGATGCGGCCAGGCCCTCCAGCACCACGACTTTTCCCTTGCCGCCGAGCTTGGTGAAGAGATCGCGCGCCGCCTTGTAGCCGACCTCGACGTCGTCGGAGCCGACGAAAGCGACCACGTCGCCCTTGATCTGGCTTACGGCAGTGACGACGGGGATATGCGCGCCCGTGAACTTCTTCAGCGAATCGACCATCGCGACATCGTCGACCGGAATGAACACCACGAGGTCGGGCTTATCCAGCAAGGCCTTGTCGACCAGCGCCTTCTGCTGCTCGACATCGTCCGGCTTGTCGGGGACATAATGCTGGGTGCGCGCGCCCGCGGCGATGGCGGCCTTGTCGGCGCCGATCCGCGCATTGGCATAGGCCGGATTGGTCAGGTTCTTGGTGAAGACCGCGATCAGCGGTCCGTCCGACGCGGCGCTTGCCGCGGACGCGGTGCCGATGACGGCACTGCCCAAGACGGCAATGTTCAAGACGGCAATACTCAAGACGGCGGTGCCGAAGGCGCCGAGCCACGTGCGCATGAGACCGATATGCATTTCTGTTTCCCCTTGGGATGCTGTTGTTTGGCCATGCGTCGACGGCGCGCGAGTATGGCACCCGGGCAGCACAGCGGACAACCATCGCTGCCTGACAAACATGCTCGCCTGTCATCATCGCTTCGCCCATACTGAGCTACCAAAGCGGTGACACAGGGGGCCCTCATGAAGATCGATGACGTCCGACGCAACGCCTATTCGATGCCGCTGGCCAATCCGTCATTTCCGCCGGGGCCGTATCGCTTCTTTAACCGCGAATATTTCATCATCACCTACCGCACCGATCCGGAGGCGCTCGCCGCGCTGGTGCCGGAGCCGCTCGAGATCATCGATTCGGTCGTGAAGTACGAATTCATTCGCATGCCGGACTCTACCGGCTTCGGCGACTACACCGAGACCGGGCAGGTGATCCCGGTACGCTTCAACGGTGTCGACGGCGCCTATACGCATTCGATGTATCTCGATGACGACGCGCCGATCGCCGGCGGCCGCGAGCTGTGGGGCTTTCCGAAGAAACGCGCCAGCCCGAAGATCTCGGTGGAAAGCGACGTGCTGCTCGGCACGCTGCATTACGGCTCGGTGCTGTGCGCTTCGGGCACCATGGGCTACAAGCACCGCCCGGTCGACCACGACACGGTGCTGCATTCGCTGACGGCGCCGAACTTCATTCTGAAGATCATCCCGCATGTCGACGGCAGCCCGCGGATCTGCGAACTGGTGCGGTTCTATCTTGAGGACATCACGCTGAAGGAAGCCTGGACGGGCCCGGCCGCGCTCGGCCTGTTTCCGCACGCGCTGGCCGATGTGGCACGCCTGCCGGTGCGCGAGGTGGTCTCGGCACTGCACTTCAAATGCGACCTGACGCTGGGACTGGGCGAGGTTGCGTTCGACTATCTGGCAACATAGGCGCGGTACCAGTCCTCATGGTCAGAGCCGCCGCGAGGGGCGCCTCGTCACACCATGAGGACTGGGGCCGGCAGCCCAGGCCTGGAAGTCTCAAGCCTTACTCCGGCTTATGCTCCGGCGTCGTCATGCGCTCGAGACGCTCCTGCATCTCTTTCATCTGACGGCGCAGGTCGTCCATGGAGTCGGCCGTGTCGATCGCGGTGTCCGGCATCTTCTCCGGTTCGGGCGCGGCGCCTGCGCGCGGCGGCACGAACGGCTTGAACATCGAGAAGGTCTGCTGAAACAATTCCATGTTGCGGCGGACGGTTTCTTCCAGCGGCGCGAACGGCGTCATCTGGAACGTGTTCGTCATCTGCTTGCGGAATTTTTCCTGCTCGCGCGTCAGGCTGTCGATGGACTGCTCGAGATATTTCGGCACCACCATCTGCATGCTGTCGCCGTAGAAGCGGATCAATTGTCGCAGGAAGGTGGTCGGCAGCAGATTCTGGCCGGCCTTGTTTTCCTGTTCGAAGATGATCTGCGCCAGCACCGAACGGGTGATGTCGTCACCGGTCTTCGCATCGTAAACGAGGAAGTCTTCGCCGTCCTTGACCATGGTCGCGAGATCTTCGAGGGTCACGTAAGTGCTTGTTCCGGTATTATAAAGCCGGCGGTTCGCGTATTTTTTGATCGTCGTGGGCTGATCTGTTTTCGCCATGGGGCTCACACATACGTACCGAGGACAGGGAACCCGCGCATCGTGCCATGCAGTTGAGCGGGCAGCGCAATGCAATAAAGTAAGCACTTTCAAAGCTGTTCGGCTATCGTTTTGTGCGTCACGGTTAAAATGACAGCATACTTTGCTACGCAAAGAGTCAAACACAGCATTTATGGTGCGCTGCACCCGCAAAAATGCCACTGGTGCTTTGGGCCGAAACTCATAGGTTAACCCATCGATCGCAAACCGGCCCCGCGGCTATCCGTGGTGTTTTGCGCCGAAGAAACTCAACAAAACGAACAACAGGAGATGTCCATGTCAGACGATGTCGTCATCGTCAGCGCTGCCCGCACACCCGTCGGCAGCTTCAACGGCGCCTTCGCCACCATGCCCGCGCATGATCTCGGCGCCATCGCCATCAAGGCGGCGCTCGAGCGCGGCAAGATCGATCCGGCCCGCGTCTCCGAAGTCATCATGGGCCAGATCCTCACCGCGGCGCAGGGCCAGAACCCGGCGCGCCAGGCGTCGATCGCCGCAGGCCTTCCGGTGGAAACCTCGGCCTGGGGCGTCAACATGCTGTGCGGCTCCGGCCTGCGCACCGTGGCGCTCGGCTATCAGGCGCTGCTCAACGGCGACAGCGAGATCGTCGTCGCCGGCGGCCAGGAATCCATGAGCATGGCCCCGCATGCGCAGTATCTGCGCGGCGGCGTGAAGATGGGTCCGGTGGAGTTCGTCGACACCATGATCAAGGACGGGTTGTGGGATGCCTTCAACGGCTATCACATGGGCAACACCGCCGAGAACGTCGCCAAGCAGTACCAGATCACGCGCCAGCAGCAGGACGAGTTCGCCGTCGCCTCGCAGCAGAAGGCCGAGGCCGCGCAGAAGGCCGGCCGGTTCACGCAGGAGATCGTCCCGGTCACCATCAAGGGCCGCAAGGGCGACACCGTCGTCGACACCGACGAATATCCGCGCCACGGCGCCTCCATCGAGGCGATGGCCAAGCTGCGCCCGGCCTTTGAAAAAGATGGCACGGTCACTGCGGGTTCGGCCTCGGGCATCAATGACGGCGCCGCCGCCGTGGTGCTGATGACCGCGAAGCAGGCTGAGAAGGAAGGCCTGAAGCCGCTCGGCCGCATCGTGTCGTGGGGCCAGGCCGGCGTCGATCCCAAGATCATGGGCACCGGCCCGATCCCGGCGTCGCGCGCCGCGCTGAAGAAGGCGGGCTGGTCGGTTGGCGATCTCGACCTCATCGAGGCCAACGAGGCCTTCGCCGCGCAGGCCTGTGCGGTGAACAAGGATCTCGGCTGGGACACCACAAAGGTCAACGTCAATGGCGGCGCCATCGCCATCGGCCATCCGGTCGGCGCCTCCGGCGCGCGCGTGCTGGTGACGCTATTGCACGAGATGGAAAAGCGCGACGCCAAGAAGGGCCTCGCGACTCTGTGCATCGGCGGCGGCATGGGCATCGCCATGTGCATTGCACGCGACTAACATTCGGCGGTGCGCGCCGAAAACATCGGCTCGCGCGTGCACTGCACATGCTGCTACAAAAAACGCCCGGCGCTTCGCGTCGGGCGTTTTCGCTTGAAGTCCGTCGTATCGCGGGATTAATTCGCAGCTATAAATAGAAAAGCATTGCTGGAGGAATCGATCATGGCGCGTGTGGCATTGGTGACGGGCGGGACACGAGGGATCGGCGCGGCCATCAGCAAGGCGCTGCATCAGGCGGATTACAAGGTGGCTGCGTGCTACGCCGGCAACGACGCAGCCGCCGAAACATTCAAGAACGACACCGGGATTCCCGTCTATAAATGGGACGTCGGCTCGTTCGAGGCCTGCGCCGAGGGCGTAAAAAAAGTCGAGGCCGAACTCGGCCCGGTCGACGTGCTGGTCAACAATGCCGGCATCACCATGGACGGCGCGTTCCACAAGATGACGCCCGACCAGTGGAACAGGGTCATCAACGTCAATCTTGGCTCGCTGTTCAACATGACGCGCCAGGTCATTGAAGGCATGCGGTCGCGAAAATTCGGTCGCGTCGTCAATATTTCATCGATCAACGGACAGAAGGGCCAGTTCGGCCAGGTCAATTACTCCGCCGCCAAGGCCGGCGACATCGGCTTCACCAAGGCCTTGGCGCTGGAGAACGCCAAGATGGGCATCACCGTGAACGTGATCTGCCCGGGCTATATCAACACCGAAATGGTGCAAGCGGTGCCGAAGGACGTGCTCGAGAAAGCCATCCTGCCGCAGATTCCGGTCAACCGGCTCGGCGAGCCCGAGGAAATCGCCCGCGCCGTGCTGTTTTTGGCCAGCGACGATGCCGGCTTCGTCACGGGATCGACGATGACCATCAATGGCGGGCAGTATCACGCGTGATGTCGAACGCTTTCGTCCCTCCCCCCTCGTGGGGGAGGGTGAATTGAACGCACGAAGTGCGTTCAAGAAGGGAGAGGGGGAGGCACAGGCGCAGAGTGTGCGGCCCCCTCATCCGACGCGGACTTCGTCCGCGCCACCTTCTCCCACAAGGGGAGAAGGTCAGACCACGACGCGCCCGGACTTTCATGACTTCCCGCACTGCCACCTTCATCGGCCTTACTGCCATCCTGATGTGGTCGCTGCTGTCGGTGATGACCGTCGCCACCGGCGCGATCCCGCCGTTCCAGCTCGCGGCCATGACTTTTGCCGTCGGCGCGCTGGCCGCGGCCTCGACCTGGATCGGCCGTCCCACCGCCATGCGCGCGCTGAAGCAGCCGCTGCTGGCCTGGGCGGTCGGCGTCGGGGGGCTGTTCGGTTATCATGCGCTGTATTTCGTCGCGCTGCGCCTCGCGCCGCCGGCGGAGGCCGGGCTGCTCAATTACCTGTGGCCGCTGCTGATCGTGCTGTTCTCGTCCCTGCTTCCCGGCGAGCGGCTACATCTTCACCATATTGTCGGCGCGCTGCTCGGCCTCGCCGGCACCGTGCTGCTGCTGTGGGGCAGCCTCGGCGCGCAACTGGCGCCGGGCCACGGCGCCGGCCTGCTGGCGGCGTTCTGCGCGGCCTTCGTCTGGGCCGGCTATTCGGTGATGTCGCGCCGGCTCAAGGCGGTGCCGACCGACGCCGTGGCCGGCTTCTGTTTCGCCACCGCCGTGCTCGCCGCCATCGTGCATCTGGCGATCGAACGGACCGTGTGGCCCGCGACGGCGCTGCAATGGCTGTCGGTGATCGCGCTGGGCATCGGCCCGGTGGGTGCGGCGTTCTACACCTGGGACATCGGCATGAAGCGCGGCGACATCCGCGTGCTGGGGGCTGCGTCCTACGCCACGCCGCTGCTGTCGACGGGGTTTCTGATCGCGGCGGGATTTGCGCAGGCGAGCGCAAATATCGCGGTGGCCGCCGCGCTGATCGCCGGCGGCGGGCTGATGGCTGCGAAGGATATGTTCAAGAAGCGGACGGCGACAGAGATGGAGTCGTCATCCTGAGGTGCGAGCCCCTTGGCGAGCCTCGAAGGCGGCACCTCGGGATGACGGCGGACCGTGTCGCTAGTCCAGAGGCTGCCAATCCTTCGCCGCCAGCTCGAACGTCGCAAAATCGAATCCCGGCGCCACCGTGCAACTCACCAGCGTCCAGTCGCCCGTGCTCTTTGCCGCCTGCCACGCGTGCGGCGGCACGATGCCCTGCGGCAGCTCACCGGCCAGCACATCCGCACCGAGCGTGACGCTGCGGCGGCCGCGGTCATCGGCGATCTCCAGCACCAGCGGCGCGCCCGCATGATAGTGCCAGATCTCCACGGCATCGATGCGGTGCCAGTGCGAGCGCTGGCCGGCTTCCAGCAGAAAATAGATCGCCGTCGACGCCGCGCGGCCGCGATCATCCGTCGCGGTGTCGCGGAACGTCTCGCGGTAGTAGCCGCCTTCCGGATGCGGCTGCAGCGCCAGTTTCGCGATGATCTCGGCGGCGGTCGGCATCAGCGTCAGGACTTGTTCTTGCGTTCGCGCAATTCGGCGAACACCTCGTCCTCGCTGAACCCTTTCAGGCGGACGGCGACAGCGATCGCCGGATCGTCGGCGCGCAGGAACAGGTTGGCCTGCTTCTCCTGCCCGAGCAGCACGGGAATGGTCGGTTTGCCGGCGGCGCGCAGGCGGGCGACGTCCTCGGCGCGCGCCTTGACGGCCTCGTTGTTCGGATCGATGCCGAGGGTGAACTTGACGTTGGCGGCGGTGTATTCATGGCCGCAATACAGGCGGTAGTCATCGGGGAGGGTGCGCAGCTTCTTCAGCGACTGCCACATCATTGGATAGGTGCCCTCGAACACGCGGCCGCAGCCGAGCGAGAACAGCGTGTCGGCGGCGAACAGCGCCAGCTCGCTGTCGAACACGTAGGAAATATGGTCGAGCGTATGGCCCGGCGTCTCCATCACCCGGGCGGTGAGTGCGCCGATCTGCACGGTATCGCCCTCGCCGACGCGGACGTCGACCAGCGGGATCGCCGTGCCCTGGTCGTGCGGCGCGGTCACCTTGCAGCCATAGGTCTTCTTCAGTTCGGCGATACCGCCGACATGGTCATTGTGATGATGCGTCACCAGGATGTCGGTGAGCTTCCAGCCCTCGCGCTGCAGCACCTTGATGATGGGCCCGGCTTCGGGGGCGTCGATCGCGGCGGTCTTCAGGCTCTGCGGATCGTGCACCAGGTAGCCGAAATTGTCCGACAGACAGGGAAACACGCGAATTTCAGCGGCCATGATATCTCCGTGAGTCAAATCGAGAGCAGCCTTCTGACATATGGCGTTAACGCTTCCCCGGCAATGCGGGAATAGCGTCCCGGGCGACGCCGCGACGTGGTCGCCACGACGTGGTAGACAATGGCGCATGACCATCGACGTGATCGATCTCCGGGATTTCTACTCGCGCCGCCTCGGCATCGTGGCACGGCGGCTGATCAACCGCGGCATCCAGGCACAGTGGCCCAATGCCGAGGGCCAGCGGGTGCTCGGGCTCGGCTATCCCACGCCCTATCTCGGCCTGTTCCGGGAGAACTGCGAGCGTTGCTTGGCTTTCATGCCGGCCGCCCAAGGCGTGCTGAAATGGCCAACGGCGAAGCCTGCACTGGCGACGCTGGTCGATGAATTCTCGCTGCCGCTGCCCGATGCCGCGGTTGACCGCATCATCCTGGTGCATGCGCTGGAGATGTCCGACGACCCCGAGGGCCTGCTGCGCGAGGTGTGGCGGGTCTTGTCGCCATCCGGACGGATGATGGCCATCGTGCCCAACCGCCGCGGCGTCTGGACCCGCACCGATTCGACGCCGTTCGGCCACGGCCGGCCGTATTCGCGCTCGCAGATCACGCAATTGCTGCGCCAGACCTGGTTCACGCCAACCGCCTGGAGCGAGGCGCTGTTCATGCCGCCGGTCGGCATGGGCTGGTTCCTGCGCTCGGCCATGATGTGGGAACGCGTCGGTGCGGCGCTGTCGATGCCGTTCGCCGGGGTGCATATCGTCGAGGCCACCAAGCAGGTCTATCGCGCGATCCCCGCCAAGCGCGAACGCAGCCGGCTGATCCCGGCGCTGCAGCCCGTGCTGGTGCCAAGCTCCGGCATGCGCCGCGACGGCGACGATGTCGGCGAGCCCGAGCCGTCGGTGCGGTGAGGCACGGTCCATCCGCGTGTCGTCCCCGCGCAGGCGGGGACCCATACGCCGTGTCGTTCCGGTATTGCGATGGGGCGATGGTGATCGGACATCATCAGCTCA
>JBEVEC010000113.1:0-4013 GCA_040512975.1 Tardiphaga sp. | reverse complement strand
ATCGTGCGTGCGACGGGCAGCGCGCGGGTGATCTGCACCGGCGTCGGCGGTGCGTCGCGGCGGGCGAATTCGGCGCCGGTGGTGAGGCGGATGCCGCGGTTCATCGGCGCCAGCAGATAGCCGCGGTCGGCATCCAGCACCGGATGGTGCAGCACCGCATTGCCCGAGGGCGCCAGGTGGATGTGATAGCCGCGCTTGGCCCGTAGCGGGATGTCGTAGCCGAGCGGGTCGGTGATCTGGTCGGACCACGGCCCCAGCGCCACCACCACGTCGCGGCCGATCAGCGCGCCGTTCGGCCCGCTGACGCGCCAGTCGCGATCGGCCTGCGCCAGCGTGCGCGCCTCGGCGGCGATGAACCGGCCGCCCTTGCGGATGAACAGCGCGGCATAGGCGCGGGCGAGCGCGCCGGGATCGGCAATGAAGCCCGGCGCCGGCCAGTGGATCGCGCCGGCAAAGTCGGTGGACAGGTTCGGCTCGCGCTCGGCGATGGCCGCCGCATCGAGCACGTCGCCCGTCACGCCATAGGCGCGGTCGCGCTCGAGCTCCTTGATACTCCTGGCGAGGCTCGCGTCGGAGCGAAACAGCTTGATCCAGCCGGTCCGCTTCAACAGCTCGGGCACGCCCGCCTCCTCGATCAACGTCTCGTGCTCCGCCAGGCTGCGCTGGATCAGCGGCAGCGCGGCCATCGCGCTGCGCAGCGCGCCTTCGGGCGACGAATTGAGGAAATAGCGCATGAGCCAGGGCAGCAGGCCCGGCAAGGCCCCGAGATGATAATGCACATCCGGTGAGCGGTTCAGCGCATATTTGATGAGCTGCCCGACGTCGCGCGGCAGCATATAGGGAAACACCGACGCGCTTTCGATGAGTCCGGCATTGCCGTAGCTGGTCTCCTCGCCGGCGCGCTCGTGCCTGTCGATCAGCACGACGTTGCGTCCGCGCGCCTGCAGATGGAGCGCCGCCGATACGCCGACCATGCCCGCGCCGAGTACGAGCACATCCGCCCTGAGGTCCGCCATCACCGCTCCGAGAAACCCGCTCCGAGAACAAGCGTCATGACGATACTTCTAGCGAGTCGTCGTGTCCGAATGATGCAAGCCCCGATCGCGCACGCGTGTGTAAGCAAGGATCGCGCCAGCTGCCTGCGTTTGCAGCGCACAGCCGGTAAATCACGCTTGCGTGTGGGCGGGACTCCGCCAACAATGCCGGCGCCGCGTGGCCCGGTTGGCCCGCGACGATATGATCATGGAGAGACGGAAGATGCGGATCGTTCGGACACTCACGGCTGTCGCCACGACCTTGATAGCTTTTGCGACGCTGCCGCTGTCTGCCCAGACGCTGCGCTACGCCAACCAGGGCGATCTCAAATCCCTCGATCCCTATGCGCTGCGCGAGACCACCACCATCGCCCATCACGGCCAGGTGTATGAAGGCCTCGTTGCACGCGGCAAGGACCTGCAGATCATTCCCGGTCTTGCCGAGAGCTGGGAGACGCCGGAGCCGACGCGGTGGCGCTTTCACCTGCGCAAGAACGTGACATTCGCCAATGGCGATCCCTTCACCGCCGACGACGTGGTATTTTCCGCCGACCGCGTCCGCGCCAAGGGCTCAGATTTCGCCACCGTGATCCCGGCCGATGCGAAGGTAGTCAAGGTTGATGACCATACCGTCGACTTCGTGCTGACCAAGCCCAACCCGATCATCACGTCGCAATGGGACATCTGGTACATCATGGACAAGAAGTGGGCCGAGGCGAACAACGCCACGGCGCCCACCCCGGCCGCCGCGACATCGCCGAGCTACGCCTCGCTGAACGCCAACGGCACCGGCCCGTTCGTGATCGAGAGCCACCAGCCCGGCGTCAAGACCGTGTTCAAGGTCAATCCGAAATGGTGGGGCAAGCCCGAGCATAACCTGAAGGAAATCATCTTCACCCCGATCGCCTCCGACGCCACGCGCGTCGCGGCGCTGTTGTCGGGCGAGGTCGACATCATCGAGCCGGTGCCGATCCAGGATATCGCGCGCGTCAACGGCAGCGCCAATGCCGCCGTGATGGCCGGACCCGAACTGCGCACCATCTTCCTCGGCATGGACCAGGCGCGCGACGAACTGCTCAATTCCAACATCAAGGGCAAGAACCCGTTCAAGGACATCCGCGTCCGCGAGGCGTTCTACAAGGCGGTCGATATCGAATTGATCAAGACCCGCGTCATGCGCGGGCTGTCGACGCCGTCGGCGCTGATGATCGCGCCACAGCTGTTCAAATTGTCCGGCGACTTCACGCGGCCGAAATACGATCCCGACGGCGCCAAGAAGCTGCTCGCCGACGCCGGCTATCCGGCCGGCTTCGAGGTCGGCATGGACTGCCCGAACGACCGCTATGTCAACGACGCCGCGATCTGCCAGGCCGTGGTCGGCATGCTGGCGCGGGTCGGCGTCAAGGTGACGCTGAATGCCCAGCCCAAGGCGTTGTATTTCGCCAAGGTGTTCAAGTCCGGCGGCTACGCGACGTCGTTTTACCTGCTCGGCTGGACCCCCGGCACGCAGGATTCCCACAACGTGCTGTTCGACATCATGGGCTGCCGCGACGACCCGTCGAGCTCGCGCGGCACCACCAATGTTGCAGGCTATTGCAACAAGGACTTCGACAAGCTGACCGACGAGGTGCTGCAGGAGACCGATCCGGCCAAGCGCGACCTGCTGATCAAGGCCGCCTTCAAGATCGCCGCCAAGGACTGGGCCTATATCCCGCTGCACCAGCAGGCGCTGGCCTGGGGCGTCTCCAAGAAGCTCAAGCTGGTGCAGCGCGCCGACAACCAGGTGCTGCCCTACTGGATGACGAAGTCGGAATGAGGCCAGTGCCGCGCCCGGCCAGCTCCGCACACCGGTAACCGAAAGCGAAAGGATCCCATGCTCGCTTTCATCCTGCGCCGTGCGCTGCAATCCGTCGGCGTCATGATCGTGGTCGGCGTCATCTCGTTCGCCATGTTCCGCTTTGCCGGCGACCCCGTGAATCAGATGGTGTCGCAGGACGCCTCGACCGAGCAGCGGCTCGAGATCCGCAAGTCGCTCGGGCTCGACGATCCCGTGGTGTTGCAGTTCGTGCATTACTTCACCGACGCCGTGCAGTTCAAGTTCGGCGTCTCCTACCAGTTTCGCCAGCCGGTTTCGGCACTCCTGAAGGAGCGCATGCCGGCGACGCTGGAGCTCGCCACCTGCGCCACCATCCTGGCGCTGGCCTGCGGCATCCTGATGGGCGTCTATTCGGCGCTGCGCCGCGACTCTTTTTTGGCCAAGGTGCTGCAGGCGGTGTCGCTGATCGGCATCTCGCTGCCGACCTTCCTGATCGGCATCCTCCTGATCTATCTGTTCGCGGTCACGCTCGGCTGGCTGCCGTCGTTCGGCCGCGGCGACGTGGTCAAAATCGGCTGGTGGACCACGGGGCTGCTGACGGTGTCCGGCCTCAAGGCGCTGATCATGCCGTCGATCACCCTCGGCCTGTTCCAGATGACGTTGATCATGCGTCTGGTGCGCGCCGAAATGCTGGAAGTGCTGCGCACCGACTATATCCGCTTCGCCCGCGCGCGCGGCCTCAGCACGCGCGCGATCCATTTCGGCCACGCGCTGAAGAACACGCTGGTGCCGGTGATCACCGTGGCCGGGCTGCAATTCGGCTCGGTGATCGCTTTTGCGATCATCACCGAGACGGTGTTCCAATGGCCGGGCATGGGATTGCTGTTCGTGCAGGCGGTGCAGAACGTCGATATCCCGATCATGGCGGCGTATCTGCTGGTGGTGTCGCTGATTTTCGTCACCATCAACCTGATCGTCGACATCCTCTACACCATCGTCGACCCGCGCTTGCGGGCGACGGTGAACCGGACGGCGTGAGGGATGATGATGGACATGATCAAGCCCCTCCCCGGGTCGGGGGCGGGCCCCCGGGGGCGCCCCCCCCCCCCGCCACGGGCGGGCGGGGGGGGGCGGCCCGCCGGAGGGATGACCAAAACACCAGG
>JBEVEC010000095.1:0-34715 GCA_040512975.1 Tardiphaga sp. | reverse complement strand
AGCGCGTCGGCTTGCCCTCGCGCAGCAGCACCAAAGCGCGCTGCACCAGATCGAGTTGCTCCTTGGCGTCCTTGTCGTTGCCCTTGGCCTTCTTGATCAGGTTGTCGATGCGCTTCTCGCAGGAGTCGAGATCGGCGAGCATCAGCTCGGTCTCGATGATCTCGATGTCGGCGAGCGGATCGATCTTGCCTTCCACATGGGTGATGTCGTCATCGACGAAACAGCGCACCACATGGGCGACGGCATCGACTTCGCGGATGGTGGCGAGAAACTGGTTGCCGAGGCCTTCACCTTTCGACGCGCCCTTCACGAGGCCTGCGATATCGACAAAGGTCAGACGCGTCGGGATGATCTGCTGGGACTTGCCGATCTCGGACAGCTTGTCGAGCCGCTTGTCCGGCACTGCGACCTCGCCGACATTCGGCTCGATGGTGCAGAACGGATAATTCGCCGCCTGCGCGGCCGCGGTTTCGGTGAGCGCATTGAACAGCGTCGATTTGCCGACATTCGGCAGCCCGACGATCCCGCATTTGAATCCCATGACCGTGTCCTATTTTTTCGGCGGCTTTTCAGCCGTGCCGTTGTCGTCTTTCGACGTGAATCCCTTGGCCTGCATCGCCAGATGAACCTTGTTCTGGAACGACGAGTCGTGGCCGCCGACCAGCAAGGCGACATTGTCGGTCACCGCGTCGTTGAACGCCTCGAGCTGCGGCCGTTCCGCTTTGGCGAAATCGTTCAGCACGTGGTTGTGCACCAGTTCCTTCGCACCGGGATGCCCGATGCCAAGGCGCACGCGGCGATAATCGTTGCCGACATGCGCAGAAATCGAGCGCAGCCCGTTGTGGCCGGCAATGCCGCCGCCGAGCTTGATGCGCACCTTGCCGAACGGCAGTTCAAGCTCGTCGTGAAACACGGCGATGTCGCCGAGGGCAATCTTCAGATAGCTGGACGCGTCCTGCACGGAGCGTCCGGACTCGTTCATGAATGTCAGCGGCTTCAGCAGGACAATGCGTTCGCGGTCCAGCGTGCCTTCCGACGTCTCGCCCTGAAAGCGACGGCGCCACGGTCCGAAACCGTGACGCCGCGCGATGTCGTCGACAACCATGAACCCGATATTGTGCCGGTTGCCCTGGTATTTCGCACCAGGGTTTCCGAGACCGACAAAGAGAAGCATGACGCGGAGCTCCGCGCCGGATTACTTCTTCTTCGCCGGGGCAGCGGCGGCCGGAGCCTTCGCACCAGCAGCAGGCGCCTTGGCACCGGCGGCGGGAGCCTTGCCGGCGGCAGCAGCGGCCGGAGCGGCAGCAGCGCCGGCGGCAGGCGCTGCGGCTTCTTCACCGTAGCCCGACGGCGGCACGATGGTGACCAGCGTCAGGTCGGCATCGCGGGCCAGCGTCTTGACGCCCTTCGGCAGCTTGATGTCGCTGATATGCAGCGAGGTGCCGATGTCGAGCGCGCTGACGTCGGCTTCCAGGTACTGCGGGATGCTGTCGGCTTCGGCTTCCAGTTCGATCGTGTGGGTCACGATGTTGATGGTGCCGCCGCGCTTCACGCCCGGGGCCGATTCGGCGCCGTTCACGTGCAGCGGAACGCTGACGCGGATGGTGGCGCCTTCGCCGAGGCGCAGGAAGTCGACGTGGAGCGGGAAATCCTTGACCGGATCGAGGTGGAAGTCGCGCGGGATCACGCGGTGCTTGGCGCCATCAAGCTCGATGTCGCAGATCGTGGTCAGAAACCGGCCGGCCTGGATGCGCAGACGCAATTCCTTGTCGTCCAGCGAGATCGCCAGCGGGGGCTTGTTGTCACCATAGATCACAGCCGGTACCCGGCCGGCGCGTCGCTCTGCCCGTGCGGCCCCCTTGCCGCTCACCGGACGTGCGGTCGCCTTGAATTCCTTCACGGTCGCCATCGTTTAAGTCCTTGTTTCTGAAAAGTTAAAGGCCGCAAAGCGGCCTCGAGATCACGCTGCAGCAAGCCTCCAGGGGTGCGGGGGCTGCGGACGTGGGCGGCTTCTAGCGCCGAAATGGTGAAAAGACAAGGAATTGCGGGGGGAAAACCGCCGGAAAGCGGTCGCTCTGGAATACTGGGTCGCCCGGTCAAGCCGGGCGATAACAACACTCTCGGCTGGTTCCACCCGCGAAAGCGGGTGGTCCAGTATTCCAGGGCGCCGATGGCTTACCCCGCGAACGGCGCCTCGCCTGCCCCGTTCAGCTTCACCTCGAGCGCCGCGATCCGCGCCTTCAGCGCCTCGTTCTCCGCGCGCGCCAGGCGCGCCATGTCCTTGACCGCCTCGAACTCCTCGCGCTTGACCAGATCGAGGTCGCGCAAAATCTTTTCGGCCTGATTGCGGACCACGCTGTCGACCTCGCGCTTCACGCCCTGCGCGGCGCCGGCGGCGTCGTTCATCAGCCGGCCGATCTCGTCGAAGAACCGATTGCTGGTCTGGGTCATGGATGAGAACTCCGGTCGAAGGACGGTATGTGCAGAAACGCAACGGACGACCCGACAATGGCGATCCCTCACGCGCAGTTCAAGTCCGCGCTGCATTTCCGCCCGAGAAGCGTTAAACTCCGTTAACCGTCACCTGAGAATGCTTTACTGGCGTCACCGGGAGCCGTAAGCCCAGCCCATGCCCCTTCTGACCATCGCCTTTCCCGTTTTCGATCCCGTGGCCGTGGCGCTCGGCCCGATCGTCATCCGCTGGTACGCGCTGGCCTATATCGGCGGCATCGTGCTCGGCTGGGTCTATGCCCGGATGCTGATCAAAAATACGAAGCTTTGGGATGGGGCGTGTCCGATCTCGCTGGTGGAATTCGACGACTTCATCCTCTGGGTGACCCTCGGCATCATCCTCGGCGGCCGCACCGGCTATGTGCTGTTCTACAATTTCGATTTCTTCATCGCCCATCCCGCCGAAATCCTCGAGCTGTGGAAGGGCGGCATGTCGTTCCATGGCGGCTTCATGGGCTGCGTGATCGCGGTCATCGCGTTCTGCCTGAAACGCGGACTGCCGATCCTGTCGCTCGGCGACATCACCTGCGCCGTCGGCCCGATCGGTCTGCTGCTCGGCCGCATCGCCAATTTCATCAACAGCGAATTGTGGGGCCGGCACGCCGACGCCAGCGTGCCGTGGGCGATGGTGTTTCCCAATGGCGGCCCGCTGCCGCGGCATCCGAGCCAGCTCTACGAAGCCGGGCTCGAGGGCATTGTGCTGTTCACGATCCTGGCGCTGATGATCCGCGCCGGCGCCCTGAAGCGGCCGGGCCTGATCCTCGGCGCCTTCATCTTCTTCTATGCGCTGGCGCGCATCACCGGCGAGTTCTTCCGCGAGCCCGATCCGCAGCTCGGCTTTTTGTGGGGCGGCCTCACCATGGGCATGCTGCTGTCGGTGCCGATGATCATCGTCGGATTGATCCTGATGGCGCGGGCGTGGCGGAAGCCTGTGGCCGCGTACGCACCGGTGCAGGCCCTGAACGACGGCAAGGCATGACGTGACCGAGCCATCGCCGCTGCTGGATCACATCAAGCGCCTGATCAGGTCCACCGGACCGATGCCGGTCTGGCGCTACATGGAGCTGTGCCTCACCCATCCGACATACGGCTACTACATTTCGCGCGATCCGCTCGGCCGCGAGGGTGACTTCACCACCGCGCCCGAGGTCAGCCAGATGTTCGGCGAGTTGCTGGGCCTGTGGGCGGCGTCGGTGTGGCGTGCCATGGGATCGCCATCGTCGCTGCATTTGATCGAACTCGGCCCCGGCCGCGGCACCATGATGTCCGATGCGCTGCGCGCATTGCGGGTGCTGCCGCCGCTCTACGCCGCGCTCCACGTTCATCTCGTCGAGATCAACCCGGTGCTGCGCGGCAAGCAGCGCGCGGCGCTGCCCGGCGTGCGCGACGTGTCGTGGCACGACAGCTTCGACGACGTGCCGGCCGGCCCGGCGGTCATCCTCGCCAACGAATATTTCGATGTGCTGCCGATCCATCAGGCGGTGAAGCGAGAGAGCGGCTGGCACGAGCGCGTGGTTGATATCGGCGCCGACGGCGAACTGATGTTCAGCGCCGGCGAAGAGCCGATGCCGCGCTTCGACCTGCTGCTGCCGCCGCTGGTGCGGGCGGCGCCCGTGGGCGCGATCTTCGAATGGCGGCCTGATACCGAGATGATGAAGATCGCCAGCCGCATCCGCGACCAGGGCGGCGCGGCGCTGGTCGTCGACTACGGCCACATCCGCTCCGACGCCGGCGACACGCTGCAAGCGATCTCACGCCACAGCTACAGCGATCCCCTGAAAAATCCCGGCGAGGCTGACATCACCGCCCATGTCGACTTCCAGGCGCTCGGCCGCGCGGCGGAAGACGTCGGCGCCCGCGTCCACGGCCCGGTGACCCAAGGCGAATTCCTCAAGCGCCTCGGCATCGAGACCCGCGCGCTGACCCTGATGGGCAAAGCATCGGCCGAAGTCTCCGAAAGCGTCTCCGGCGCCTTGAAGCGCCTGATCGACGGCGGACAGGGCGGCATGGGATCGCTGTTCAAGGTGATCGGCATTTCCGATCCCGCGCTCGACGCGCTGGTCGCGCTGAGCGACGACGTCGACAACGAGGCTGCCAACGCATGACCCATCTATCGCCTTTGCTCGCCGCCATCTCCGGCATCCGCCATACCTTCTTCAGCCGCGAGGGCGGCGTGTCCCAAGGCATCTATGCCGGCCTCAATGGCGGCCTCGGATCGAATGACGATCCTGCCCATGTTACTGAGAACCGCCGCCGCATGGCGGCGCGGATGGGCGTCGAACCCGCGCAATTCCTCACCGTGTTTCAGGTGCATTCGCCCGATGTCGCTGTCGCGACAACGCCGTGGGATACCGAGACGCGCCCGCGCGCCGACGCCATGGTCACCCGGACTGCGGGGCTCGTCCTTGGCGTCACCGCGGCGGATTGCGGCCCGGTGCTGTTCGCCGATCCTAAGGCGCGGGTGATCGGCGCCGCCCATGCCGGCTGGAAGGGCGCCCTCACCGGCGTGCTCGAAGCCACCATCGCCGAGATGGAGAAGCTTGGCGCCCAGCGCTCAGACATCGTGGCGGCGATCGGCCCGCTGATCCGCCAGCCGAGTTACGAGGTCGGCGCCGAATTCGTAGAGCGTTTCGTCCGCGAAGACGGCGAATACGCGCTGTTCTTCATTCCATCGACCCGCGAGGGTCATGCCATGTTCGATCTTGGCGGCTTCATCCGCATGCGGCTCGAACGTGCCGGCGTCGGCGCCATCGACGATACCGGCATCGACACTTATCCGGACGAGCAGCTGTTCAGCTATCGCCGCTCGGTGCATCGCGGGGAGGCCGATTACGGCCGCCAGATCCACGCCATCGTGCTGGAAGGCTGATCGCCGCGAATGGCTTCAAACTGAGCGCAAATTATCCGCAGCAACGCATGGTTTTCCTCACCATGCCGGACACGCGTCCGCGCTCTGCCCTAGACCTTAACGCATTTTAACGATATCGCTCGAACCGTCCGACAGCCGCCCGAAGGCTGCCGGTTGTGTTCGGGACGCCTTTGCATGCGCTTTTCTTTTCGCACGGCCTCTGGGGCCGCCCGCTCCGCCCCTGCTGCGCTGTTGCTGGCCCTGACGCTGGGCCTCGCCGGCTGCGCCAATGTGCCGAGCAGCGGCGGCGCCATGAATGCCCAGGCCAGCATGTCGACCGGCGGCACGGTGGCCTTCGAGTCCGTGGACGGGCCGCCGCCGCAGGTGTTCGACCGCTGGGTCAACCTCCTGGACAGTGAAACCAAGCTGCGCAACCTTGCAGTGGCATCGCGCGGATCCAGCGCCGCCTTCCGCATCCGCGCCTATCTTGCCGCCGAAGTGCGCGGTCGGCAGACCGTGATCGCCTGGGTATGGGACGTCTACGACCGCGACCAGCAGCGCGCATTGCGCCTGAGCGGGGAGGAGCCGACCAGCGGCAGCAGCCGCGACGCCTGGGCGTCCGCCGACGATCTGGTGCTGCGCCGGATTGCCCGAGCCGGCCTGACCGGGCTTTCCGCGATGATCAATGGCACGGACCCGGCGCCCGCACCGGTGCGCAGCAACGGCCCGGCGATTGCCTTGAGCGACGTGCTGCCTGCGCAGGCGACCGCGTTCGCCGAAACGGACGCGGGCTTCAGCGCGCGTTAACAAGGCTTGTTTTTACGCAGGAAAACCGCGGGTTGCGGGTTGCCAGCGGAGGTGGCTCCTTGATATCACCTCGCCCAGCCAGAGCTAGCTCCGTGGGTAATCCGATATGCTGAACGTTGTATCCACCAAGCCGCGGGGAGACGCGTCGATGTCGGCCAAGAACGGTTCGATCAAACTGGTCGCCGGCAACTCCAATCCCGCCCTCGCCCGCGAAATCGCATCCTGGCTGCAACTCGATCTCACCAAGGCCAGCGTTCGTCGCTTTGCCGACATGGAGATTTTCGTCGAGATCCAGGAAAACGTCCGCGGCTCCGACGTCTTCGTGATCCAGTCGACGTCGTTCCCAGTCAACGACCACCTGATGGAATTGCTGATCATCACCGATGCTTTGCGCCGTGCCTCCGCGCGCCGCATCACCGCGGTGATCCCCTATTTCGGCTACGCCCGCCAGGATCGCAAGGTGGGCTCGCGCTCGCCGATCTCGGCCAAACTGGTCGCCAACCTGATCACCCATGCCGGCGTCGACCGCGTGATGACGCTCGACCTGCATGCCGGCCAGATCCAGGGCTTCTTCGATATTCCCACCGACAATCTCTATGCCTCCCCGGTGATGGTGCGCGACATCAAGGAGAAGTTCGACCTCGCCAATGTGATGGTGGTGTCGCCGGACGTCGGCGGCGTGGCGCGCGCCCGCGGCCTTGCCAAGCGCATCAACACGCCGCTGGCCATCGTCGACAAGCGCCGCGAGCGCGCCGGTGAGTCCGAAGTGATGAACGTGATCGGTGACGTCGCCGGCTACACCTGCATCCTGATCGACGACATCGTCGATTCCGGCGGCACGCTGGTCAACGCGGCCGACGCCTTGCTCGCTAACGGCGCCAAGGATGTCTACGCCTACCTTACCCACGGCGTGCTGTCCGGCGGCGCCGCCGCGCGCGTCGCGGGTTCGAAGCTCAAGGAATTGGTGATCACGGACTCGATCCAGCCGACCGACGCCGTGATCAACGCGCCGAACATCCGCACGCTGTCGATCGCATCGCTGATCGCCGACGCGATCGGCCGCACCGCGTCGGAAGAGTCGGTGTCGAGCCTGTTCGACTGACTTTTCTTTCTTCCTTCTCCCCTAGTGGGAGAAGGTGGCGCGGCCGAAGGCCGTGCCGGATGAGGGGTAGCCACAGGCGCTGTGCTTGCGGCTGCCCCTCATCCGTCTCGAAGCGCTGCGCGCTTCGATCCACCCTCTCCCACAAGGGGAGAGGGAAGCGAGACACCCAACTACACAATCCCCGCCGCCACCTGCCCGCGCAATCGCTCGAGGCTAAGCAGCGTCGTGGCACACGCGCACGCCACCTCCACGCCCCGCGTCGCAAAATGCGCGCGCAGGAACGCAGCCCCCTCTTCGGTCTCGTGAAACTCGTCCGGCGTGACCACAGCCGAGAACACCGGGATCTCGGTGCGCAGCTGCACATCCATCAGCGCCCGGATCACCGTGTCGGCGACAAAGCTGTGCACGCCGCTGTCGACCACGAGGCCGGTGGCGACGATCGCGGTGTAGCGTCGCGTCTTGGCCAGAATCTGCACATGCAGCGGAATCTCGAACGAGCCCGGCACCTCGAAGCGGTCGACCTGCGCGGACTGGATATGCCGCGCCTCGATCTCGCTCAGGAAGGCCTCCCAGCACGGCGCCACGATGTCGCGGTGCCAGGCCGACTGCACGAAGGCGACGCGCTGCGGCTTGGCAAAGTGCGGATGCCCGGTCTCGGACGGTTCGGCGGCGGTGTCGGTCATGGCTACATACTCTCGAACAAGCCCCAACTATGCCGGACCCAGCCATGGCCAGCAAGCCATCCACAGCCGCGCAAGCGCTGCGCGGAACCCGATTCCGCTGCGCCGAATCAAATTGTTAACGCGCCGATGAGACTCGCCTCGCGGGCCACCACGCCGCGGGACTCGCATGCCGGGAATCTGATTCCGGTTTGTTCTCATCGAAACCCGATGAGCTGTGGATGGAGCCCGGTTTGGTTGTGGATGGATTCGCGGTGCCGTTGCGCCGATTCCGCAAATCACATCACTTCGAACTCGCAAGTGCTGGACCAACAGAACTTGCAGCCTGCAGCGACGCTCCGAGATTTTCGCGTACCGGCCAGCTGTTTGCATCATCACATTCAAGAGCAAGGTCGCGACGGCATGTCACTTCTCGAAGGTACTATCGATTCACGCATCAATCCGCTCGCGGTCGTCGAGGATATTGCGGCGGATCACAACTGGGCGTTCGAGCGATCGGGCGAGGACGAAGTCACCATCGTCTCGAAGGGCGACTGGACGGACTATCAACTCTCCTTCACCTGGATGAACGAGATCGAGGCGCTGCATCTGGCCTGCGCCTTCGACATGAAAATTCCGAACGCGCGCCGCGCCGAAGTGCAGCGCCTGATCGCGGCGATCAACGAGCAGATGTGGGTCGGCCATTTCGATATCTGGACCTCGTCGGGCATGGTGATGTACCGCCAGGCGCTGCCTCTGCCCGACGGCCTTACCGCCTCCACCGGGCAATGCGAGGCCATGCTGGTGTCAGCGATCCATTCCTGTGAGCGTTACTACCCCGCCTTCCAGTTCGTGGTATGGGCCGGCAAGACCGCCGCCGAGGCGATGTCGGCCGCGATGTTCGACACCGCCGGCGAGGCGTAAGCGAACACGCATGAGCACCGAACCGACCATCACCGTTCCCGACGGCCCCGGCGAAGCCGAGCGCCTGGTGGTGGCGAATGCGCTGCTCGCTTTCAATACCAGGACCGTCGGACCGAACGACTATCAGCCGCTGTCGATCCTGATCAACGATCCCGTCACCGGCGAGCCGCTCGGCGGCATCTGGGGCAAGACGGCGTTCAACTGGTGCTTCGTCGAACTGCTGGTGGTGCCCGAACAATTCCGCGGCCAGGACATCGGCAGCAAGGTGCTCACGCTGGCCGAAGACATCGCCCGCCAGCGCGGCTGCATCGGGCTGTGGCTCGACACCTACTGGTTTCAGGCCCGCGGCTTCTACGAGAAGCTCGGCTATGAGGTGTTCGGCGAAATTCCGGATTATCCGCGCGGCGGTCCGCGTTATTTCCTGAAGAAGAGTCTTGTCTGAAGCGGGTGCCCGCGGCGCGCTATGGGTGACGCATTGCACGTCGGGCCCGCAATGCTAAGGTCCGCGCCTCACGCCAGCCAGGACTTGCAATGACATTGTTGACGTCTTCATCCACTCTGGAGTCCCTTGCCGGCGACGTCGTGCTCGCTGGCGCTGGCAAGATGGGCGGCGCGATGCTTGCGGGGTGGCTCGCGGGCGGCCTCGATCCGATGCGGGTCGCGGTCCTCGAGCCGCATCCGTCTGACGAGATCGTCACGTTGCAGGCCCGGGGCATCCGCATCAATCCCGATGTCACCGGACTTGGCAACATCACGGCCCTGATCCTGGCGGTGAAGCCACAGATGTTCGCCGAAGTAGGCCCGACGCTGCGCGCCATCGCCGGCGAGGCCCTAGTGGTGTCGATCATGGCCGGCACGACCATCACCGGCATCACCAAGGCCTGCGGCGGCCGTGTCGTGCGCGCGATGCCGAACACGCCGGCGGCGATCGGCCGCGGCATCACCGTGGCCGTGGCAGCCGGCGATGTGTCGTCCGACCAGCGCGCGCTCACCGACGCGCTGCTGCGCGCGACGGGTTCGGTGGAATGGGTCGACAACGAGAGCCTGATCGATGCGGTCACGGCGGTGTCGGGCTCGGGACCGGCTTATGTGTTTTTGCTCGCCGAAGAACTCGCGCGCGCCGGCATTGCCGCGGGGTTGCCGGCGGAGTTGGCAACGAAGCTCGCGCGGGAAACCGTGTCGGGCTCGGGCGAATTGCTACATCGGTCTGATCTCGATGCGGCGACGCTGCGCAAGAACGTGACGTCGCCTGGCGGCACGACGGCGGCGGCCCTCGAAGTGTTGATGGGCGATGATGGCTTCGCGCCGCTGTTGACCCGCGCAGTGGCTGCAGCAACGGCACGGTCAAAGGAATTGGCGAAGTAGCCACTTGTCGTCCCCGCTTTCGCGGGGACGACGTATCACTTGCTACACCGGCACCCTGACAATCGCCCGCAATCCCCCCATTGGACTATCCGCCAGCGAAATATCCCCGCCGTGCGAGCGCGCGATGTCGCGGGCGATGGCGAGGCCCAACCCAGTCCCGCCTTCGTCCTGGTTGCGGGCGTCGTCGAGCCGCAGGAACGGCTTGAACACCTCCTCGCGCATGTCGGCCGGAATGCCCGGGCCGTCGTCGTCGATGGTCACCGTGAGATAGCGATGATCGCGGTGGCCGGTGATGGCGATGTCATGGGCATGGCGCGCGGCATTGGACACCAGATTGCCGAGGCAGCGCTTGAACGCCGCCGGCTTCACCGTGACCACCGGCAGGCCGTGGAACACCACCGTCGCCTTGTGGCCGTTGCGCTCCGCATCGCTGCGCAATTCCTCCAGCGCCGCAGCCATGTCGGTGGGCTGCGCCTGTTCGCCGCTGTCGCCGCGCGCAAAGGCGAGATAGGCCTCGAGCATGCCCGCCATCTCGTCGACATCCTTGCGCATGTCGTCGACCTCGGGGCTGTCCTCGAGCAGCGCCAGTTCGAGCTTGAAGCGCGTCAGGATGGTGCGCAGGTCGTGGCTGACGCCGGCCAGCATCGCGGTGCGCTGTTCGATGGAGCGCTCGACGCGCGCCTTCATCTCCAGGAAGGCATTGGCGGCGCGGCGCACCTCGCGCGCGCCGCGTGGCCGGAAATTAGGCGCGTCGCGGCCCTTGCCGAAACTCTCTGCCGCGTCTGCGAGCCGCAGGATCGGGCGGATCTGATTGCGCAGGAACAGGATCGCCACCAGCAACAGGATCGATGACGTGCCGAGCATCCAGAACAGGAAGATCTCGGAATTCGACGCATAGGCAGCACTGCGCTGGGCGAAGATGCGCATCACGGCGTCGTCGAGCTGGATGCGGATTTCCACGAGGTTGGAGCGGCCCACGGTGTCGATCCAGAACGGCCGCGTGATCTGCCGGCCGATCTGCACCGACAGCGCCTGGTCGAGCAGCGAGACGAACGGTTTCGGCCCCGGCGGCGGCATGTCGCCGAGCGGCAGGAAATCCACCACGAGGCCAAGCCGCAGGCCGGCAATCGCCTTGATCTGGTTGCGGTCCTTGTCCTGCGGATAGATCTTGTAGACGTCGATCAGCGCGGCAATGTCCTGCACCACCGCCTGCGACAGCCGGCGCGTCACGGTGTTCCAGTGCCGCTCCATGAACACGAAGGCGACCACCGACTGCAGCAGCACCATCGGCACGATCATGATCAGCAGCGTGCGGGCATAGAGGCCCTTCGGCATCACGTTGTTGAAGCGCCGGCCCATCAGGCCGTGCATCGCGGAGATGCGCGCCGCGGCCGCGCGGATCATGCCGAGGCCGGCGTCAAAGGTGCTGATGCCGCGGCTCTCGTCGCTCATGGCGACGCCACGAGGCGATAGCCGATGCCGCGCACCGCCTGAAGGAATAGAGGATTGGCGGGATCGGTTTCGATCTTGCGGCGCAGGCGGTTGATCTGCACGTCCACGGCGCGCTCGTTGACGGTGCCGCCGCCGCCGGTGAGGTCGCCGCGCGGCACGGTTTCGCCCGGTGTCGCCGCCAGGATGCGCAGCATCTCGCGCTCACGGTCGGTCAGGTGGACGATGTCGTCGCCCTGGCGCAATTCGCCGCGCGACAGGTGATACACATAGGGACCGAATTGCAGCGACTCCGTCTGGATCACCGGCACCGGCGCGCTGCGCTTGAGGATATTGCCGATGCGCAGCACCAGTTCGCGCGGCTCGAACGGTTTGGCCACATAGTCGTCGGCGCCGATCTGCAGCCCCTCGATGCGGCTCTCCGCCTCATGGCGCGCGGTCAGCATCACGATCGGCACCGCCGACGACGTGCGGATGAAGCGCGCCAGTTCGAAACCGGTTTCGCCGGGCATCATTACGTCGAGGATCAGTAGATCGAAATGCAGCCCGAGCAGTTTGGCGCGGGCCTCCTTGGCGCTCGGCGCCGTGGTGACGCGGTAGCCCTCGCCGGACAGGAAGCGCGACAGGAGATCGCGGATGCGGCGGTCGTCATCGACCAACAGCAGATGCGGCGCATCGTCGGCGGGCTGAACCGGCACCCGTTTGGTGGCATGGGCGAGCATCATGATTTTTTCGTCCCATTATGGGCGCCCAGGATCACCTGCAGCACCTTGTCGGGGTCATCGCGATCGATCATTCCCGAGAGAAACCGTCCGATGGCCCCGACTTCGTCCGGGCTAAAATCGCGGATCGCCCGATTGATGCGATCGGTCTGCAGCCCCGCTAGTTGCGCCACCAGAGCCTCACCCTTGGCCGTGGCGAAAAGAAGCCGCTGCCGCCGGTCCGACGCGCCGGACTGCTGTACGATATACCCTTCATCGAGCAACTGCTTGAGCACGCGCCCGAGCGACTGCTTGGTGATGCGCAGCACGTCCAGCAGATCGGCGACCTTCAGTCCGGGATAGCGATGCACGAAATGCACGACGCGGTGATGGGCGCGGCCGAAGCCGAACTGGTCCAACACGTGGTCGGGATCGCCGACGAAATCACGGTAGGCGAAGAACAACAGTTCGATGATGTCCCAGCGCAGCGCCTGTCCTGCGCCGGTGGACTCGTGCCCATGCGCCGGCTCAAGCGATCGTGAGGCATCACTCATGGAATTTAAGTCAACCATATTGACATATCTTGATTGTAATCTTACAAAGCTGCCTATCGCGACGAAATATTATAACCCGTTTCGTCTGGACTGTTTAGGTCCGATCTGAGAACCATACCGGACTTCGGTCGCCTGCCCAAGTCCGCCGCGGAAACGCCCCGCGGCGACGAAAGGCTTTTGCCCAGGGTCCGGACTGACATAGAACATGACCGGCGTTGCCGCCCAGGAGCTGCGCCGGAAGCAGGAGTAAGGTCCATGGGAATACCGCTCGAAAAGATCGAGGGCGAGACGCGCACTTTCGACATCCGGCCGGCGACAAGCCCGATGAGCGAGAGCGAGCGCGTGGCAAGGCTCGTGGACCCCGGCTTCGGCCGCGTGTTCACCGACCACATGGCTTTGATCCGCTACAGCCAGGCCGAGGGCTGGCACGACGCGCGCATCGAATCGCGCGCCAATTTCCCGCTCGATCCGGCCGCGGCCGTCCTGCACTACGCGCAGGAGATCTTCGAGGGCCTCAAGGCCTATCGACGCGATGACGGCGGCCTGAACCTGTTTCGCCCCGACGCCAATGCCCGCCGCTTCTGGAATTCAGCGGAGCGCATGGCGATGGCGCCGCTGCCGGAGGCGGTGTTCGTCGAGGCCGTCGAGGAGCTGGTGCGCATCGACCACCACTGGACGCCCGGCGGCGACGGCAGCCTCTATCTGCGCCCGTTCATGATCGCCAGCGAGACCTTCCTCGGCGTCAAGCCGTCGTCGGAATACATTTTCGCGGTGATCGCCTCGCCGGTCGGCTCCTATTTCAAGGGCGGTCCTGCCCCGGTGTCGATCTGGGTGTCGGAGCACTACACGCGCGCCGCCGTCGGCGGTACCGGCGCCGTCAAATGCGGCGGCAACTACGCGGCATCCTTGCGCGCGCAGGCGGAAGCCATGGAGCACGGCTGCGACCAGGTCGTGTTCCTCGACGCCATCGAGCGCCGCTATGTGGAGGAGCTCGGCGGCATGAACGTGTTCTTCGTGTTCGACGACGGCTCGCTCTCGACGCCGCCGCTCGGCACCATTTTGCCCGGCATCACGCGCGATTCGATTATTGCGCTGGCCAGGGATGCCGGCGTCACGGTGCGCGAGGAGCTGTACTCCCTCGAGGAATGGCGCGCCGATGCGGCCAGCGGCAAGTTGAAGGAAGCCTTTGCCTGCGGCACCGCCGCGGTGATCTCGCCGATCGGCAAGGTCCGCTCGACCGGCAGCGACTTCCTCATCAATGGCGGCGAAGCCGGTCCTGTGGCGATGGGTCTGCGCAAGAAGCTGGTCGATATCCAGTACGGCCGCGCACCGGATCCGCACAACTGGATCAAGAAGGTTATCTAAGCCTCTGCCCACCCTCTCCCCTTGTGGGAGAGGGTGGATCGAATGCACGAAGTGCATTCGAGACGGGTGAGGGGTAGTCACAGACTCAGAGCCTGCGGCTACCCCTCATCCGCCGTCGCTGCGCGAAGGCACCTTCTCCCACAACGGGAGAAGGAAGGAAGCTAGCGCGGCAACAGCCCCAACCGCTCCCGTCGCATCCATCGCCACAGCATCACCGGCGCTACGGCCACCAACCCCGCTGCCAGCCCGATCCACACGCCAAGCGCGCCGAAGCCGAGCTTGAATGCGAACAGCAGGCCGAGCGGCATGCCAAAACCCCAATAGCCCAGCGCCGCATAAACCATCGGCACGCGCGTATCTTGCAAGCCGCGCAGCATCCCCGCCGCCACCGACTGCGCGCCGTCGGCGACCTGAAACACCGCGACGCAGAGCAGGAACGACGTGGCCGTCTGCACCACCAGCGCGTTGCTCGCGTCCGCCGTATCGATGAAGCCGCTGATCAGCAGATCAGGCGCGGCGAGGATGAGCAGACTCATCGACGACATGAACGTCACCGCCAGCACGAATGCCGTCCACCCTGCCCGCGCGATGCCGTCGCGATCGCCGGCGCCGCGGGCCTGGCCGACGCGCACGGTGGCCGCCTGGCTCAAGCCCTGCGGCACCATGAAGGTGATCGAGCCGACCTGGATCGCGATCACATGCGCGGCGATGGCGGCGGTGCCGAACTGACCGACCAGAAACACCGCGGCATTGAACACCGTGATCTCGAACGCCAGCGCAGCACCAATCGGCAGGCCGAGCCGCCACAGCTTGAGGAAGCGCGGCCAGTCGGCGCGCCAGACATTGCCGAACGAGTAGTAGCGCCGGAATTTGGGGTGTAACGCTACGATGCCTGCGAGCAGCACGAACAGAAATATGTTCGACAGCGTCGTCGCCAGTCCGGAGCCGCGCAGCCCCCATGCCGGGCTTCCGAGATGTCCGAACACCAGGATCCAGTTGGCGGCGATGTTGAACAGGATCGTCGCGGCGGTCGCGATCAGCGCCCAGAGCGGGCGCTCTAGAACGGCAACGAAGGAACGCAGGACGATGAAGCCGAGCGCCGGCAGAAGCCCCCATTGCAGCATGTGCATGAACATCTGCGCGTCCGCCGCGGCCTGCGGCTCCTGTCCGAACAGCAGCAGGATGCGCTCGGTGTGCCACAGCACGATCCAGGCCGGCACCGAGACGATCACCGCCGACCACAGGCCCTGGCGGAAGGTGCGCCTGACATCGCGCACCACATGCCGCTTGCGCCCGATCGCCTCCGCCATCATCGGCGAGGTCGCGGTCACGACACCGATGCAGAAGATGAGGATCGCCCAATAGAGATTGACGCCGAGCGCCGAGGCTGCGAGCGCCTCGGCGCTGACGCGGCCAAGCACGATGACGTCGGTGGTGGTGAGCGCGATCTGCGCCAGATTGGTCAGCACCAGCGGCCAGCCGAGCGCGAGTGTGGCGCGGAGCTCAGCGAGCCAGAGGTCGCGACGGGTGAGTGTTCGCTGAGTCAACGCAGTCCCCTCGACTGTCACCACCCGCGAAAGCGGGTGGCCCAGTATTCCAGGACATTAGTGGTTGAACACGGGCGCCCTGGAATACTGGGTCGCCCGGTCAAGCCGGGCGATGACAGGTTGGTGTGTGTAGTTGAGCCGTGCGTCGTCCGATCGCCGAAGCGACTCAGCCGCGCTCACGGCCCTGCAACGCCGCTGCCGATACCCAGAACACCTCGCCTTCGCTATCCTCGGTGTCGAGCCACAACAGCGGCAGGTCCGGAAACGCGGCGTCGACATTGGCACGGCCGCGGCCGATCTCGCACAACAACCCGCCATGGGGATGCAGGTGGTCGCCCGCCTCGTCGACGATGCGGCGGACGATGTCGAGCCCGTCATCACCGCCGTCGAATGCCATCGCGGGTTCGGCGCGACATTCTTCCGGCAGGTCGGCCATGCCTTGCGCATCGACATAAGGCGGATTGCTGATGATGAGGTCGTAGCGGGTGTCGCCGAGCGGCGCGAACAGGTCGCCCTTGTACAACGTCAGCCGCTCGTCGAGCCCGTAGTCGATGACGTTGCGCATGGCGACGGCCAGCGCCGCCGGCGACAGGTCGACGGCATCGACCTGGGCATTGGGAAACGACTGGCTGGCCAGAATTGCGATGCAGCCGGAGCCGGTGCAGAGATCCAGCACGCTTTCGATCTCGGCGGGATCGTCGATCAGCGAACTGCCGTCGCCGTCGTCGGCGCCGAAATGGGTGTCGAGCAGTTCGCCGATGAAGGAGCGCGGCACGATGGTGCGCTCGTCGACATAGAACGGCAGCCCACGCATGTAGATCTTGTTGACCAGATAGGCCGCCGGTTTTCGCGTGGTGACGCGGCGATGGATGACGTCGAGGATCGCCTTGCCTTCGGCCACGGTCGCCCGCGCCATGGCAAAACTCTCGAACTGGTCGGGATGCAAATGGAGGGTCTCACAGACGATGAAGGCGGCCTCGGCGACCGGATCGGTGGTGCCGTGAGCGAAAGCGAGCTTCGCTTCGGTGAAGCGACTGACGGCGTAGCGGACATAGTCCAGCAGGGTCACGAGTTCGCCCGGCCCGACCTTCGCAAAGGTCACGGGAGGCTTCTTCGCTGCCTTCGCGGTCTTCTTCACTGTCTTCTTGGCCATCAGTTGTTGTCCCAGCGCGCGGCGGCATCATCGTCATCGGCTTTGGCGGCGATCCAGCCGGTGCCGGTGGCGGTTTCCTCGCGCTTCCAGAACGGAGCATGCGCCTTGAGGTAATCCATCAGGAATTCGGCGGCCTGAAACGCCGCCTGGCGATGCGCCGAGGCGGTCAGCACCACCATGATATTTTCGCCCGGCAGGATACGGCCGACGCGGTGAATGATGGTCAGCCCGGTCAGCGGCCAGCGCGTCATCGCCTGCTCGGCGTGGCGCGTGATCTCGGCTTCGGCCATGCCGGGGTAATGTTCGAGAGTCAGTGCCGTGGTCGTGTCACCGCGGCAGATGCCGCTGAAGGTCACCACGGCGCCGATGTCGGTCCGGCTCGCCGTCAACGCGGCGATCTCGCCGGCGACGTCGAAATCGGCATCCTGAATGCGGATGGTGACGTTGGAGCTCATGATCAGCAGTCGTTGTAAGTTTCAGCCGCCGGTCATCGGCGGGAAGAAGGCGATCTCGCGGGCGCCGGCGATCGCCGCATCCGGCCGCACATGGGTGTGGTCGATGGCGGCGCGGATCACCTTCGGCGTCTCGAAGGCATGGGCATATTCATCGCCGCGCGCGGTCAGCCAGCCGATCAGGTCACCGACGGTCTGCACCGCGGCCGGCGGCTCGATGGTTTCCTCGGCCTTGCCGATGCGTTCGCGCACCCAGGCGAAATACAGAAGCTTCATGCATCCTCCGCGATGAGGTGATGAATGCCCGCGCGGAAATAGTCGTAGCCGGTATACATGGTGAACAGCGCCGAGATCCAAAGCAGGATGATTCCGGTCAGGCTGACATAGGTGAACAGCACGTCGCCAGCCTCGCCGGTCAGCAGGAAGCCGATGGCGATCAGCTGGACCGTGGTCTTCCACTTCGCAAGCTTGGTCACCGGCACGCTGACGCGCAGCGCGGCGAGGTATTCGCGCAGGCCCGACACCAGGATCTCGCGGCACAGGATCACGATGGCGGCCCACAGCGCCCAGCCGTGGATGATGCCGTCGGCCGCCAGCATCAGCAGGCAGGACGCCACCAGCAGCTTGTCGGCGATGGGATCGAGCATGCGGCCGAACGCCGACTGCTGATTCCAGATCCGCGCATAGTAGCCGTCGAAGAAGTCGGTCACCGCGGCGCCGATGAACACCGCCAGCGCCACCCAGCGCAGCCACAGCGGGCCGTCCATGATGGACTGCGAATAGATGCAGCCCACCACCACCGGGATCGCGGCGATGCGGGCCATGGTCAGGATGTTCGGCAGGGACAGCGCGGCGTTCGCGGTCCGTCGTGTGGTGACTGTCATCCGTCCTACCAATACTGCCAGAGCAACGAGGTCAACCGCCGCAGGGGCGGCCCGGTTTGGTTTACTGCAAAATGGCCGCCCCCGATGCGACGGTCACGTTACGTCCTGGTCATCTCTGCCCCGGCTGGGGGTGAAAAAAGTCGAAAATCTTGCGCGCGCTCTCGGCCGAGATGCCGGGAACCTTGCCGAGGTCGGTCACCGAGGCCCGCTCGATGGCTTTCAGGGTGCCGAAATGGTGCAGCAGCGCCCGCTTGCGGGTCGGGCCGATGCCCGGGATCTCTTGCAGGCCAGCCTCGCGGATGTCCTTCTTGCGCAGCGTGCGGTGCGAGCCGATGACGAAGCGATGCGCCTCGTCGCGCAGCCGCTGGATGAAATACAGCACGGGGTCGCGAGGCTGCAGCTTGATGGCCTCGCGGCCCGGCATGAACAAAGTTTCCTGTCCGGCATCGCGCTCCGGCCCCTTGGCCACCGACATCAGCGTCACGTCAGTCAGCTGCAGCTCGTCGAAGATTTCCTTCACCGCGCTGAGCTGGCCGCGGCCGCCGTCGATGATCACCAGGTCCGGCCACAGCGGCACATCGTCGTCCTTCGGCTTGACCTTGTCGCCCTCGGCCGGCGGCGCCAGCAGGCGCTTGAAGCGGCGCTGCAAGACCTCCTTCATCATCGCATAGTCGTCGCCGGGGGTGATGCCTTCCGACTTGATGTTGAACTTGCGGTACTGGTTCTTGATGAAGCCGTCCGGCCCGGCCACGATCATCGCGCCCACGGCATTGGTGCCCTGAATGTGGCTGTTGTCATAGACCTCGATCCGCTTCGGCACCCGTGGCAGGCCGAGCGCCGTCACCATGCCCTCCAGCAGGCGCGTCTGGGTCGCGGTGTCGGCGAGCTTGCGGCCGAGCGCCTCGCGCGCATTGGTCAGCGCGTGCAGCACCAGTTCCTTCTTCTCGCCGCGCTGCGGCGTCAGCACCTCGACCTTGAAGCCGGCCTTGACGCCGAGCGCGCTGGCCAGGAGCTCGCTCTCCTCGATGGCGTGCGACAGCAACACCATCTTCGGCGGCGGCTTGTCCTCGTAGAACTGCGCCAGGAACGAGCCCAGCACCTCCTCGGGGGTGTAGGATTTTTCGGCGCGTGGAAAATACGCGCGGTTGCCCCAGTTCTGGCCGGTGCGGAAGAAGAACACCTCGACGCAGGAATAGCCGCCCTCCTGATGGATGGCGAACACGTCGGCCTCTTCCACTGTGCGCGGATTGATGCCCTGCTGCGACTGGATCGCCGACAGCGCCGCGAGACGGTCGCGGTACAGCGCCGCGCGCTCGAAGGCGAGGTCGTTCGACGCCTTTTCCATCTCGCCGGCCAGCAGTTCCTTCACGGCGCGGCTGCGGCCGGACAGGAAATCCTTGGCCTCGCGCACCAGCTCGGTATAGCCGGGAAAATCGATCTCGCTGGTGCACGGCCCGGAGCAGCGGCGGATCTGGTACAGCAGGCACGGCCGGGTGCGGCTCTCGAAGAATGAGTCGGTGCAGGAGCGCACCAGAAACGCGCGCTGCAGCGCCGTGATGGTGCGGTTGACCGAGCCCACCGAGGCGAAGGGGCCGAAATAGCGCCCGGGGCGCGACTGCGCGCCGCGGTGCTTGAGGATCTGCGGCGCCCAGTGATCCCCGGAAATCAGGATATAGGGGAACGACTTGTCGTCGCGCAGCAGCACGTTGAAGCGCGGCCGCAGCTGCTTGATCAGATTGGCCTCAAGCAGCAGCGCCTCGGTCTCGGTGGCGGTCGAGATGATCTCCACCACCGTGGTGGCCGCGATCATGCGCGCGATCCGCATGACGTGTCCGGTCGGCCGGGCATAGGACGACAGCCGCTTCTTCACGTTCTTGGCCTTGCCGACATACAGCACGTCGTGGGCGGCGTTCAGCATGCGGTAGACACCAGGTGACGTCGGCGCATGGCGCACGGCGTGCTCGATCGCCGCGCGGCCGACAGCCAGCGTGCCCTCGGGAACCGGGTCGGACAGATCGTCGCCGCCGACATCGGGCAGCGCGCCGTCGTCCTCGTCGTCGGCCGCCGTGTCGGCCTCGAACTCGGCTTCGGGGGGCGCCTGCAGGGTCGATTGCGGCAGCTGGCGCGCGTCGGCGCTGGAACCCGGCTCCGTCGCAGCATCGGGCGCGGCCAGGGGTTCGGTGGGGTCTTGATTCATGCAGCCAATTTAAGCGCTGCGCCCCGTCATCGCCAGCGCTCCACAGGGAACCGGGCAGGATTACCGCGCCCTGCCAAAAGTAAGACTCTTTTAACGTCAAAACGGCGCCGCAAGCGCCGATTAAGAACCGCTTAATCTAAAACTCTCGATAAATCGTCTCGATCAAGCATCGAATTCCGTAACCCTAAGGCTTCGTTCGAAAGGTTCGAAGAAGCGCAGGCGGGGGCGGCAGTAAAAGCGTGTTGGAGATTTCGAAAATGACCAAGATTGCGTTCGCGGCATTGGCCGTCATGACAGCCGGTATGGCTTCGGCGCAAGCGGCGGATATGCCCTATCGTTCGCGCGCCCCCTACACGGTCAACCAGCCGCTCAACGGATACAGCTGGGCTGGCCCCTATCTCGGCGGCACCCTCGGCTATGAATGGGGCAACGTGTCCAACAGCCCCGCCAAGCCCTCGGGCATCGCCGGCGGCGTCACCGGCGGCTACAACTGGCAGAGCGGCAACATCGTGTTCGGCCTCGAGGCCGACCTGCAGGGCACCGCTGCCGATGACCGTTTCGCCAGCTACAAGTTCTCCAATCCGTGGTTCGGCACCGCGCGCGGCCGCGTCGGCTACGCCTTCAACAACGTGCTGATCTACGGCACCGCCGGTCTGTCCTTCGGCAGCCTGCAGGTCGAGCAGTTCGGCCTGCAGCAGTCGCAAACCGCAGTCGGCTGGACCGCCGGCGTCGGCGCCGAAGTCGGCATCTACCAGAACTGGACCGCGAAGATCGAATATCTCTATGTCGACCTCGCCAGCAACAATTACACGCTCACCGGCGCGACCAACGGTCTCGACTTCGGCACCGTCCGCGTCGGCGTGAACTACCACTTCTAGGACATCGCGCACCGCGACGCCTGATCAAGCTCCAAGTTCAAGAAACTATAATTGCCCAACTCCCGACCGTGTCACAACGGTCGGGATTTTTTTGTCATCCTCCAGAATCACGCTACGGCGTGATCACCAGATTGACCGCCTTGGGGCCTTTGCCCTTCTTGTCCGGCTCGACCTCGAAGGTGATCCGTTGTCCTTCGATCAGGTCCTTCAAACCGGCGCGCTCGACGGCGGTGATATGGACAAACACGTCACGTCCACCATCGTCCGGCTTGATGAAGCCGTAACCGCGTTCGCCATTGAAGAACTTGACCGTACCGCTCATGCCCATCGGGAACTCCCCTTCCCCGTGCTGCGCCGCGACCGACCGGACATCACATGCAGGCCCCCTTGATCGGAAGCTTGCAGATCCGGAACGCCTGGCCGTCACGGCAGACACGGAAATCCGGTCCGTCAGGTCGATAAAGGGGCCTAGTCACTCCGCCGCTACCATTTGCGGAAGCGGAACGTAAAGCCAGTCAATCGCAGCCAGCTTAATACGTTTGCACGGCAATTGACTACCACTTTGGTGAGTCAGTCCTGTGAGTTCGTTTGGTAGTCAGGGCGCCTGGTGTGGCGCGTCAGGGCTTGACGGTTTCGAGCCGGAAGCGGCCAGCTCCGCCGAGGCCGAGCGGCTTCACCAGCTGCGGCAGAATGTCCTTCAACTCCGCGGCAAGCTTCCACGGTGGATTGACCACCAGCAGGCCAGCCGATGTCAGCGCGCCATCGGCGGTTTGAGGCGCAACGCTGAATTCCAGCCGCATGCATTTTCCCGGCGTGGCCGATCCCGCCGCGGTCGCGGCGACGTGTTGCGCCAGTTCGTCCGTGGCGCGCCGGCTCTTGGCCGGATACCAGATCACATAGATGCCCGTCGGCCATTTGCCGTAGGTCTGCGCGAACACGTCGCCCAGCCGCACGAATTCGTTCTTGTCCTCGAACGGCGGGTCGATCAGCACCACGCCGCGACGTTCGTTCGGCGGCACGAAAGCCGGCAGGGCGACCCAGCCGTCGAGATCGACCACGCGGGCCTGCTCGTCCTTGCGCAGCGCCTTGATGAGTTGCTTGCGCGCCGCGGGCTCGACTTCGCAGCACACCATGCGGTCCTGCGGCCGCATCATGGCGCGCGCGATCAACGGCGATCCCGGATAGGCCTTCAGCTCGCGCGGCTGGTTGAACGAACGGACGATGTCGAGATAGGCCGCCACCAGGGGCGTGCTCTCCTCAGTAAAGCGCGCCTGCATCATCCGCGCGATGCCTTCAGTCCATTCACCTGAGCGCGTCGCCTCGTCGCCGGAGAGATCGTAGAGACCCGCTCCCGCATGGCTGTCGACGATGCGGAACGGCGCCGGCTTGTCCTGCAGGTGACTGAGGATGCGGACCAGCACGAGGTGCTTGATGACGTCGGCAAAATTGCCGGCATGGAAGGCGTGGCGATAATTCATGAGGAAGCATTAGGCCATGACGGCCGGTTCGGCAAAGCCGAGCCCGTAGCCCGGGTGAAGCGAAGCGAAATCCGGGGCGGCGATTCAAATTGTGTGGCGTCCCGGATTGCGCTGCGCTCCATCCGGGCTACGGACCCCCATCACCCGCCGCGCATCGGCGGCATGGTGACCTGATCGCGGCGGCAGGCGCGGCGGTCGATCTCCTCGCAGGCGCGGAACTGGAGATCCTTGCTCATGCAGATGCGCACCTCGGTCAGCCGGTTGCGGTCGCAGCTGACGGCGACCGCGGCATGGCTGAGGCCGGGATTGACCTTGATGAAGGCGTCCTCCACGGCGTCCGGCGCGATCGTCCTGGCCTGCTGCAGATCGAGAAACTCGTCTGGAATCTTGACCCCGGCGCGCGCCTTGCGGATCGCTTCGAAATAGCCGCGCTGGCCGAGCCCCGAACAGGTGCCGTGCTTGTCCCATTCGCTGAAAATGAGGCCGGGCGCCGGCATCAGGTCCAGCATCGACGTCATGATGTTGCGCGCCAGTCGCGGCGACGGCCGCTCACAGTAATTCGGGAAGCCGCTGTCATATTGCGGCCAGAGCCCGTGCACCACGAAGGAATAGGGCCGTCCGCCGCACTGGATGTCGGCCGAACGGCGGTTGCCGCCGCGCTCCTGCGCGGCTTCGCAGAACGATGGCGACCACGACAGCGACAGCACGTAGAAATCGAATTCGCCGGGCGCATTCTGCCGGCGATCCTGCGCCGATGCCGAAACGGAGCCGAGCGCGGCGAAGCCCAACCAACCCAATGCCAGCAGACGTCGCAGGACCTTGTTCTCAACCATCACGCGCCCCTACCCCTGTATAGGCTGAGCCTATCAGGCATCGGGAACAATTCAAGAACGAATTTCGAGACGATCCGTCTCAGGGCTTCGCGGCGCGGCAGCTCGGGTTATAGGCCCAGTCGCGGTCGAGGCCGACCACACACCATTCGACGCCCTGGTTGTAGGCGGCGAAGCCACCGTCCTCGATGATCGAGTAATGCACCTGGCGCAGCTTGCCGTCGTTGAGCATGGCCTCGGCGGTGCAGTAGCGGCGCGGGATGTTGTCCGAGGTCCAGGGACGGAAGGCGGTCTCGTGGACGCGCGTGAAGCCGGTGATCTGCAACGCCGAATTCCAGAAGGTGCTTTCCTTCTCCTGAAACTGCGACGAGATAGTCGACAGTCCGGCGTCGCACTCGGCGACGCGGCCCTCATATTTCGGACCGGACAGCCAGAAGTTCAGCTCCAGCGGATTGGCGGCCTGCGCAGCCGGCGCCAGCACGAGGAGTCCGAGAACGGCGCCGGAGATCGCGGCCAGCGCAGCCTTGCCGGCTGCTTTTGTCCAGGTTGAAACGAGGTCGCGCATAGGGAATCCGCCGGCTGATGATGGTTCCCAGACGGTGCCGCGAAGGTCGCATGGGGTCAAGTGCATCGCGGCAACACCCTGCGCACAACTCCGTCAGACAAGCGCCGGCGTTCTTTCCACCGTGGATGATGCCCACTAAGGTGGCGGCAATGACGATGGAGACGACGATGCGATTGATTCGGCCCGCCGCTATTCTGGCTGCGACTTTGGGGCTGCTGTCCTGCGGCGCGGCGATGGCTGATACCGTTCCGCCGGTCCGTGGCAACGATACCGGTGGGATCATCGCCTATTCGCTGGTCGCCGAGAGCGACGTGCGCGCGACGGCCATCGACCACTGCGCCCAGTACGGCAAGGTGGCGAAATTCACCGGCGCGCAGAAGGTCTACGGCGGTTACATTTCTTTTGCCTGCCGCTGGGTGCCATACGGCGCCTCCGATCGTCCGCTGCGCGTTCGTTACTGAGCAGCTTCGGCGGTCACCCGCCGATTCGGTTGTCGGTGCCCTGCGTTCTCCGTATAGATGATGAAAATCATCCAATGGGAAACGTCGATGACCGACTTCACTGCAATGATGGCCGGCGTCGTTCGCGCCGGCGATGGCTGGACCGTTCAGGTCAGCGACGACTGGCTTCAAGGCCGCACGCTCTATGGCGGCCTCGCCACCGCATTGTGCATGCAGGCCGCGCTGAACCAATTCGGTGACCTGCCGCCGCTGCGCTCGGCGCAAGTCGCGTTTGTCGGTCCGGCGACGGGCGCGTTGCAGTTGCGACCGCAGATCCTGCGCAAGGGCAAATCGACATTATTCGCGGGGGTCGATCTCATCGGCGAGGCCGGCCTCGCCACGCGGGCCACGTTCTGTTTCGGCGCCGCGCGTCCCTCCGCCTTTGAACATGTGGCGATCGGCACGCCGGATCTGAAGCTGCCTGACGATTGTCCCGACTTCTTCGCCGGCGCGCCGGCGGTGCTGCGCTTTCTCGAACATATCGACGGCCGTCATGTCGGCGGCTCGAAACCGTTCAGCGGCAGCGACGATCCGCAGATGACCCTGTGGCTGCGCCACCGCGAGCCCGGCATCGCAGCGTCCACCGTGGCGTTGCTGGCTCTTGCCGACGCGCCGCCGCCGGCGGCCTCGGTGCGCTCACGAGCGCCGCTGCCGATCTCGACCATGACATGGTCCATCGACATGCTCACCGATGACGTCGCGACCGATGACGGCTGGTGGCTGATCCGCAATGTCGCCGAACAGATCGCCGGCGGCTATTCGAGCCAGGCCATGACGCTGTGGAACCGGCAGGGCCGCCCGATCATGGCCAGCCGCCAGAACGTCGCCGTGTTCGGGTGAGGTTCTTCCTTCCTTCTCCCCTTGTGGGCGAAGGTGGCGCGGCCGACGCCCGTGCCGGATGCGGGGGCGCCAGGCCGTGCTCGTGGCCACCCCTCACCCGTCTCGAACCGCTTTGCGGTTCGATCCACCCTCTCCCACAGGGGGAGAGGCAAAAGCCGATCCGCGGCTACTTGTTCGCCTTGGCGGCGCGTTCGACGAAGGTTTCGCCGCCCTTCATCTTGTTGTTGAGCTGCGCCTCGTTGATCTGGATTACGACGGCGTCGGCAGTGACGCCGAGGTTCTTGACCAGCGCCTGGGTGATGTCGAGCATCATGCCCTTCTTCTGTTCGTCGGTGCGGCCGGCGGCGAGGTTGATGGTGATTTCGGGCATTCGAGTCTCCTGCTTGTTCGGGCGGTTGTTCGATCGATGATCAATTCCACTTCACGCCGTGCTTGTCGAGAATCTTGCGCACGGCGTCGATCAGGTCCGTCTCGGCGATCTCGACCTGCGCCTCGGCCTGCTTCTTCAGATATTCCTCGCGGTCCTTGATCTCGGTCAGTCCCTTGCCGGCGATCAGGTCCTTGATCAGCAATTTGCCGCCGGCCTTTTCGTCCGAGCCCTGGATGATCGCGCAGGGCGCGTTGCGCTTGTCGGCGTATTTCATCTGCTGTCCCAGGCTGTGCTTGGGATTGCCGAGATAGAGTTCGGCGCGAATGCCGCCCTGGCGCAGCTGCGCGACCATCGCCTGATAGCCGGCGATCTCGCCGCCGAACACGGTGACCACCACGGGCCCGTGATCCGGCGTGGTGTCGATCTTGCCGAGCAGCGTCAGCGCCGCCTGCAAGCGGGAGACGCCGATAGAGAACCCCGTCGCCGGCACCGGCTCTCCGCGAAAGCGCGAGACGAGGCCATCGTAGCGGCCGCCGCCGCCGACCGAGCCGAAGCGCACAGGGCGGCCCTTCTCGTCCTTGGTCTCAAGGGTGAGTTCAACCTCGTAGACCGGCCCCGTATAGTATTCGAGACCGCGCACCACCGAGGGATCGATCTTGATGCGGTCGGACTGGTAGCCCGCCGCGGTGATCAGCTTGGCGATCTCGTCGAGCTCATCGCGTCCCTGCCTGTAGGCATCGGACTGCAGCAGCCCATCCTGCGCCGCGTCGGCATTGAGGCTGCGCAGCACCGTGTCGGATTCGGCCGGCGCCAATCCGGCGCCCTTGGTGAAGTCGCCCTTGCCTTCCTCGCCGCCGTCCCAGCGCCCGGGACCGAGCAGCTTTTTGATCTCATCGACCGGAAACTTGTCCATCTTGTCGATGGCGCGCAGCACCGTGAGCCGGCGGCCGGCATTGTCGTCGCCGCCGAGGCCGATGCTCTCCATCACGCCATCGAGCACCTTGCGGTTGTTCACCCGCACCACATAGCTGCCGCGCGGAATGCCGAGCGCTTCCATGGTGTCTGCCGCCATCATGCACATCTCGGCATCCGCCGCCGGCGAGCCGGAGCCCACGGTGTCGGCGTCGAACTGCATGAACTGGCGGAAGCGGCCGGGGCCGGGTTTTTCGTTGCGATAGACATAGCCGGCGCGGTAGCTGCGATAGGGTTTCGGCAGCGCGTCCCACTGTTCGGCGACGTAGCGCGCCAGCGGCGCGGTGAGGTCGTAGCGCAGCGAGATCCACTGCTCGTCATCGTCCTGGAACGAGAACACGCCCTCGTTGGGCCGGTCCTGATCGGGCAGGAATTTGCCGAGCGCGTCGGTGAATTCCATGGTCGGGGTTTCGACCGGCTCGAAACCGTAGCGCTCATAGACCTCGCGGATGACGTCGGTCATGCGCCGGGTCGCGGCGATATCGGCCGGGCCGCGGTCGCCGAGGCCGCGCGGCAGGCGCGCGCGCAGTTTCTGGGGTTTTTTGGGTTTGTCGCTCATGCCGGCGTGGTACCAGCGCCGCTCGGAACCGGCAAGCGCAGCCACGACAGCCATCGCTCGTCATGCGGAACCTTTCGCTATCGCTCCTCGTTCCATTTTTCGAAGCTGCCGCCATGGCCGCACTGAAACGAGGCCTTCCGACATGCCACCCCTCGCCGCCGCTCTGGTCCGCACTGGGCTTGCTCTGAAGCTCAATCAGGTCAAGCGCGCCACCTCATCCTACATGCACGACCGCGCCGAACAGACCCAAGACGCCGCCGTGTCCTACGCCGTGGCCGGCGGGCTCTATGCCGCCGCGGGCATTTTCCTGATCGCGACCCTGCTGGTCGGCGCCACGGCGCTGTTTCGCTGGGTCGAACTGCGCTACGGCCTGTTCCAGGCCTTCGGCGCCACCGGCGGACTGCTGCTGGTGCTCGCCATCCTGTGCGGCGTGCTGGCCGCCAGCCGGCTGAAACGGCCGGCCCGGCAGTTTCCCAGCCTCGGCAGCCGCCTGCGTGTGGCCATCAGCGCAAGCCCCGCGAGCAACGAAGCGGCAACCTCGTCCGTGCCCGCGTCCGCGGCACGCGCGTCGGCCTCCGAATTCAAGCCGAGCACACGGCCGGCCTCGCCGGCGCAGGGAGCGCCCGCGGCCAGCGGTCCGGTCAAAGCCGGCCTCGTGCTGGCGGCGACCCTGGCGGGCTGGGTGCTGGCGCGCCGTCGCAATCTGAACCAGAAGCCGAAAACCCGCATCGTCCGCAAGCCATCGGAAAAAGCGCCCGCCTGATGAGCACGAATCGCACCGGCACCGAAAGTCTGTGGCTGGTGGCCGCGACCACGGTGGCGGTGCTTGCCTTGCAAAGCTACGTCAACCCGCGCAGCGCCAAGCCTGCGCTGCCCGCCCGCCCGCAGCACCGCGCCGACCGGGTCCCGCCGCCCGAGGCCTTCACCCGTGAACTCGCCCAGCGCGACCGTGGCCGCCATTCATCGCACCCGCTGCAGATTCCCTGGCAGGGCTGGAAGGACGTCCTGTGGCGGACCTACGAGCAGATCAACGATGACCGCCTGCTCGCCATCGCCGCCGGCGTGGTGTTCTTCGGCCTGCTCGCGGTGTTTCCGGCGATCACGGCGCTGGTCTCGTGCTACGGCCTGTTTGCCGATGCCTCGACCATTTCCGGTAACCTGCAGACGCTCGCCTACATGCTGCCCGACGGTTCGTTCCAGATCGTGCAGGACCAGATCGCGCGCGTGCTGGCCAACGGCCAGGCCAAGCTCGGCCTGACGTTCATCTTCGGTCTCGCGCTGGCGCTGTGGAGCGCCAATGCCGGCGTCAAGGCGGTGATCGACGCGCTCAACGTCGTCTATGGCGAGCGCGAGAAACGCAGCTTCATCCGCCTCAACCTGTTGTCGCTGGCTTTCACCACCGGCGCCATCGCCGCACTGCTGCTGATGGTCGGCGCCGTGGTCGCACTGCCGCTGACCCTGGACCGCATCGGGCTCGGCACCGACAGCAAGCTGGTGATCAGCCTGGTGCGCTGGCCGCTGCTGATGGTGATGCTGCTGGTCGCCCTGGGCGTGCTCTATCGGTTCGGCCCCAGCCGCCCCGGCGCGCGCTGGCAGTGGCTCGGCATCGGCACCATCGCCGCCGCGCTGCTGTGGCTGGCGGGATCGTCGCTGCTGTCCTGGTACCTGTCGAATTTCGCCAATTACAGCGCCACCTACGGCTCGCTTGGCGCCGCCATCGGCCTGATGATGTGGATGTGGATGTCGGCGATCATCGTGCTGTGCGGGGCGGAGCTGAATTCCGAGATCGAGCACCAGACCGCGGTCGATACCACTGTCGGGCCCGGCTTGCCGCTGGGCCAGCGCGGCGCGGTGATGGCCGATACGCTCGGCGTCGCCAGCACCTGAGCGGACGCGCAGATAAGCACCGGTGGGCAAGTCCGCGCCGGCCGGCTTTGCGAATCAACAATAATGCTAAGGTTGTGGCGATCGGCCGGAACGGCTGTCGCGCCCGGTCGGGGCATCGGGGCTTGAGGGACGTTTGCGCGCGTTATGATCCGCATCTCCACGATATTCGTCGGCGTCTGCATGGCGCTGGTGGCGGGCTCGCTCGGCATGGTGCTGTATGCGATGGCCGGCGTGAGCGCCTATGAGTCGGGCATCGTGGCGCTGGCGGCGATGACGGTGATGATCCTCTACAACGCCGTCTCGATGCGGCTGCGCGACCGCAACGAGTCCAGCGCAAAGGTCGCTGACCTGTCGCACGGCACCACCGAACTGGCGCGCCAGGTTGCCGAATTCGGCCGTCGCCTCGCCGCCGTCGAAGCCAGGGTGACGGCGTCGCAATCCGCCAGCCAGGATCGCGTTCAGGAGATGGCCGACGAGATCGGCGAGCTGGGCACGCTGGTGAAGCAGCTGGCGACCTCCGTCGCGACCCATGAGGACATGCTGGCCTCGCCGCCGAGCGCCGCGGTTGCCGCGCCGGTCGCGCCTGTTGCCAATCTTCAGGCGCCGCCCGTCTGGGTCGGCGCGCGGTCCGACATGCCCGCCACGGCGCCTGCTGCCGGGACTGTTGCAACTTTGCCCGTCGCCGCACCGGCGCAGCGCGACAGCGCGCAATGGGCGGCGATGGTGGCGAGCGCGGTCGCCGACAACCGCATCGACATCTATCTGCAGCCGATGGTGACGCTTCCCCAGCGCAAGGTCCGCTTCTACGAGGCCATGACTCGGCTGCGCGACGACAAGGACCAGGTCATCGTCGCCGACGATTTCATCGGTGTTGCCGAAAGCGCCGGCCTGATGGGCCAGATCGACCATATCGTCATGCTCCGCTGCATGCAGGTGCTGCGACGCCTGATGGTGCGCAACAAGGATGTCGGCGTGTTCTGCAACGTCGCCGCGGCGACGCTGTCGAATGCCGAAACCTTCTCGCAATGCATCGATTTCCTCGATGCCAACCGTGCGCTGGCGCCCTCCTTCGTGCTCGAATTCAAGCAGAGCACCTTCCGCAGCCTCGGACCGATCGAGAGCGAGCATCTCGCCGCGCTGGCGCAGCGCGGCTACCGCTTCTCCATCGATCACGTCACCGATCTGCGCATCGAGCCGCGCGACCTCGCCGATCGCGGCGTGCGCTTCATCAAGGTGCCGGCGGCGCTGCTGCTGGACCCGGCCCAGGCCTCGGGTTCCGACATCCATGCTGCCGATCTCTCCGACCTGCTCGGCCGCTTCGGCATCGACCTGATCGCCGAGCGGATCGAGGGCGAACGCGCCGTGGTCGACCTGCTCGACTTCGACGTCCGCTTCGGGCAAGGCTTCCTGTTCGCGGCGCCCCGCCCGTTGCGGCCGGAAACGCCGTCCGGCGGTGCGCCATCCACACCACCCGAGCCCGCGGCAAAGGCGGCGCCGGAGCCCTTGGCTTCAGCGAAACCCGCCCGGACCGAGACGTCCAAAACCGAACCGCCGCGCACCGGAATGGCCGCGCTGGCACGGCGCGCGACGGGCTCGAATTGATCGGCACTGATTGATGACCACTTTGCGATTCGTCGAGCGTCTGCGCGACCTCACCGGCCATGTCGACGTCGTGCTCAGCGACATCTGGGGCGTCGTTCACAACGGCCTGGAGTCGTTTCCCGAGGCCTGCGCCGCGCTGAACACCTTCCGCGGCCAGGGCGGCACCGTGATCATGATCACCAATGCGCCGCGCCCGGCGGATTCGGTGCAGCGGCAGCTGCGCAAGCTCGGCGTTCCCGACGACACCTATAACGCCATCGTCTCGTCGGGCGACCTGACCCGCCATTTCGTCGCCGGCCGCCCCGGCCAGGCCATGCACCTGATCGGCCCGGACCGCGACAGCTCGATCTATCGCGGCCTGGACGTGCAGCTGAAGCCGCTGGACCAGGCCGATTACATCGTCTGCAGCGGGCTGTTCGACGACGAGGTCGAGACCGCGGAAGATTACCGCGCCATGATGCAGCAGGCGCTCGCGCGCAAGCTGACCTTGGTCTGCGCCAATCCGGACATCATCGTCGAACGCGGCGACCGCCTGATCTATTGCGCGGGGGCCGTGGCAGAGCTGTATCGCGAGCTCGGCGGCGAGGTGATCTTCTACGGCAAGCCGCACCGGCCGATCTACGACCGCGCGATGGCGTTGGCCAAAACCAGCCGCGGCCACGACACGCCGCGCGAGCGGGTGCTGGCGATCGGCGATTCCGTGCGCACCGACCTGGCCGGCGCCCACGGCTATGGCCTCGACCTCTTGTTCGTCACCCGCGGCATCCATGCCGGCGACTTCGAGGGCGTCGAGCAGATGGAAGCCGCGGAGGTGAAGGAATTGTTCGGGCACCCGCCAAAGGCGCTGATGCGCGAATTGAAGTGGTGATCAACGCAAAATGCCCGGCACAGCCGGGCATCGCGAAATCTGCCGTTTGAAGCGCTTACGCCGGGACGGCGTCGGGGAAAACCGCCTCGATCTTGGTCTTCAGCGTCGCCGCGTTGAACGGCTTGACGATGTAGTTGTTGACGCCGGCCTTCTTGGCCGCGATCACGTTTTCGGTCTTGGATTCCGCCGTGATCATGATGAAGGGCGTCTGCGACAGATTGGGATCGGCGCGCACTTCCTTGAGCAGGTCGTAGCCCGTCATCGGCTCCATGTTCCAGTCGGAGATCACCAGGCCGTACTTCTTCTGGCGCATCTTCTCCAGCGCCATCGAGCCGTCGCTCGCATCATCAATATGTTCAAAGCCGAGCTGCTTGAGAAGATTGCGAATGATCCGGATCATGGTGTTGTAATCGTCCACCACCAGCACCGTCATCGACAAATCGACCGCCATCTTCATTCCCCCGATACGGATATCAAAAACAATATTTGCCGGCAGGCAAACACTTCAGACCAGGACCGGCGTGTATTGCTGCCCGCGTCGGAACGAGATTTAGCAGGGTGGGTTAAATTTCCCGTTAACCGGGACGTGGCGCGCAATCGATCAAATTCGAGACGACATCCCCCGCCGACACCCGCTTGACTTCCCTGCCGCCCCCGCGTCACCGTTCAGGCTCCCGAAAATAAACAAGCCGATTCAATGAAGTTGTCCCAGTTCACCGTCGTCCGCGACGGCACGCCTGCCTCCGGCATCCCTCAAGGCTGCGTGGTCGCCATGGGGAACTTCGACGGCGTGCATCTCGGTCATCGCGCCGTCATCGACGCGGCCTTGCGGATGGCCGACCTGCACAAGACCACCGCCATGGCGGTCACCTTCGAACCGCATCCGCGCAGCTTTTTCAGCCCCAACACCCCGCAATTCCGGCTTTCGGACGAGACCGCCAAGCTCCGCCTGCTGGCGGGAACCGGCCTAGCCGGCGCCGTGGTGATGACCTTCGACAAGGGCCGGGCATCGACGCCGGCGCATGAATTCATTCACCATGACCTGATCGCGCGGCTCGGCATCAGCGGCATTGCGGTCGGCTACGATTTTCATTTCGGCAAGGGCCGGGTCGGCTCGCCGAGCCTCTTGGTCAACGAGGCGCCGCGGCTCGGCATCGAGGTCGACGTGCAGCCGCATATCGATTTCGAGGAACGTCCGGTGTCGTCCACCGCGATCCGGATGGCGTTGGCCGAGGGCCAGCTCGACGAAGCCACCAAGATGCTGGACGGACCGTGGTTCGTCACCGGCGAGGTGATCCACGGCAAGAAGCTCGGCCGCGATCTCGGCTATCCCACCGCCAATATCCGTCTACCCTCGGCCTGCGGCCTGCGGCACGGCATCTATGCGGTCCGCGTCGGCCGCGGCAACGAGCGCTTCAATGGCGTCGCCTCGTTCGGTCGCCGCCCGACCTTCGACAACGGCGCGCCGCTGCTCGAAGTATTCCTGTTCGACTTCAAGGGCGACCTCTACGGCCAGACCCTCGACGTCGCCTTCATCGGCTTCATCCGCGACGAAATGAAATTCGACGGTATCGAGCCGCTGATCAAGCAAATGGATGATGACAGCGCCAAGGCGCGCGCAGCCCTGGCGGCCGCACCGGATGCGTTTCCGAAGTTGGGGGACATCGCTTGAGCAAGACCGAAAAGCAGAAAATGCTGGCCGGCGAGCTGTATCGCCCCGGAAGCCCCGAACTGGTGGTCGATGAAAAGGCCAACAAGACGTGGCTTGCGACATACAATGCCGTGCTCGATCGGCCCGTCGGCGAGCGTCATGCGTTGTTGTCCGGCCATTTCGGCGCCGTCGGCGCGGACTGCGTGGTCCGGCCGCCTTTTTTCTGTGATTACGGTTACAACATCCGGCTCGGCGACGGCGTGTTCCTTAATTTCAACTGCGTGATCCTCGATATCGTCACGGTCACGATCGGCGACCGGACCCAGATCGGGCCGGCGGTGCAGATCTATGCCGCTGACCACCCGCGCGACGCGCAGACCCGGCGTGACGGGCTTGAATTCGGCCAACCGGTGAGTATCGGCGCCGATGTGTGGATCGGCGGCGGCGCCATCATCCTGCCGGGCATCACCATTGGCGATGGCGCCGTGATCGGCGCCGGCAGCGTGGTGACCCGAAGCGTCCCGGCCGGCGCCACCGTGGCCGGCAATCCGGCCCGCCGCATCGGCAAGCAGGCCTGATCGGCCGCGATGGGCTGTCAGGAACCTTTGCCAAGCCCGCTCCGGCTGCTATTGAAGGCGGCATGTCTGCACGGCGCCCCATAATCGGGATTATCGGCCCGGCTTCCGCCTGAGCTTCGCTCGGCGCAAGACCGGGTCCGTTTCGTTTCATCGCGTCTTCACGCGTCTCCAGCGCCACTTCGAGCCATTAGAGCCCCCATGCCCGACAAGTCAGATACCCACGACTATTCGAAAACCCTCTATCTGCCGCAGACCGAATTTCCGATGCGCGCCGGGCTGCCGACCAGCGAGCCGAAAATGCTGGCGCGCTGGCAGGAGATCGACCTCTACGGCAAGCTGCGCGAAACCGCGAAGGGCAAGCCGAAATTCGTGCTGCATGACGGCCCTCCTTACGCCAACGGCCACATCCATATCGGCCACGCACTCAACAAGATCCTCAAGGACGTGGTGACCAAGAGCCAGCAGATGCTGGGCTTTGATTCGAATTACGTGCCCGGCTGGGACTGCCACGGCCTGCCGATCGAGTGGAAGATCGAGGAAGAGAACTACCGCTCCAAGGGCAAGGCCAAGCCGAACTTCAAGGACGGCGCGGCGATGATCGCGTTCCGCCAGGAATGCC
>JBEVEC010000004.1:0-11984 GCA_040512975.1 Tardiphaga sp. | reverse complement strand
GCCCGATGCCGCAGACCCGCGAGCACATCCTGCTCGCCCGCCAGGTCGGCGTGCCCGCGCTGGTCGTGTTCCTGAACAAGTGCGACATGGTCGACGATCCGGAGCTCCTCGAGCTCGTGGAAATGGAAGTCCGCGAACTGCTCTCGAAGTACGACTTCCCGGGCGATGACATTCCGATCATCAAGGGTTCGGCGCTGGCCGCTCTCGAAAACTCGGACCAGAAGCTCGGTCACGACGCCATTCTCGAACTGATGAAGAATGTCGACAGCTACATCCCGCAGCCGGAGCGTCCGGTTGACCAGCCGTTCCTGATGCCGGTGGAAGACGTGTTCTCGATCTCGGGCCGTGGTACGGTCGTGACCGGCCGCGTCGAGCGCGGCATCGTCAAGGTCGGCGAGGAAATCGAAATCGTCGGTATCCGCGCCACCCAGAAGACGATCTGCACCGGCGTGGAAATGTTCCGCAAGCTGCTCGATCAGGGCCAGGCCGGCGACAACATCGGCGCGCTGCTGCGCGGCACCAAGCGTGAAGACGTCGAGCGCGGCCAGGTGCTGTGCAAGCCGGGTTCGGTGAAGCCGCACACCAAGTTCAAGGCCGAGGCCTACATCCTGACCAAGGAAGAGGGTGGCCGTCACACGCCGTTCTTCACCAACTACCGTCCGCAGTTCTACTTCCGCACCACCGACGTGACCGGTGTGGTCCATCTGCCGGAAGGCACCGAAATGGTGATGCCGGGCGACAACATCGCCATGGAAGTGCACCTGATCGTGCCGATCGCAATGGAAGAGAAGCTGCGCTTCGCCATCCGCGAAGGCGGCCGCACCGTCGGTGCCGGCGTGGTGGCCTCGATCATCGAGTAAAGACGACCAACGGCGGGCAGGGGATCGGTTCCCTTGCCCGCCGTTTTGATTCCGGGTGTGTTTTGGTTCCCGGCGGCCCGCTTCGCCTCTTGCAAATCGGGGCCTGCCTGTGCTTCAACGAGCGCGAAATGACGCCTGCGTCGTTCCTGTAGGGGTGTAGCTCAGTTGGTAGAGTACCGGTCTCCAAAACCGGTTGTCGTAGGTTCGAGCCCTACCGCCCCTGCCAGTTACCGATCGGCCAGCGTCGTTCTTAAGCACGATGGATAGGATTGGCTTCGGCTGAATACTTTCAATTTTTCGGGCCGGACCTACGGTCTTCTCGCTCACGCCGGCCATCACTTACGGCGTGCCAAACTTGCATTTCGTGGTCGTTGAATTGTCTTTCCCGCTTGAGTTCGCGTTCGATAGCCGCCGCTTCATGAGCCCGCTTTCTTTTGTCACGTGTTGCAACATAGAGTGCAACTCCAGATAGCGCGCAAAACGGAAACAGGACGATCAGAGCCCAGCTGAGACCGACCAGAAGCAGGACGAACACAGCCCCGCATAGGATAATTATCCAGCCTCGCATCGAAACTCCTCGCATTTCGATAAATACCTGCGATGGCTTTGGTTTCGCAACAGGCGATCTTTCATGCGCGCGGCGGCGCGTTTCGCATGCGTAATGGTCTCGGGTCTGCGCCGGCCGCTCTAGTCATCTTGATCGGGAGCCGAAGCGCTCTGCGCGTCCAGCTTCGAAATGCGATCATCAGGATGATAGGCAGGCGGTCCGCCTTCGCACGACAGACAAACCCAGCGATGCGCGCCGTCACCGCATCTTTTGCGGCTCATGACTCTGCGGCATTTAAAACAAAGCGGGTTAGACAGGGCGGATATTCCCAGGTGCTATGGTGCGTCACCAAATCACACGGCCTGAAAACTGTCGGCCGGAGACCGGACATATGCACCAAGTTCCGTGCAACGGCGCCCTTAAGCCACCGTCACTGATTTTTGCCGTCTTCGATGAACGCGCTGAGCCTATTCCGGCTCAAGTCTCGCGTCGTTTCAGCCAAAATCGCCTACGCCGCGCGATTGGGTCGATCTACGACGACCTTCCGCGTCAGCGGCAAGATGCTTCGGACGCTCGGTGCGAGCCGCACCCCGCTGGCCGTCTTGTCGGGAAATTAGAAAAATCCCTTTGCCGGCAGCGGCGTGCCGTTGATCTCATAGGCGCCGATGGCCTGGGCCTTGTAGGTCACGGGATTATGCGACGACAGCGTCCGCGCGTTGCGCCAGTGGCGGTCGAGGTTGTCGGATTTCTTGGTGGCCGACGCGCCGCCGGCATCGAACAGCAGGCTGCCGCTGCGGATCGCGAGGTCGTCGACCACGATCTTGGCCTTCGACGAGGCCAATGCCGCGGCGAGGGCAGGCGCAGTGTCGGCGGGATCCGCGTTGACGCTCGACACATCCAGCGCGTCGGCCGCGGCGAGCACGGTGGCTTCGGCGGCGAAGGCGTTGCTGGCGATCTGGCCGACGGTCTGCTGCAGGATCGGATCCTCGCGCGGGCGCAAAGTAGGGGCGTAATAGAAGCTGCGCGCGCGCCGCTGTACCAATTCGGCCGCGTCGCGCTGCACGGCGGCGGTAATGCCGGCATTGATGGCGGTCAGATAGAGCTGCGCGAACGTGTTCTGATAAGCGGCGCCATAGCCGACATCGGGCTGATCGAAGATCAGCTCGGCAGCCTCGACGCGGACATTGCGAAAATGCGTGGTGCCGCTTCCAGTCAGGCGCTGGCCGGTGCCGTCCCAGTCGTCCACCAGTTCGACGCCGTCGCGCTTGACCGGAATGATCGTGGTGGCCAACTGCTCGTTCGGGCCGGCGACCCGCACCAGCACGTAATCGGCATAGAGCGTGCCGGTGCTGTAATATTTCGTGCCGTTGAGGCGGTAGCCGTCGCCCTCCGGCGTGACCACGGTGGCGGGCGCGATGTCGCCGACCTGAGAACTGCCGAGCTCTGTGGTCGCCAGGCCGATGATTGCGCCGGCCGCGACGTCGTCGCGCCACTTGCGGTTTTGCGGGCTCGGCGGTGACGCCAGCAGGCGCTCGACCACGCTGAAATGGTTGCGCAGGATATGCGCGACATTGGCGTCGGCCTTGCCGAGCCGGATGACCACCGCGAGCAGCTCACGCACCGAACTGCCGCCGCCGCCTTCAGCCCTGGGAATCCGCAGCGCGCCGATCCGCGACTGCCGCAGCAGGTCGATGATCTCGTAGGGCAGGGTCCGCTCGCGTTCGCGCTCGGCCTCGCCCTCGGCGATGTGGTCGAACAGTAGATCGAGATTGGCCGAGCCGATCTGAACCGGCTGCGAGACGTCGAAGGAATGATGCGGCGTAGGCTTGTTCATGGCGGTCCTGCTCGGCGGATGTGAAACTTGATGGCGGTGGCGAAGCTCAAACAGTGGCGAGATGATCCGACACGGTCACCGGCTCCGGCAGCACCTTTCGCGCGGTCAGCCAATCGGCGGCCGTCTGAAGTCCGGCGACGAACTTCTTGTCCGAGGCGGGAAAGAGCCGGTAGTTGCGCTTCTGCGCAATAAACTGGTCGCGGATCGTATCGCTGTATCTGGCGACCTTCTGCACGAGATATTCGGCATCGCGGGTGTTCTCGTTGACCCATTGCGCCTCTTTCTCGAAGGCGGCGCTGAGCGCGCGCACGATCGCCGGGTTGTTCGCGGCAAAGGCGCGCGACGTCACATAGGACGAATAGTCGATGTAGAAGTCGAGGTCGCGGCCTTCCAGGAAGATGTCGTGCGCCTTGTAGTCGAGCCGGGCGATATCGACGCCGGGGCTCCACATCGACCACGCGTCGACCTTGCCGGATGCCAGCGCCGGCGCGGCATCGGGCGGGTTGAGATAGACGAACTTCACCTTCGCGCGGTCGACCTTGTGCTTCTCGAGCGCCGCGATCAGCAGGAATTCGCCGAGCCCCGAGCGGTTGACGGCGACGGACTTGCCGACCAGGTCCTCGACCTTGTCGATGCCGGAGCCGTCCTTGGCGATGATCGCCGTGGTGCGCGGCTCGTAAAGCACGAATTGGGTGAAGACGAGCGGCGAGCCGGCGATGATGGCGGCCAATGCCGGCGTCGTGCTGCCGCCGAAGCCGAAATCGGCGCTGTCGCCGGTGACGGCCTGCAGGGTCGGCGCGTGGTTCGGGAACGGGCCCAGCCATTCGACCTTGATGCCGTCGTTGGCAAGTGCCTTTTCGAGCTCGCCGCGCTCCTTGGCGATCAGCGTGAGACCGAAATAGCCCCAGGTCAGCCGGACCTTGTCGGTCTTGCGCCCCGCATCGGCATAGGCGCTGTCGGGCTCGAGGAAGTTCAGGCCGGCATAGGCGCCGACGCCGGCCATCGCTGCGGTGATGAGGTCACGGCGCGATGGGGTCCAAAACGGTTTCGACATGGGCAAAAATCCTGTGGCGTGAGATCAGGCGACCTGGCGGGCGACAACGCCGAGTTCGTGCAGCAACTGCGCGCGGGACGCAGCCGGCTCACCGGGCGCCGGGGCCGTATGTTCGGATGCGATAACGCCGCCGCGCATCACCAGGATGCGATCGGCCAGCACGATTGCCTCGTCGACGTCGTGGGTGACGAGCAGCACGCCGGGACGATGCCGCGCCACCAGCTCCTTCACCAGCACATGCATGCGGATGCGGGTCAGTGCGTCCAGCGCGGCGAAGGGCTCGTCCAGCAGCAGCAGGCGCGGCTCCTGCACCAGCGCCCGGGCCAGCGCGACGCGCTGCGCCTGTCCGCCGGACAGATTGCGCGGCCAGTCATCCAGCCGATCGCCGAGACCGACCTCGACCAGCGCCGCGGCCGCGCGCCGACGCGGATCGGCACCGGTCAGCCCCAGCGCGACATTCTCGGCAAGCGTATCCCATGGCAGCAGCCGATGCTCCTGGAACACCACCGCCGGCCGCCCGGGCGCGTCGATATGGCCGCCCTGGATCGGATCGAGGCCGGCAAGGGCCCGCAGCAGAGTGGTCTTGCCGCAGCCACTCTCGCCAAGCAGCGCGACGAATTCGCCGCGGGCGATGCGCAGGTCGAGCTGATCGATGACGACGCGATGGCCATAGGCGCGCGTCAGTCCGGTGACGATCACGGCAGGGTCGGAGATCAACGAGAGGTTGGTCATGCGCGCTGGTCCTTGCCGTAATTCGGGTGCCAGGCGAGCAGCCGGCGTTCGAGCAGGCGCGCAATCGAATCCGCCGCGACGCCGATCAGCGCGTAGATCGCGATGGTCAGCACGATCACGTCGGTGCGCAGGAATTCGCGGGCGTCCATGGCGAGGAAGCCCAAGCCGGATTGCGCGCCGATGGTCTCCGCCACCACCAGCGCCAGCCACGCCGTCGCCAGCGCGTAGCGGACGCCGGTGAGGATCGACGGCAGCGCGCCGGGCAGAATGATGCGCCGGATCAATTGGAGGGTGGACAGTCCCTGCACGCGTCCGAGCTCCAGCAGCTTCGGATCGATCTGGCGGATGCCGAGCGTGGTGTTGATGTAGATCGGGAAGGCGACGCCGAGCGACACCAGAAAGATCTTCTGCGCCTCGCCGACTCCGAACCAGACGATCACCAGCGGCACCGCGGCGAGAAATGGTATGGCGCGGACCATTTGCACGCTGCGATCGATTAGCGCCTCGGCGATGCGCGAGAAGCCGACCAGCGTGCCGAGGAAGAAGCCGATGCTGCCGCCGATGACAAAGCCCGCCGTTGCGCGCAGCAGGCTGACGCCGAGATCGTTGAGCAGCGAGCCTGACAGCGCCAGCTTCCACGCCGTCCGCAACACCTTCGACGGCGCCGGCAACACCTGCGGCGACAACCAACCGGCCTGCGCCAGCGCTTCCCACACGACGAGGAGCACGACGGGCGCGATCCATGACAGCACCGTCAGGTTGGGCGCGAAGCCGACTTGCGGAGCGGCGCGCACATCTCGCTTGCGCGCAGCCGCGCCGGCCGCGGGATAATCGGTTCGAATGAGATAGTCGGCGTTGCTCAAAATCATGATCCGGGCAGGGCGACGATGCCGTGCAGTGACGCGAATGATAGAGCAACGAAAATCGCCGCGTCTGCAGTTTCTTCGGTGAAACCATTCTCTGCGCGATATTGAGTTGGATTGATTTGCGCGTGGCACATTCGAGAGACAAACGATCTGCGCGGTTGCGCATTCTCGAAACAATGAAACTGCGAGTCGTGATGGCGAACGCAATGCCTAGCGGCGTCTCAGAACAAACTCGTGGTGCCGGCGCCGATGCAGAGAATATGTTTCTCGTTGGGCTGCATCAATTTTATGCGGACGCCGGATCCGATGTTGCGCTTGTCGCCGCGCTGCGTCGTGATGTGCGTATGGCTTTGCCGCGAATGCGCGCATCTCATGCAAGAGGCAAATGATGAGTTCAACACCCCTGCGATTTGGCGTCTGGTCCCCCGTGCACGGCCCGCGTGCCGCGCACCAGGATCCCGAGGAGCCTTATGACGCGTCGTGGGAGCGCAACCGGTCCGTGGTGCTGCAGGCGGAGGCGCTGGGCTACGACTCGACGCTGATCGCGCAGCACACCATCAATCCGCATCAGGAAGACCTCGATCAGCTCGAGACCTGGACCTCGGCCGCGGCGATCGCCGCGCTGACCAGCCGCATCGAGATCATCGCGGCGATCAAGCCCTATCTGTTTCATCCGGTGGTGCTGGCCAAGATGGCGCTGCAGATCGACAACATCAGCCGCGGACGCTTCGCCATCAATCTCGTCAACGCCTGGAACAAGCCCGAACTGGAGAAGGCGGGCATCGGTTTCGCCGAACACGACGACCGCTACGCCTATGGCAAGGAGTGGGTCTCCATCGTCGCACAACTGACGAGCGGCGAGCGGCTGACGCACAAGGGCGCGCATTTCGACGTCAGCAACTACGCACTGCGGCCGAAGGACCTGTACCGCGCGCGGCCGGCGATCTATGTCGGCGGCGAGTCGGAGCCGGCGCGCAATCTCGTCGCGGCGCATGGCGACACCTGGTTCATCAATGGACAGCCGCTGGCCGATGTGGCGGCCCTGATCGCCGACGTGGCGGCGCGGCCGCGCGCCGGGGCGCCGTTGCGCTTCGGCCTGTCGGCCTTCGTCATCGCGCGAGCAACCGATGCGGAAGCAGAGGAAGCGCACCGGCGGCTGCTGACATTGGCTGCGCTGGATGCGCCGATCAAGGCGATCCAGCGCGCCAATACGGATCCTAAGGTGGTGATGATGCAGACCATGCAGAAATCGCCGCGTGTCGGCAGCAATGGCGGCACCGCCGCGGGGCTGGTCGGCAGCTATGACACGGTCGCCGCGCGAATCCGCGATTTCCATGCCGCCGGCATCGAGCTGTTCATGCTGCAATTTCAGCCATTCGAAGCCGAGATGCAGCATTTTGCGGAGCAGGTGTTTCCGAGGGTGAGGGACCCGGCGGTATCGGCACGTGCTGCGCGTGCGTAAGGAAATTGAATAACGGATCAGGGCGTCGCTGCGAGCGAGTTGTCGTCTCCGCGAAGGCGGGACCCATACGCCGTGTGCTATCCTTAGCGCAATGCGGTGATAGTGATGTTTTATCAAGACCCTCGGGGGTTATGGGTCCCCGCCTTCGCGGGGACGACTCGGGGGCACGGCATCATCTTATCTCTGGCGTAGGGAGGACGGAAAAGACATCGCGTGTAGCTTCTCGATCTTAGAAACGCATTCTTATTTCAGCGCGTGCATTGGCGGCCGATACCAGGAGGGTCACATTGAACGAAATGGGCTGGCGGATTCCGCGACGTGCCCATCTCAAACGGGAGAACGGTCATGGGACTGCTCAACGAGACGATCACCGCAGGCGCTTTCGTCACCGCCGATCTGAATTACCTGGCGCCGATCCAGGCGCGGCCGCGCACCTACACGTTCGATCCGCCGGCCGGCGAGCCGCGGTCCACGGCTGAGCCGGAGCCGCACATGGTGGCGATCCATGATGCACGGCCCAGCATCGACCGCTGGTCGCTCGACGAGCACGGCTTTGCCGTTGCGCATCGGCACAGCGCGGTCGCCGACTTCCATGACGATGACAATGTCAGGAGCGTCTATTATCCCGAGGCCGAGAGGCTGCTGAAGGACGTGACGGGTGCGGACCGCGTCTTTGTTTTTGACCACACGGTGCGCAAGCGCGTCGACGGCGCCAATGATCGCGGCGGCGGCCCGCGTCAGCCGGTGGCGCGGGTGCATGTGGACCACACCGACCGCTCGGGCCCGCAGCGCGTCCGCGACCTGATACCGGACGAGGCCGAACAGTTGCTCAAGGGACGCGTGCAGATCATCAATCTGTGGCGCCCGATCCGCGGCCCGCTGAAGGACGCGCCGCTGGCCGTCGCCGATGCCCGCACCGTGCGCTTCGATGAACTGGTCGGATCCGATCTGGTCTATCCGCACCGCGTCGGCGAGACCTATTCGGTGAAGTTCAATCCGGAGCACCGCTGGTACTACGTCCCGGACATGACGCCGGACGAGATCCTGCTGCTCAAGTGCTACGATTCGCAGACCGACGGCGTGGCGCGTTTCGCGCCTCACACCGCCTTCGCCGATCCGACTGCACCCGCCAATGCGCCGCCGCGCGAAAGCATCGAGCTGCGCACGCTGGTGTTTCATGCGCCGTAGCGTGCGCGCGATGCGGCCTGCAATCGCGCATGCGAATGTTCGTCGGTGATGACGTAGAGCGATCGAATTGTTTTCGAGCCGGCAAGCATCGCATTCGTCCATGGATCGCGTTGCATCGCGAATGATCTTTCAAACTATAGGTCGCGGCGGCGAGATCGTGCGAAGCCCGTTGTTTTTGCGCGCATGACGGATTTAGATCGCGCTCCACATTGCGATCGCGTTGCGCCGATCGGATGAAGTAGCAGCGGCACCAGCCTGACTGCATTTCAACACATCCGACCCGTGACCGACATGAATGATAGTCAAAAACACCAGCGGACGGGCTTCCATGAGAAATAATACGATTTCGACCAGCGCAGCGATGGCGATCGCGTCGATGATCGCCGGTGCTTCGGTCGTGCAGGCGCAAGACGGCAAGCCGGTGTCCGGCGGCGCCATCACCTGGGGCGTCGCGACTGAGCCCAGCTGCTTCGATCCACACCAGTCGTCGCAGCAGGCCGCGTTCTTCGTGGCGCGCAACTATATCGACTCGCTGGTCGGCAAACGCGCCAACGGCAGCTTTGCGCCGTGGCTCGCCACCGAATGGTCGATCTCGCCGGACGGCAAGGAATATACCTACAAGCTGCGCGAGGACGTCGTCTTCCATGACGGCGAGAAATTCGACGCCGCCGCGGTGAAGGCCAATTACGACTACGTCAAGAAGCCGGAGAACGCGGCCAATGCCGTGGCGCTGTTGCAGGATTTCGACCGCGCCGAGGTGGTGTCGCCCTATGTCATCAAGCTGATTTTGACACGACCGGATTCGTCGTTCCTGGAGTCCACGTCCAACGTCAAGCTCGGCATCATCTCGCCGAAGTCGCTCGCCAAGGGCGACCTGTGCGGCGGCGGTGCGGGGCTGGCCGGAACGGGGCCGTTCGTGTTCGAGCGCTACAGCCGTGGCCAGTCGGCCGTGTTCGTCCGCAACAAGGATTACAAATGGGCGCCGGGCTATGCCGCGCATAGCGGTCCGGCCTATCTCGATCGCGTGACCTTCCGCTTCCTGCCGGAGGCGGCGGTGCGTGCGGGGGCGCTGACGTCGGGGCAGGTCGACCTGATCGAAGGCGTGCAGCCGACGGATGTCGCGCTATTCGCCGACCAGGCCGAGTTCAAGCTGTTGCCCGGGCCGTCCGGCGCCAGCACCTCGTTCACCTTCAACGTCAACTATACGATCCCGCCAGCGGATGACGTACGGGTGCGGCGTGCGCTGCGCGACGGGTTCGATCTCGAGCCGCTGGTCAAGCAGATCTATCTCGGCACCGTGCCGCGCGCGTGGTCGATCATCGGTCCGGCTAACCCGGCCTATAACAAGGCGCTGGTCGGCGCGTGGGGCAACGATGTGGCCGGCGCCAACAAGCTGCTCGACGAGGCCGGCTGGACCGGCCGCGATGCGGAGGGTTTTCGCACCAAGAACGGCGCGCGCCTGAAGATCGACGTCGGCTATCCGCAGCCTTACGTGCGCGACAACCGCGAGGTGCTGATCCAGGGCATCCAGGCCGCGGTGCGCAAGAATATCGGCTTCGATCTCAATCTGCGCATTATCACCGCCGGCGAATACGCCAAGAACAACGCCGCCGGCAACTGGACCATCTATCCCAACACCGACAATCCCTCGGATCCCGCGCGCGAGCTGTGGGACATGCTGGGGTCTAAGGGGTTTCTGTATTCCAACATCGCTCATCCGGATCCCGAGATCACCGGGCTGATCGATGAATCGCTGCGCACCACCGATAGCGCGAGAAAGCGGGAATTGACCGACGCGATCCAGAAGCGCGGCGTCGACCAGGGTTTTATCATCCCGATGTTCGCACCGAGCTGGTTTCTGGCGGCGAAGAGCAACGTCAACGGGCTGGGCTTCGAGGCCGGGCTGGACTCCCCGTCCAGCGCCTATGACTTCTGGCTTGCGAAGTAAGCCGGCATCATGTGGTCCCGCATCATCTCCAGGCTGCTGACCGGCGTCGTGGTCGCCTGGGCCAGCGTGACGGCGGCATTCCTGGCGCTGCACGCCTTGCCGGGGCGCATCCAGGACATCCTGGCCGGCGACGTGGAATATCCGGGGCTGCGCGAGGCGATCGCGGCCGAGTGGGGGCTCGATCGCAGTCTGCCCGCGCAGTACCTGGATTTTCTGCTGCGCATCGTGCAGGGCGACCTCGGCACGTCCTATGTGCTGCGCCAGCCCGTCACGGAGGTGGTAGGGTCGCAACTCATGCCGACGGTGCAGTTGGCACTGCTCGGCGGCGTGCTGGCCATCGCCATCGCCGTCGCCCTTGCGTTGCTTACGGCGGGCCGCGGCCGGGTCTCGCGGCAACTGGCCTCGCTGCTCGAGCTGGTGTTCGCATCCACGCCGGTGTTCTGGCTCGGCATCCTCCTGCTGATGGCGTTCTCTTTCACGCTGCGCTGGTTTCCGGTGTCCGGGGCCAATGGCTGGAAGTCGATCGTGCTGCCGTCGCTGACGCTGGCGCTGCCGACCGCCGGGCTGCTGGCGCAGGTGCTGCGCGAGGCCATGGAGAAGACGCTGGACGCGCCCTTCGTCACTACCGTGCGCGCCCGCGGCGTCGGCGAATTCGCGATCCGCGCCCGCCATGTGCTGCGGCATGCGCTGCTGCCGGCGGTCACCCTCGGCGGCTGGCTGATCGGCGGGTTGCTCGGCGGCGCGGTGATCACCGAGAAAGTGTTCGGCCGTCCCGGCCTCGGCACCGTGACCCTCGGCGCCGTGCTGACCCATGACGTGCCGGTGGTGCTGGCCGTGGTGCTGCTGGCCGCCTTCATCCACGTCGCCGCATCCACCGTGCTCGACATCCTGTATCTGCTGATCGACCCGAGGCTGAGGGCGCAATGAACGTGCAAACCCGTCCGCTTGCGGACCTGTCCATCGCGCTCGATCCGCAGCGCAATCCGGCCGGCGCCGTGGAGCCGGCGGTGAGCGCTGCCGTGGTCGGACCGCGGCTGCTGACGGCCGGTCTCGTCATCGCGCTGGCGTTTCTCGGTGCGCTGTTTGTCGCCGCCGCGTTCCCGCGCGCCTTTACGGCGTTCGATCCCCTGATCGGCGACTATGCGCTGGGGCTGAAGCCGCCGAGCTGGGACCATCTGTTCGGCACCGACCGGCTCGGCCGCGACGTGTTCGCGCGGACCATTCACGGCACCCGCTATTCGTTGCTGATCGGGCTCGGCGGCATGGCGATCAGCCTCGCCTTCGGCATCGTGCTTGGCATCCTGGCAGGGCAGCGCAACCGCTTTCTCGACGAGGCGACCTCGCGCGTGTTCGACGTGCTGTCGTCATTCCCCGGCGTGCTGCTGGCGATGCTGGTGGTGACCTTTCTCGGCCAGGGCATGCTCAACATTGCGATTGCAGTCGGCATCGCCGGCATCCCGAAATTCGGCCGCGTGATCCGCGCCCAGACGCAG
>JBEVEC010000034.1:0-11933 GCA_040512975.1 Tardiphaga sp. | reverse complement strand
AGTTCGGAGCCCAGCGTCCTTTGCGACGACTTCATGAGTTCGACGGTCATGTGCCGCCGATAACGGTTTATATTCGGTCGTCTGGCAGGATCGTTCAGGACCAACGCGACGTGCTCCATCGTGATGATATATTCAGTCCAGTAGCGTGAGCCCGGCAGAACATAATCGCCTGTTCCGTTGAAATGGATGCTTTCTGGCGAACCCAAGGCCTCAAATCCAACCTCGGTTGTGTTGTTGAGGAGCGTGAAGCCAAACGAAGCCTTCGACACGCCTTGGAATGACAGTGCCCGCGGCTCGCATATCGTTTTCGTCGATAACTCAAGAGCAATGTTCGCAAAGTAGTAGTCCGGAAACGGCGAATGAAGAACTTTTCCTTCCCGCCGGATCCCATTTAAAAATGAATTTCTGCAAGTAAATGCTGGCATGTTAAACATGAACGAGCGTCGCAGATCGAGCGAATTATCGACGGCGCGCCGTGCTGCCTCGCGAGGCAGCACAAATGGACCGGGTTCTTCATGCAGGAAGTCTGCCATTGGCAAAGTCGTTACGAAGCCGTCCTTGTTGTGCGGCGATACTCCCGGGTGCACAAATTGATATAGTGACGAGAAGATCACATCCGGATTGCCAAACGCATCCGCAAGTGAATTTATACGCGCGAAGAAGTTGGGCAGCAGACCGTCATCGTCGCCCAGAAGCGTGACATATTCCCCGCTTGCCATGTCCAAAGCCCGGTTCCAGCTTTGGGTGACCGGCAGAACCTCTTCCGATCGTTCGATGCGGATATGCGCATTGTTGAACTGGCGAAGGGTATGGGCAAGCGGGACCTTTGATGCGTTGTCGAAAACACAAATATCGAAGTTTGTATAGTTTTGCTTCAGAACTGTTTGTACGGCTTCTGAAACGAGTTTGTTGCGGTTCAAGCATGGTATTACAATGGAGAAGATCCGACTGCCAGTACTCGACGGGATCTGTAAGCCAACCGATCGCACGTTGTGCTTCTTGGAAAAGTGAATTCCAACAAGTTCGATTTCGGGCTGGTCAGGTTGATCGTAACCGCCCCAAGTCATGTCCTGTAAGACAGCTTGTTCTTCTGCAGAGCAACTATCAAACTCCTGGGATTGATTGTCACGTGCTAACAAATTGAACTGGCGGCGTGATCTGAACGCACCGGAAGTCGGCCAATCTTCGACGTCATATCCTTTGCCGTCCGCGCCCACGACGAGCAGGCGAAGCCCACGCTTGCGGAAACTGGTCGAAAGCCCGCTCGGCCCCGACTCGAAACGGCAGCAATCAAGTTTTTCCTTGCCGACCAAGGGGGCTGCAATGAAGTCGTCGCGCCGGACCATGAAGACATTGGAGCGTATGTGCGGATTTGGGAACGGCGAAAAATCACGGATTTTGTTCAGTGGCCCGCCCGGCTGCACCATGGCGTTCCAGTGGAATGTGAAGTCACGAGCAAGACGACTTATCTTCTCACGATTACGAACAAAGTCGCCGATTTGTCGCCTAATACGCAAACGAGCAGACTTCAGTGCCGCAGTTGTCGCGGGTGAGTGAGCCCGAAAAACCCAGGCAAATTTCTTTGTGAGCTCTGCGTTCATTGCACAAGGTCGCTGGGCATACCAAGCAATTTGATGGACAACCTTGAAGCTGTTGATGAGGCTTTCATAAGAACCAGTAGCGCCGACCATGCCGACATCTGGTTTAATTGCGTGCTCGAACAGTTTCCGGAGCCAATTATCCGTGCGAAATGTCGTGAAGGTATTCAGAAAGCAAACGTAATCCGTATCAACTTTGATCGCGGCGTCTTGATAAGCGTGCAGGTCGAATCCAATCTCGTCCGGGACGCTTACGATACGATGAGGTATCTCTTCGAACAACTGGCGCAAAACAGCGCGCTGACCTTCGTTTTTAAAACCTTTCGCAATAACGATTAGCTGGTGGGGTATACCGGCTGCATGTGCTTTGTAGGATTCGACAAATCGCTCGAAGTATTGATAGCCCTCGACGCGTCGCGCGAGATAGAAAACGGAAATCGTTTCCATCCTGACATCCCCTTGCTGATCGTCACCGCGATCCGGGCTGAGTGCTTGATTTGCTATCCTTGGTAGTCCATCGGTCGCCTTTAGCGGGCTGGCCCGAAAAGTTGCAACGCGAATAAGCTTACCTACACTTTTAAGTTGAGCAATTAAAATTACGGGAGTGCGGCCCGCGGATTTAAAAGTGACGGTTTGGAGCCACAGAACTGGCTGGAACCGATTGCGTCGTTTGACGGTTCCATTCTACGCGGCGGTGACGTCACGGTTGCCGCGCGCAAGAAGCGGAGACGTTAATGACGATCCAAATGGTGCTGCTGCCGGTGTTCGTGCTGGTGGCGATTACGCTGGGGATGTTTTTCTATACCGGCCGCGGCGGCCGCACGGCGGCACGCGCCGACGCCGGTGACCTGCCGAATACCGCGCCGCAGCTCGATTTGCTGTTTTACACCCTGATCGCCATCGGGCTGCCGTTGCGCAAAATCGACTTGGCACTGGTCTGCCTGTCCTGGGTGTTCGTGATCGCGCGCTTTGTCGGTGCCGGTTTCATTGCCAATAGCCGTGGCGGCCAGGCCTGGCTCGCCAGTGCGCTTGTGTTGCTGGCCATGTGGTTCTACTTCGCGCTGCGGATGCTGCTCCTGATCTGAGGCGATCGGGGCGGTGCCGCGCTTCTCTCGCCTGAAAGCACAACATGACGCCCGCCGCCCGCCTGTCCGCCGCCATCGAGCTTATCGACGCCATCGACACCCAGCGCGTTCCCGCCGCGAAGGCGCTGAAGGAGTGGGGGACCGCGCACCGCTTTGCGGGCTCCGGGGACCGCGCTGCGATCGCCGGGCTGGTCTGGGACGTGCTGCGGCGCCGCGCCTCCAGCGCCTGGATCATGGACAACGATACGCCACGGGCGCGGGTGCTGGGCATGCTCAAGGCCGAGCGCGGCATGGACGTGGCGGCCATCGACGCGCTGCTCGACGGCAGCCGCTTTGCCCCGGACCCGCTGTCGGACACCGAGCGCGCCGCGCTGGCGGAGCGCACCACCGTCGGCGCGCCCCCGCACATTGCCGGTGACTACCCGGAATGGCTCGACAGCCAGCTCGCCGACGTGTTCGGCGACCACCGCGTCGCCGAGGCGACCGCCATGGCCTCGCGCGCGCCGCTCGACCTGCGGGTCAATGCGCTGAAGGCCAAGCGGGAAAAGGTGCTGGGTTCGCTGCGCCATCTCGGCGCCATGGAGACGCCGTGGTCGCCGCTCGGCCTGCGCATCGATCTGGGCGCCGACGCCCGCAATCCAGGCATCCATGCCGAGGAGGATTTCATCAAGGGCGGCATCGAGGTGCAGGACGAGGGCTCGCAACTTGCCGCCATGCTGTCCGGCGCCAAGCCGGGCGAGCAGGTCATCGACCTCTGCGCCGGCGCCGGCGGCAAGACGCTGGCACTGGCGGCGATGATGCAGGGCAAGGGCCGCCTGATCGCCACCGATTCCGACAAGCGCCAGCTGGCGCCGATCCACGAGCGGCTGTCCCGCGCCGGCGTCCACAACGCGGATATCCGCACGCCGAAGGGCCCGGACGACACGCTGGCCGACATCCACAATTCCGCCGACCTGGTGCTGATCGACGCGCCGTGCACCGGCACCGGCACCTGGCGCCGCAACCCCGACGCCAAGTGGCGGATGCGCCCGGGCGCGCTCGAGGTCCGCATCAAGGACCAGGCCGAAGTGCTTGATCGTGCGGTGCATCTGGTCAAGCCCGGCGGCCGCATCGCCTACGTGACCTGCTCGGTGCTGCCGCAGGAAAACCGCGACCAGATCCGCGCCTTCACCGCCCGCCAGCCGGACTTCGCCGTGGTGCCGCCGGAGCAGGTGATGTCGGTGCTGTGGGACAAGGCCGAGGCCTTTGCCGACGCCGTCTACCAGTCGCCGGAGGGCCTGCTGATGACCCCGCGGCGGACCGGGACGGACGGCTTTTTCGTCTCCGTGCTGGCGCGCAAACACTAGGACCGGGCAGGCGCGTCGCGCGAGGAGAGGGCATGCTCCACCACGATCTGCAGACACTGCGCCTGTTCGTGGCGATCTGTGAACTGCGCAGCCTGAGCCGCGCCGCCGAGCGCACGCACCTCGCGCTGTCGGCGGCCAGCCGCCGACTCAAGCTGTTCGAGGAGGAACTCGGCGTGCCGCTGGTGCGGCGGTTGCCGCATGGACTCGAGGTCACCAGCGCCGGCATCACCGCCGAACGCTATGCACTGTCGGTGCTGCATATGGCCGATCGGTTGGCGGTTGGCATGGACGAGCATCGCTCCGGGGTGCGCGGACGGATCCGCGTCTGCGCCTCGAGCTCGGCGCTGATGCAGAGGCTCGCCGGCGACCTCGCCGACTTTGCCCGCGACAATCCGGACATCAAGATCGACCTCGAGGAGCGTCCGTCTTCGGAGATTCTCGAAGCGCTCGATCGCAAGCAGGCCGACGTCGGCGTCATCGTCCGCGGACCGGCGCCTCACAGCCTGGATGCTTTCCCCTATACGAGGGATCGACTGGTGGTCGCCGTCGCCGCGGATCATCCGCTGGCAGCGCGCACCATGGTGGCCTTTGCCGACTTGTTCGATGAGGAGTTCGTCGCCCTCGAAAGCGGCTCGGCGGTGTATCGCCTGATTGCCGGCAAGGCCTTCGAGGCCGATCGCATCCTCAACATCCGCGTCCAGGTCCGCACCTTCGTGGTGATGTGCCAGATGGTGCAGAAACGGCTCGGCATCGGCATTCTGCCGGAGACGGCCATGCAGCCCGTGGCCCATGCGCTCGGGCTGAAAGTGGTTACGCTGTCCGATGACTGGGCGGTCCGCAACATCGACGTCGTGGTGCCGGCGATGGCGGCGCTGGATGCGCCGACAGCGCGGCTGGTCGACTGGCTCCATCAGGTTCGTGATTTCGCCTAATTCGAAATCTGCCTGCTCGATTTTCCAATTTGCGAAGCCATTTTCGCAGCCTAGCCTGTTCGGACAATGAGCGAGTCACGGTGAACGCGGAATCCTCCCCCGACGACATTTTCCAGAACGCGATCGCCGCGGCGCGCGCCGCCGACGCTCAACTGCACAGCTTTGTCGACTGGTGCGATCCGGCGCCGGTCGTGGCTGGACCGCTGGATGAGCTGATCTTCGCCGCCAAGGATCTGGTGGACCTTGCAGGCCGCGCCGCGACCTGCGGGCTGGCGCAGCCGCCGCGCGCGCCCGCAAGCCAAACGGCGCCGGTGCTGGCGCGGCTCATCACCCTCGGCGCGCAACTGGCGGGTTTCACCGAAATGACGCCGCTGGCCTATGAGCCGTCGGGCGGCAACCCGCTGCGGCGTCGGCCGGTCAATCCCTGGCATGCCGACCATATCTGCGGCGGATCGTCGTCGGGCTCGGCGGTGGCGGTGGCGGCGGGACTGGTGCCGGTGGCGCTGGGCTCGGACACCGCGGGCTCGCTGCGCATCCCCGCGCATTGCTGCGGCGTCACCGCCTGGGTGCCGACGCACGGCATGGTGCCTGCGGCCGGCACCATGGCGCTGGCGCCGTCGCTCGATACCATCGGCTTTCTGGCGGCTTCTGCCGGCGACCTTCTCGACATCGCGGATGCGTTCAACGAGGCCCCGGGCCGATGGCCGCTGACGCGGATGGCCGTCGCGGAGGATGTGCTGGCGTTCTGCGACCGAGACATCGGGCTCGGCGTGGCCGCAGTGCTGCAACGGATGGACGTGATCATCAGCGCGACGCGCGCGGGCGACCTGATTGCGGCCTGCGACAAGCCGGTGCTGACCTTGCTGCAGGGCGAGGCCGCGCGGTCGCATCGGGCGCTGATCGAGGCGGGCGGGCTGCCACCGACCCTGGCGCGGCGGCTCGGCAAAGGCCTTGCGATCGACGACGCCGATTTGCAGCAGGCGCGCGAAGCCTTGCAGCAATTGGCCGGTCCGGCGCTGGATGCCGTCTTCGCGGGTGCGGACGCCATGGTGCTGCCGGTGATGTCGATGCGGACGCCGCGCGTGGCGAGCTGCGAGCCGGACTCGCCGGACTTCTCGGCGCGCACGCTGTACGAATTGTCGGCGCTGACGCGCTGGGTCAACGGGCTCGGGCTGCCGGCGGTGGCGATCCCCTGCGGGCTCGACAGCGACGGCCTGCCGATGGCGATGCAGCTCGTCGGACGGCCGCATACCGATGCGGCGCTGCTGTCGCTTGCTGTCGATCTGCAGACGGATACCGATTTTCTCGGGCGCCGCGCGCCCGGTCATTGTGCCGGAGACCACCCATGACGTCCGCCTCACGCAGCACCGCACTGGATCATCTGCGCGTGCTTGATCTCACCCGCGTCCGCGCCGGTCCCACCTGCTGCCGCGTGCTGGCTGATTTCGGCGCCGACGTCATCAAGATCGAAGCCCCCGACGGCGTCGATCCCAACGAGAGCATGTCCGGCGCGCGGCTCGGCTACGACATGCAGAATTTGCATCGCAACAAGCGCTCGCTGACGCTGAACCTGAAGCGGCCCGAGGGTCTGGCGGCATTCATGCGGCTGGTGGCCACCGCCGACTTGGTGGTCGAGAACTACCGCCCCGACGTCAAGGAGCGGCTCGGCATCGGCTACGAGGCACTGCGCGCGGTCAATCCAAAAATCATTCTGGCGTCGATCTCGGGCTTCGGCCAGGACGGCCCGTATCGAAACCGCGCCGGCTTCGACCAGATCGCGCAGGGCATGGGCGGGCTGATGTGGCTCACCGGCCTGCCAGAGCAGGGGCCGGTGCGCGCCGGCATCGCGGTGGCCGATTCCACCGCCGGCATCTATGCCGCCACCGGCATCCTGGTAGCGCTGGCCGAGCGTGAAAAATCCGGGCTGGGGCAGTGGGTGCAGACCTCGCTGCTGGAGGCGCAGATCGCGCTGTGCGACTTCCAGGCGGCGCGCTATCTGGTGGACCGCGTGGTGCCGCCGCAGGCCGGCAACGACCATCCCTATTCGACGCCCATGGGCCTGATGCGGACCCGCGACGGTTTCATCAATATCGGCGTTGGCGGCGACGGCCAGTGGAAGGCGCTGTGCGCGGCGCTGGATCTGCCTGGCCTCGCGGCGCATTCGGACTATGCTACCCAGAACGATCGTTTCCACAACCGCGCGGCGCTGATGCAAATGCTGGCGCCGCTGTTCCTGGCCAAGACCTCCGCCGATCTGCTGACGCTGCTGGAACGGCACAGCGTGCCGGCCGGCCCGGTCTATCGCATGGACGAGGTGTTCGCCGATCCGCAGGTGCGCCATCTCGGCATCGCGCAATCCGTGCACCATCCCGTGCTCGGTGATATCGAACTGGTGGGCCAGCCGGTGGGGCTGTCGCGGACGCCGGCGTCGATCACGGCGCCGATCCCCAACAAGGGTGCGCATTCCGCGGCCGTGCTGGCGGAAGCGGGCCTGGCCGAGGACGAGATCGACGCGCTGCGGCGCGCAGGAGTGGTTTGACATGAGCGACGCAGCATTGGGCGCAGGCCCCGCGATCCGCTATCACGCGGCCAACGGCGTGGCGCGGCTGACCATTGATCAGCCGTCCAAATTGAACGCGCTGACCTTCGAGATGTGGGCGAGCCTGCCGGGATTGATCGCCCGCGCCGAGGCCGATGACGCCGTCCGGGTGATCGCCATCACCGGGACCGGCGAACGCGCATTTTCGGCCGGCGCCGACATCTCGCAATTCGGCGAAAAGCGCTCCGGGGAGGCGGCGGTTGCGGCCTATGATCATGCGGTGGCGCAGGCGGACGGCGCCTTGGCCCGCGCGGCGAAGCCGACGGTCGCGGTGATTGCCGGCATCTGTTTCGGCGGCGGCATGGAGCTGGCGATGTGCTGCGACCTGCGCATCGCCGCGTCCGACAGCCGGTTTCGCATTCCCGCCGCCCGGCTCGGGCTCGGCTACGGCTATTCCAGCATCGCCATGATGGTGCGTAAAATCGGGATGGGCGCCGTGGCCGACATCCTGTTCAGCGCGCGCATCGTCGATGCGCCGGAGGCGCTGCGTCTCGGCATCGCCAGCCAGCTGTTCGACCGCGACACCTTTCGCGTTGAGGCCGACGCCTATCTGGCGCGGATCGCCGGCAACGCGCCGCTGACGCTGCGCGCGGTGAAGCGGGCACTGGTGGAAATGAGCCGCCCGGAATCCGAGCGCGAGATTGGCGCGGTTGATGCATTGCTGGCTGCGTGTTTCGGCAGCGCCGACTATCGCGAGGGCCAGGCCGCCTTCCGCGAGAAGCGCGAGCCGGTGTTCAAGGGTATATGATGACAATGAGGGCGGTTGCGATGAAGACAGGCATGACGAGGCGTCGGGTGGTGGCCGGGCTGGCGGCGCTTTCCGCTCTGGCTGCACTGGCGATGCCGGGCCGGGCTGCGGCCGAGGCGGTGACGCTGACGGTGGGCTACCAGAAGGTGGCGCATCTGGCGCCGATCGTGCTGGTGGCCGACGCGCTGAAGGCCGAAGGCGTCGAGATCAAGCTGGTGGAATTCGCGCGCTACGCCGATGCCCGCACCGCGCTGCTGGCGGGCTCGCTCGACGTCGCTTCGGTGGGACCGGCCGACCTCGCCATCGGGCTCGCCAATGGCTCCAGCAGCATGGTCGGCATCATGGGCGTCGGCGGCTCGCCGAAATATCCGATCGTGCGCAAGGGCGTGACGCTGGAGAGCTGGAACGACATCAAGGGCAAGAAGATCGCCATCGCGCCCGGTTCGGCGGTGTGGTTTCAGTTCGCCGCCACGCTGATCGAGAAGGGCATTCCCTATAATTCCTTCACCGCCGTGAACATCCAGGGCGGCGGCGCCAATTTCGACCAGGCGCTGGAAAAGGGCGAGGTCGACGCCATCATGACCTGGGAGCCGTTCGAGACCATCCCGGTGATGAAGGGCTACGGCGCCTTCGCCAAGAACCTCGACTACGCGACCTCCAAGGCGGTGGGCGCCGAGCTCGGCATGCTGGTGGCGAGCAAGGCCGCGGCCACCGGCAAGCGCGACGCCATGCAGAAATTCGTCAGTGCATATGTGGCGAAGATGAAGGAGCTCGAAGCCTCGACGCCGAAATTCGGCGCGGCCATCGTGACCCTTACCGGGCTCGAGCCCGACGTGTCGCTGGAGATCGCCAAGGTGATCAAGCTCGGGCCGGTGATCGACCCCGCGCAGATCAAGGCGCAGGCCAAAGCCTTCACCGATCTCGGTGTCATTCCGAAGGACGTGTCCGGCGAGATCGACAAATATTGGGACGGCTCGTTCCTTGCCGCCGCGATGAAGCAGTGAGCGGCGATTTGATTTGGTCGCATCGATGAGCGCGGAGCCCGCAACAACAACGCCGTCATCCCCTGGCTCGACCCAGGGATCCATCTTGAGCAGCGCGGGCGCCGCGATGGATGGCCGGGTCAAGCCCGGCCATGACGCCGGGATGGGGATGGGGCAGGGTGTGAAAGCTCACCCGGAGCGCTCGAAACAACGCTTCCTGTCCTCACGCCTCGGCAAGGCACTGCTGGCCATCATCCTGCCAGTGGCGGCCGTGGCGCTGTGGCAGCTCGCCGGCACCGACGGCTCGCTCGCGGGCGGCGCGCTGCCGACGCCGGACCGGGTCTGGAAGGCCTGGCTGGTTTGGGCGTTCGGCAAGCCGGGGCCGATGACGCTGTCGCCCTATGTCGGCAACTGGAGCGAGGCGGTGACGTTTTCCGCCATCCGCGTCGCCAAGGGGGTTGGCTTCGCCATTCTGGTCGGCGTGCCGCTCGGCATCGTGATTGGCTGGTCGAAACTGGCGTCGGCCATGGTCGATCCCTCGATCCAGTGGCTGCGGCCGGTGCCGATCACCTCGTGGCTGCCGATCTCCATCGCCATTTTCGGCATCAGCGATTTCGGCGCCGTGTTCCTGATCGCCATCGGCGCGTTCTATCCCATCGTCATCAACACCACCCAGGGCGCGCGCGACGTCGAACGCAATCTCATCCGCGCATCGCTGATGATGGGCGCAGGGCGCTGGACCGTGCTGCGCCGCGTCGTGTTGCCTGCATCATTGCCGTCCATCTTTACCGGCTTGCGTATCGGGCTCGGCATTGGCTGGACCGCGGTCATCGTTGCCGAAATGGTCGCGGTGAAATCCGGCCTCGGTTACGTGCTGTGGGACGCCTATTACGTCGGCCGCATGGACATCGTGATCGCCGACATGGTGTCGATCGGCCTGTTCGGCTTCCTGTCCGACTGGGCCATCGTCCGCATTGAGATGTGGACGCTGCGCTGGCGCCGCCTGCAGAACTTCAACCAGTAGGGCCGCGACCATGGGCACGATCAGTTTCATCGCGGCATCGAAAACCTATCCCGGCGCCACCGGCGTACGCGCGCTGGACGACGTCCATTTCAGCATCGGCGAGGGCGAATTCGTGGCGCTGCTCGGCCCGTCCGGCTGCGGCAAGTCGACCTTGCTCAACCTCGTCGCCGGCTTCGAAGACCTCACCGAAGGGCACATGAGTTTCGACGGCCGCCCGGTGACCCGGCCGGGGCCGGACCGCGGCGTCGTGTTTCAGGAAGCATCATTGCTGCCCTGGCTGTCTGTGTGGGAGAACGTCGTGTTCGGCCCCAAGGTGCAGAAGATCGCCAGGGCGAATTACGAACCGCGTGCGCGCGACATCCTGAAGATCATGGGACTTGAGAATTTTCACCAGGCGCTGCCGGTGCAGCTGTCCGGCGGCATGCGCCAGCGCGTCGGCATCGCACGCGCACTGGTGATGCAGCCGCGCGCGCTGCTGATGGACGAGCCGTTCGGCGCGCTCGACGCGCAGACCCGGCTGTCGATGCAGCAGTTGCTGCTTGAGGTCTGGCAGACCCTGAAGACCACCGTGCTGTTCGTCACCCACGACATCGACGAGGCGATCCTGCTCGCCGACCGCGTCTGCGTGATGACGGCGCGGCCGGGCCGCATCACCCGCGACATCCCGATTACGCTGCGCCGGCCGCGTTCGATCGACGATCTCACCACCGCCGACTTCACCCATTTCAAGGCGATGATCATGGCCGAGATGCGCGGCGCGCACGGCCAGCACTGACCGGAGACCCCATGAGCAATCCGCGCATTCCCTACCGGCTGTCCTCGGCGCGGCCGAAGCTGCCGGCCTTCAACGGCAAAAAGATCCTCGTCCACCTCGTGGTCAATGTGGAGCACTGGCAGTTCGAGAACGCCATGCCGCGCACCATCATCACGCCGCCGCACGGCAAGGAAACCATCCCCGACGTGCCGAACTTCTCCTGGGCCGATTACGGCATGCGCGCCGGCATGCCGCGGCTGTTCGAACTGCTCGACGGCCTGCCGGTCTCGACTTCGATCAATGCCGGGGTGATCGACGCCTATCCGCCGGCGGCCGAGGCGATGCGCGACGCCGGCTGGGAATTCATCGGCCACGGCATGCACCAGAAGGCCACCAACCACGTCGAGGGCGGCGAGGCGCAGCTGATCACCGCCTGCCTCGACAAGATCGAGGCTTTCACCGGGACGCGGCCGCGAGGCTGGCTGTCGCCGGGCCTGCGCGAGACCCCCGACACCCCGGACCTGCTGAAGCAATGCGGCCTCGATTACGTCTGCGACTGGGTCGTCGACGACCTGCCGTCCTGGATGACCACCAAATCCGGCCCGCTGTTGGCGATGCCCTATAATCTCGAGGTCAACGACAGCATCATCTATGCCGTCGAGCGCCACGCCACCGGCGAGATGCTGGCGCGGCTGGCGCATACGTTGCGCCGCTTCGAGCAGGAAACGGCGGACAATCCGCGGGTGCTGGCGATCGGGCTGCATCCGCATCTGATCGCCGTGCCGCACCGGATCCACGAACTTGCCGGCATGATTGATCTGCTGCGGGCCAGCGACCAAGTGGCCTTCACCACCGGCAGCGACA
>JBEVEC010000022.1:0-4333 GCA_040512975.1 Tardiphaga sp. | reverse complement strand
CAGCTTCTCGACCCGGGCGATGGTCGGCGAACTCTGCTCGCCGCGCCGCATCAGCACGATGCCCTGGACGATGTCGTCGTCCTGGTCGAGGCCGGCGATGCCGAGCCGCGGCTTCTCCCCGATCGTGACCTGGGCGATGTCGCGCACCAGCACCGGGTTGCCGCCGGACTGCGACACCATGGTGTTGTTGAGGTCGTCGATCGAGCGGATCAGTCCGACGCCGCGCACCACGGCTGACTGGCTGCCGATGTTCACGGTGTTGCCGCCGACATTGATGTTGGCGTTGCTGACGGCCTGCAGCACCTGCGGCAGCGTCAGGGAATTGGCGACCAGCTTGTTGAAGTCGACCTGCAGCTCGTAGGTCTTGGTCTTGCCGCCCCATCCCGTCACGTCGACCACGCCGGGCACGGAGCGGAAGCGGCGCTGCAGCACCCAGTCCTGCAGCGTCTTGAGATCGAGCACGCTGTAGTTCGGCGGCCCCTTCAGGCGATAACGAAAAATCTCGCCGATCGGGCTGAGCGGCGAGATGGTCGGCTGCGCGCCGCCCGGCAGCGGCGGCAATTGCGACAGCCGGTTCAGTACCTGCTGCAGCGCCTCCTCATAGGTGTAGTCGAAGGAGAACTGCAGCTTGACGTCGGACAGGCCGTACAGCGAGATGGTGCGGATCGTGCGCAGGTTCTTGATGCCGGCGACCTGGGTCTCGATCGGGATCGTGATGTAGCGTTCGATCTCTTCCGACGACAGGCCCGGGCTCTGCGTCACGATGTCGACCATCGGCGGGGTCGGATCGGGATAGGCCTCGATGTTGAGATGCTGGAACGCGAACACGCCGCCGATCAGGACAGCGATGAACATGCCCACCATCAGGTAACGGCGGCTGACGGCAAAGGCAACCAGACGATCCACAGATCGAAGCTTTCAGTGAGAGGTCAGCTGCCGGAGGCGGCGCGGTCGATGAACAATGCGCCCTTGGTGACGATCTGCTCGCCGGGCTTCAGATTGCCGACCACCTCGACGAGATCGCCATTGATGAGGCCGGGCTTGATCTGACGCAGTTCGATCGACTTGTCGGCATAAGCGACCCAGACACGGACCTGGTCGCCTTCATAGATCAGCGCCTGCTTCGGCACGCCGACCGCGGGCCGATCGCCCGCCGAATAGATCGTGACGTTGGCGAACATCTCGGGCTTCAGCGTGAAGTTCTTGTTGTCGATGGTGGCGCGCACCAGCAGGCGGCGGCTCGCCGGGTCGATCGCGGTGGCGACGTAGTTGATCCGCGCCGTCAGCGTACGGCCCGGCAGCGCCAGCACGTTGAAGCTGACGTCCTGCCCGATCGCGACATTGGCGCAGTCGCTTTCGCGGACGAAGGCGGTGAGCCAGACGGTCGAGAGGTCGCCGATCACAAAGACCGGATCGCTGGCGCCGGCATTGACGTACTGGCCCGGGCCGATCTTGCGCTGGACCACGGTGCCGGCGATCGGCGCGAAGATGGTGATCTCGGGGTTGATGCGACCCTTCTCCTGGAAGGTCGTGATGTCCTCGTCGGTCAGGCCGAGCAGGCGCAGCTTGTTGCGCGCCGCCTGCAGCGCCGTCTCGGACGAGCGCAAATCGTTCTGCGCCTGGATCAGCGTGGCCTGGCTCTGCTGGTAATCCTTCAGCGGGACGGCCTTGCCCTCGAACAGATCCTTGGCGCGCTGGCCCTGCAGCTGCGCCAGGTCGAGCGCCGACTTCGCCTTGTTCATGGCGGTCATGGCGGTGATGAAATCGTTCTGGGCCTGCACGTTGTCGGCGGCCTCGATCACGAACAGCGGCTGGCCCTTGACGACGTCGTCGCCCGGCTTGGCGAGCAGCCGGGTGACCCGGCCGGCATAGGGCGAGAACACCGGCGTCGAGCGATCCTCGTCGATGGCGATCTTGCCTTCGGTGACATTCTCGGCGCGGAAACCGCGTTCGGAAACGGTTTGAAGCGTGAGGCTGGCCCATTCGGCCGGGCTCGGCGTGTAGCGCTGCAGACCCTTGCGGGACTGACTGGAGACCTCGGAATGCCCGGGCTTTGCGCTACCGATCTTCGAATAACCGTAGAGACCCGCGCCGCCCGCAAGCGCGACCAGCGCCAGGATCATGGCGCCGCGCTTCCCATTAAGTAGCTGCGATTGTTTTATGATTTTACCCAGCATTACAGCCCGGACCACTTAGCGACTTTATGCCTCACCTGCCCGCTAATAGTGCCCAAATTGGAATTTACACAACCTAAAAAACCAGAATGGGCGCGGCGGCGAGGTTAAAGTTTAGAGAAATGCACATGAACGGCGCATGACCGGCGCGTCAGCGCGGCCATTGCGGCGGATGACTGCCGAGCGGCATCGCCGGACGGGCCCAGAAAGCCGGCGTTTTCGACAGAATTGCGGAATGCCTGACAGCCCGCAGTGCACCAAAGCCGGAATCCGAATGCTCGGTTAAAGGGACGACCGCGTCCTCCGTAAATTCACGGGCATCCAGCCCGTCGGCGATGCGCCCGAGGTTCCAAAGCCAGCGCCCGGTCTGCGCCAACGACACCTGAACGTGCCAGCTGCCGCCCTCGCGCGCCTGGCGCGCTTTCGCCATCATGGCGCCGAACGCCATGAAGTAGCCGGTGGCGTGGTCGAGCATCTGGGCCGGCAATTCCTTCGGTCCGTCGAGGCCGGCGGCCTGCCCCTCGGCATGATTGAACCCGGTCGTCGTCTGCACCAGCGAGTCGAAGCCGCGCCGCGCCGCCCACGGGCCAACATGGCCATAGGCCGACAGGGTGACGTAGATCATGCCGGGATTTATTCGCGCGGCATCTTCCGGCGAAAAGCCGAGCTGCCCGAGCGCGCGGGGCCGATAGCCCTGCGAGAAGATATCCGCCTCCGCCAGCAGCTCGCGCAAGGTCGCCTGCCCCGGCGCGGTCCTGAGGTCGACGAAACTCGTCAGCTTGCCGCGGCCGGTGTCGATCGTCAGCCACGGGATCGCCGGCAGGTCGGGTCCGGAGATCAGCAACACGTCGGCGCCGTGGGCGGCGAGCGTTCGCCCCGCCACCGGCCCCGCGATCACCCGCGACAGGTCGAGCACGCGGATGCCGGCGAGCGGCCGATTGCCCTCCGGCCAAGGCTTCGGGGCGGCCTCGCCGATCTTCGTGATCGAGATCAGCGGCAATCCGGCCAGCGCCCTGGCGTGCGGCGTTGCCGACCAGTCCTCATGCGAGCGCATGAAGGCCACGACGCCGCCGTCGGCGTAGGCCGCGGTCTCGAACGCCTCGCCATCCCACTGCAGCAGCGCGGACTGGACTGCGTCGCGCTCCGCCTTGCAGTCCAGAACCCGGCAGACGGCGTCGCGGTGGTGTGCGAAATTGGTGTGGAGGCGCACGAAGCCGTCGCGCGTCCGGTAGACGCCGGCGATCGCGTCCCATGCCGGCGGCGGCGGCTTGTCGTCGACGCGCAGGTAACGCTCGCTCCGGCACTCGACCATGGCGTGGCGCATGTCGACGGAGACATCCTGCGCCTGGCCTCTGCGCCGTTTCCAGATCTCCGCGGCGGCCAGCGCGCTCGCCGCGATGCTGACCTGTGCCGCCGCGGCGACCCGAAACGAGGACGGCAGCTGCGGCTCCTCGCCGGTCAGTATGAGTGCATCGAGGGCCGCTGCTTCACCCCCGACAGAGGTCCAGATGTCCTGAAGGATTTCGCGGGACCTTTGCATCGCGGCACCTCTTGCCTGATCTTGTTTCCGTTACCCTAGCCGTCATTGCGAGTGAAGCGAAGCCATCCATGGCACTGCGTGTGGATGGCTTGCATTGGAAGGATTAGCCCATGGCTGCCATCGATCCCCTGACGGCGGGAGCCGTTTTCGTCGCCACCGCGGCGACCGATGCCGTCTATGTCATGTTCACTTCGGCGGTGGTCGCGCGCAAGCGCGTGCCGGCCGCGACCTGGAGCAGCATCTGGTATCTGCTGTCGTCCTATGCCGTCATCAGCTACACCGAGAACTGGGTCTACGTGGCATTCGCCGCCGTCGGCTCCTGGGTCGGCGCCTACGCGACCATCACCTTCCTGCACCGCCCGCCCGGCGGTCCCCCGGTCGGCGCCGCGCCGGAGTAAGCGCGCAACAAAGCGGCGCGTTCGTTGGTAAGCGCCGCTCCGACTGCCGATAGGCTTATTCGGGCTTGAAGCCGGATGCTTTCACCACCGGTCCCCAGAGGTCGGAGTCGGATTTCTGAATCCTGGCAAACTCCTCGGGCGATGAGCCGGTCGGCTGAACGCCGAAGGTGGTCATGCGCTCGCCGAATTGCGGCGTGGCGATCGCATGGCGAACGGCCTCA
>JBEVEC010000341.1:0-7373 GCA_040512975.1 Tardiphaga sp. | reverse complement strand
GACCGCGTGGATGACGCGCTGAACGCGACCCGCGCGGCCGTTCAGGAAGGCATCGTCCCCGGCGGCGGCACCGCGCTGCTGCGCGCCAAGAAGGCCGTCGGCAGGATCGTCAACGAGAACTCCGACGTCCAGGCCGGCATCAACATCGTGCTGAAGGCGCTGGAAGCCCCGATCCGCCAGATCGCCGAAAACGCCGGCGTCGAAGGCTCGATCGTGGTCGGCAAGATCCTGGACGAGAAGTCCGAAACCTTCGGCTTCGACGCCCAGACCGAGACCTATGTCGACATGGTCGCCAAGGGCATCATCGACCCCGCCAAGGTCGTGCGCACCGCGCTTCAGGACGCGGCCTCCGTGGCCGGCCTGCTGGTGACCACCGAAGCCATGATCGCCGACCTGCCGAAGGAAGCCGCTCCGGCCATGCCGGGCGGTGGCGGCGGTATGGGTGGCATGGGCGGGATGGGCGGCATGGGCTTCTGAGCCCGCGCTGCAGCAACCGACAGCATCAAAGGCCGCCTCCGGGCGGCCTTTTTTTGTTTACCACTCCCCGCTGGGGAGAGGTCGGTGGGGCGAGCGAAGCTCGGCACGCCGGGTGCGCCGGGCGACCTCTCCCCGGTGGGGGAGAGGTGAAGTGAAGCCGCGCCCTGCCCCGCCTCTTTCCCAATCTGCACAGTTCTGATTCAATCCGGCGCTAATTTGCATTAATGGAATCATTGCCTGCCGCGCCGAACCGGCGCGGGCAGAAACGCCTGGGATATTTTCAAATGCGCGCGCTTCGTCTCTGCCTGCTCGGACTCGCGGCCACCGCGTCGGTCGCGACCATCAATCTCGCCGCGGCGCAAATGAAGGCTGCGCCGAAGCCCCAGGTCACCGGCCCCGAGACGCGCTACTTTACCTCGATCGATGGGCTGATGGACGGCAATGCCGACGTCATCCTGCGCGAGACGCGGCAGGGCAAAACCGTGACAGCAGCGACGCTCGACGTCTGCTATTCCGTGGACAAGGCCAGCGACCGCAAGGACCGGTTCGTCGCCACGCTGACCGTCAACGGCAATGTGCTGACGGGCGCCACGCAAAGCCAGATCGACAAGGCGCCCATTACCGTCAAGCTGACGCGGCGGCCGACCGGCGACACGTTCGAATTCAAGGGACAGATCTCGGTCGGCCAGGCCACGACCAATGTCACGTCACCCGACAATTCCGATGTGAGCGAAAAGGAATTCCAGGACAATCAGAACGCCGACGACAACATCGCGCCGGCACCGAAGGATTTCACCGAGGTGTCGCCGGAATCGGTCGCGGTGAAGATCAAGCTGGAAGCGGCGCTGGATTTCGTCCGCACGCTGCGCGGCCAGAGCGTCGAGGTGGCGCTGAACAGCCTTGCCGTCAGCTGCGAAGCGCTGCGTGCCGGCGAGCAGGTGATCAGCCTGGCGATCGATCCGGAGCGCGCCGCCGACTTCATTGCCAAGGCCAAGACCTATCCCGGGGTGGTCAATGCCGGGTGGTCGAGCGGCGCCATCGACATGGACCGCACCGTGCGCTTCGCCGCCGCCGACTGGAAGACCGGCGACAAGATCAACCGCGACAAGCTGGCGACCACGCTCGGCAATGTGCTGGCAAAGACGATGTCGGCCAAGGTGGCCGCGACCACGTGGGACGACGAGACCGGCAAGCTGAAGCTGACCTTCAAGCGCCCGAGCCAGATCCTGCCGGCGCTCGATCTCACCGAGACCGCCGAGATCACCGCTTTGGTATCTGCCGACAAGCCGGGCGCCTCGGACAAGCTGATCCTGTGGGTCAGCGCGCCGACGGTGACCACATCAGACGAAAGCACCGGCGCCAAGCTCGCGCTGTCCGACCTGCCCACCGCCGACGAGGAAAGCGATCCCCGCGACGACAACGGCGCGCTGGCCGCGGTGGCCGCCGAATTCAAGGCGCAGCGCTGGGACGCCGACAATACGGCGTGGAAGTGAAGTCGCCTTGCGGTGCTGTAGCGTCCCCTCTCCCGCCTGCGGGAGAGGTTGCCTGAGCACAGCGAAGGTGGGAGAGGGCCTGCCACAGCGGACGCCGTGCCTGTGGCGCCCCCTCTCCCGTCTCGAAGCGCTTCGCGCTTCGATCCACCCTCTCCCGCCAACCGCGGCTGCGCCGCGGCCGGGGGAGAGGGGAAGAAGCAGCGCCGCTTCCTAATTCGTGTTCAGCCTGAACCGCAGCGGCTTCGGGCCGATGAAGGTGATGGCGTCGCCACGGCGTTGCCAGTTGGTGGCGGCCCCGAGGTCGACAAGCAATTGATCATCCAGCGCCGCCTGGGCCTCCGGGCAGTTGCGGACCTCCATGGCGCCGGCGACGAACACCATGGTGCTGCCGGCGATCGAGAACTGGCCCTTGCCGCCCTTGCACCAGAGTTCGACACGGGTCTCGCCGGCATCACCGATCTCGAGATTGGGAATCCGCTTCGAACCCGGCATCCGCTGCGCATCCAGGGTCATTTCCAGGCCGAACGGAAATTCCTCGGCGGCATGAACGGGCAGGCACGTGAAAAGTGCGGCGCCGATTGCACCGGCGCGCAACAAGGTGGTCGCTGAAAGCATGGGGACTCGCCAAACAGGAATGAACAGGCCGCCGGATTGCGGCGAAGGAAGGCGATACCGGTTCGCGCACAAATCGGGCGCGAAAAAGACGGGATGTCCCCTACGCCCCGTTTACGGCTTCAGCACCATCTCCGTGAACGGATAGACATAGGCCTGCAGCATCACGAACAGACCGACCATGCAGGCCAGCACGATGGAGTGCCAGAACACGAAGCGCAGGATCGTACCCTCGTGGCCGAACCAGTTGGTGGCCGTGGAGGCCACCACGATGGACTGCGCGTCGATCATCTTGCCCATCACGCCGCCCGATGAATTCGCCGCGCTCATCAGGATCGGCGACAGGCCCAATTGCTCCGAGGTGATCTTCTGCAGGTTGCCGAACAGCACGTTGGACGATGTGTCCGAGCCGGTCAGCGCGACGCCGAGCCAGCCTAGCAGCGTGCCGAAGAACGGGTACAGCACGCCGGTGGCGGCAAAGGCGAGACCCAGCGTGGCGTCGACGCCGGACAAACGCGTCAGCGTTCCGATCGCCAGCATCGCCGAAATCGTGATCAGCGAATAGGCGCAGATCTTGATGGTGCGGCCGTATTCCGCAATCAGCTTCGCCGGCGAGAAGCCCATCACGAGGCCGGAGACGATCGCCGCCAGCAGCATGCCGGAGCCGGTGAAGGAGACATAGGTGAAGGCGAACACCGCGCCTTCCGGAGTCGGCTTCGCGGCCACCGGCGGCACCTTGTTGATCATGTTGTGCAGTTCGGGCACCGGATAATTCCAGGTGAAGATCGGATTGACGATACCCTTGAACCAGTTGGTGCCCCAGATCAGCAGGATGATGCAGAGGATGATCCACGGCGTCAGCGCGCGCCAGACTTCCGCCGAGCTCAGCCGTGCAGTGCTCATCGGCTTCACCGGCGGCACGGTTGAAGCGGAGTCGTCGCGGACGCGCAGCGCCGTCGAGGTCCAGATCGTCTTCGGCTGCCAGACCTTCAAAAACAGGATCAGCGAGCCCATCGAGATCAGCGAGGCGCCGATGTCGACGATCCACGGATTGATGTAGTTCGAGATCACGAATTGCGGGATCGCAAAGGACAGAGCGGTGACCAGGATCGCGGGCCAGACTTCCTTCATGCCCTTCCAGCCGGCAAAGGCCCAGACCACCCAGAACGGCACGATCATCGAGAACAGCGGCAGTTGCCGTCCGACCATGGCGCCCAGAATAAAGGGATCGAAGCCGGTCACCGTGGCGAGGCCTTGGATCGGCGTGCCTAGCGCGCCATAGGCGACCGGCGCGGTGTTCGCGATCAGCGACAGGCCCGAGGCGGCGAGCGGCGAAAAGCCGAGGCCGATCAGCACGGCGCCGGTGACGGCAACCGGCGTGCCGAAGCCCGAGGCGCCCTCGAAAAAGGCGCCGAACGAAAACGCGATCAGCAGGATCTGCAGCCGCCGGTCATTGGTGACGCCGCCGATGGCCCGCTGCAGCACCTCGAAGCGACCGCTGTCGACCGTGAGGCGATACAGGAAGATGACGTTCAGCACGATCCAGCCGATCGGGAAGAAGCCGGTGACGATGCCGAGCAGCGAAGCGCGCAGCGACATGTTGGCCGGCATGGTGAAGGCGTAGATCGTCACCAGGTTGGCCAGCACCAGCGCGATGATCGCGGCGACATGCGCCTTGACCTTGTTGGTGGCGATCAGCACCAGCAGCACGACCACCGGGATGGCGGCGACCAGCGTCGACAGAGTGCTGTTGTTGAACGGATTGTAGACCTGATTCCACATGGTCGCTTCCCCCTGCCTGTCGCCCGTTATCGGGTCTTTGCCGGCCGCCCGGCCGGCTTGTTATCGCGGTCCGGATGTGTGGGCGGGCCAACGCTCGCGCGCCCGTGCAGCGCGCGTCCCGCCAAGGCCCCTACCCCGGCGCGATGCTAGTTTGAATTACCATTTGGCAACAAGACGATGCAGGTCTTGAAAACTGCAACTTTAGTCTAGACGTTCGCCTGCACTGGCTTATGTGCAGTGCACCGCGCCCTGCTTGGAGACCTTCCCGTGAACAATATGCGCACGACCCTCGCGGCCGTTTGGCGGATCGCGATTCCGTATTTTCAATCCGAGGACAAATGGGCGGGGCGCGGATTGCTGGCGGCGGTGATCGCGATCGAACTGGCGGTGGTCGGGCTGAATGTGCTTTTCAACCGCTGGAATCGGGATTTCTTCAATGCGCTCCAAGAGCACAACCTCAGCGCCTTCACCTATCAGCTCGGTTATTTTTCGATCCTCGCAGCGATCTTCATCGCGCTGAAGGTCTACCAGCTATACCTCAATCAATGGCTGCAGATCCGCTGGCGACGCTGGATGACCGAGCGCTATCTCGGCCACTGGCTCGCGCATGCCAATCACTACCGCATGCAGTTACTCGGCGATGCCGCGGACAATCCCGATCAGCGTATCGCGGAAGATACCAGGCTGTTCATCGAACGTACGCTGACACTCGGGATCGGGCTGTTGAGTTCGATCGTGACGCTGGCGTCATTCGCAGTGATCCTGTGGGGCCTGTCCGAGGCCGCGCCGCTGCACGTATTCGGCCGTGACATTCCGATTCCCGGCTATCTGGTCTGGGCCGCGCTGATCTATGCGGTGATCGGCACCCTGTTCACACATCTGATCGGCAAGCCGCTGATGGCCTTGAATTTTCAGCAGCAGCAGTTTGAAGCGGACTTCCGCTTTAATCTGGTGCGCACGCGGGAGAATAGCGAGCAGATCGCCTTGCTACGCGGTGAACCAGCCGAACAGCAACGGTTGTCGACGCGGTTCCAGCGCGTCGTCGGCAACTGGCTGGCCATCATGAGCCGGACCAAGAAGCTGACCGCCTTCACCGCCAGCTACGCGCAAGCCGCCGTGGTGTTTCCCTATATTCTGGTCGCACCGGCCTATTTCGCCAGCAAGGTAGAACTCGGCAGCCTGACGCAGACCGCCGATGCATTCGGCACCGTGCAGGACTCGTTTTCTTTTTTCGTCACCTTCTATCGAACACTGGCCGACTGGCAGTCCGACGTCGCCCGTCTCGACGGTTTTGAAGCATCGATCGCCACTGCGGAAGCGATGCGGACCAAAGCCGAGGCCATTCACGTAATGCCTGCCACCAGTGGCGCGATCACCCTGGACGACGTCGCCGTCACGCTGCCCACCGGTGCGCCGCTGGTGCAGGCCTCGCATCTGCGCTTCGCGGGCGGCGAGCGCACGTTGTTCACCGGGCCGTCCGGCGCCGGCACGTCGACCCTCTTTCGCGCTATCGCCGGCATCTGGCCGTTCGGCAAGGGAAAGATCGCGATTCCCGCCGACGCCACGATGATGATGCTGCCGCAGCGGCCGTATTTCCCGGTCGGCTCGCTGCAGGACGCGATCGCCTATCCGTCAGAGCATCAGACGTTTGCCCGGCAGCAGATCGCCGATGCGATCAGCGCCGCGGGATTGCCTGCGCTTGCCGCCCGGCTTGACGAGGATGCACACTGGAACAGGATGCTGTCGCTCGGCGAACAGCAGCGCCTCGGCATTGCGCGTGCGTTGCTGCACAAGCCGCAATTCCTGTTCCTCGACGAGGCCACTGCGTCGCTCGACGAGCCCGCGGAAGCGATGTTGTACAAATTGCTCGAGACCGAACTGCCCGGCACGGCCATCGTCTCGATCGGCCATCGCAACACGCTTAACGCTTTCCATCAGCGTCGCATCGCGACAACGCCCGAGGGCGACGGCCTTACGGTAAAGGATGTCGTTCCGGTGTCGTGATATCGGTGGCGTCCCCGGCAGGCGCTGCGAAGCGCGACAAGGTAATCTTGGCTAGGGCGTGATACAGGCCCTCGCCGACCACGAGCTGCGAAGCGCCGTTGGCGATCAGCGCCGCGGTCATCAGCGGGATCACCATGGCATGGTCGTTGGTCATCTCCGAGGTGATGACGAAGGACGTGATCGGCGCGCGCACCACGCCGGTGAGATACGACACCATGCCGACCAGCACCAGGGCGCCGAGCGGAACGTGTGGAAACAGCAGCGACAGGTCGGACGCGATGCCGGCGCCGATCGCCAGCGACGGCGCGAAGATGCCGCCGGGAATGCCGGAGATCGCGGACAGCAACGTGGCCGCGAACTTCCAGCCGCCGAAGCCGTAATCGACGGCATTGGCGCCGTCGTGAATGATGGCGCGCGCCTGCTCGTAGCCAGTGCCAAACACGGGCGCTTGGCTCATCAGGCCGCACAGCGCGACGCCGAACCCGCAGACGCCGGCGAACAGCACCGGGTGCCGTTTGATCCTTCCGCCGATCCGGCCGGGAATGCCGAGCGCAAACCGAATCAGGATGCGGCTGAACAATCCGCCGAGCAGCCCGCACAGCACGGCACAGACCGGCACCACCAGCCAGGCCGCGCCGAGCGGCAGCGCGGCCGAGGTGGTGCCGAAATACTGATAGTCGCCGACGATGGCCAGCGAGGTGAGGCCCGCGGCGATGATGGCGCCGATGATCAGGCCCGAGGTCCGCATCTCGAACGAGCGGCTCAATTCCTCGATGGCGAAGACGATGCCCGCAAGCGGCGTGTTGAAGGCGGCCGCGACGCCGGCGGCGGATCCGGCAAGCAGGAAGCCTGGCTGGCGGTACGGCGCAAAGCGGCCGAGCGCGGCCATGATGGCGCCGCCGACCTGGATGGTCGGCCCCTCGCGGCCGGTGGAGGCGCCGCACAGCAGGCCGAGGGTCATCACCACGATCTTGCCGAAGCCGACCCGCAGCGACACCAGCGGAC
>JBEVEC010000317.1:0-8603 GCA_040512975.1 Tardiphaga sp. | reverse complement strand
AGCAGGATCAAGATGATCAGCGGGATCGGAATTCCTACCAGCCAGAGCAGAATCGGCATTGTGTTTCTCCGTTGTCAGTCAAGGTTGAGTTAGCGACGCTTCCAGGTGCCGTCACGCAGACCGCCACCTTCGGTCGCGGCCAGGCTGGCCGAGAACGCGCCGATCAGCAGCGAGGCCGTCAGCCAGAAAGCGAGCTGCATGGCGTTCTTGCGAGCCGTATCCGCGGCAGTCTTGGCGGCGGTGATGGCGTCGTTCACCCGCTTGTCCGCATCGGCTTCGCTCACGCCGGTGCGTGCAGCGATCACGCGGTTCAGGTAAGCACGATCCTCAGGCTTCATTTCGCCGTTGCGCAGGCTCGTGGTCATGATCCTGGACAGTTCGGCGCGGCCGTCCGAGCCGTTGGCATTGGCCGACGGGGTGTTCGGACGCAGCAGCGTGTCGACATAACCATCGACGGGGCCGGACTGCGCGGCTGCAGCCGTGGCGCCTGCCGACATGCCGGACACGGCACCGCCGACCAAGGTCGAAGCCGGCGACGCCAGCAGGATGGCGCCGAGCACGGTGGCGAAGGCCCATGCCAGGAAACCATGTGCGGTGTCGCGGAAATAGACCTCATCAGTATGAACACCGACCCAGCGCGCGCGCAGACGGCCCGCCAGGTAGCCGCCGATGGCCGACGAGATCATGGCGATGACCACAAGGTAGAGCCCGGTGGTGATCTTGAAGGTCGTGGCCGAGGCCCCCGAATTGCTCCAGGGCGACACCGCCGACAGGCCGAGGCCGGTACCGAAGGCAATCAGAACCAGGGTCAGCGCCAGCGACGCAACCGCGCCAGCAGCAATCGCGGGCCACGACACGCCGGAAATGGAGGGCTCATCGGACACGCCTGGCGTGACGACTACAGTATCGATCATCATAAATTCCCCTTGCAGCTAACCAGTTAAGCTGCGTGCCCATCCAATGAGCGAAAGATGTGAAAGTTCCTCCGCCGCAGGCCGCATTCTACCGTCCACGCAGCGTGGTTTACGAAATCGCATCGTGCGGTTGAGGACGCTCTAAGTTTTTGCGATCACACGCCTGTAGCTACCGTGGTACATGATCTTTGCGCCGCCGATGGAACGCACATCGCGCTCATCTGCATCATGCCTATTAATGAAGCTCCGGCGCAGACGCCGCGGCGCCGCTAATGGGTTGAGGCGCCGGAAAAGTCCCGCGGTAGCCGGGTTTCGGCCACGCGCACGTTGCGGATCGCGGCTGGCGTGTTGCGGCTGCGGCCGACGAAGCGCGGCACGCCGTCGGTGACGACGGCTCCGATCGCCGGCACGTCGCCGTTGCGCAGCGCCGCCATCGCGTCATCCTGCGAGCCGCCGGCACAGGCGTCGATCAGCACCACATCGGCGTCCTTGCCGACTTTCAGGAAGCCGTTGTTGAGGCGATAGGTCGTGGCATTATTGCCAGTGGCCGCCGCGATGGCCTGCTCGGGCGGCATGTGGCCGAGGCTTGCAAGATGGCTGATGGTATAGAACATGCCGAGCGGCATGATGCCGGAGCCGGTCGGCGTGTCGGTCGCGATCAACAGGCGTTCCGGCTGGCCGGCCTCGTCGAGCAGTTTCGCCGTCAGCAGCGCGGTGCGCAGGTTGCCGGCGGTGCAGAGCTGCAGCGCGATGTCGCTCTCGTTGACGAGGCGCGCGAAGCCGGCTTCCGGCATCGCCACCGGGCCGCCATTGACGTGAAACGAAACGGTCGGATTCGATGCCAGCACGTGCTCGGCCCAGATACCGGACGAGCCCGGGATCGATGATCCCCCGGTATGCATGGTGGTCACCATGCCCAGCCGCCGCGCCGCCTGCATCAGGGGTGCGTAGTCGAACGGCGTCTCGAATGCGCCGAAGCCGGCTTTCGCCAGCCACAGGCCGGCTTTCACCAGTTCTTCCAGATCGGCTTCGGTGACGCCCGGTTCGAGGATGATCGAGCCGGCATGGACGCGCATGCCACCCGGGCGATAATCGAGGAAGCAGGCGCGCGCTGCCAACGCCAGTGCCTTGACGCCGGCGGGATCCTTGGGGCGGCCGGGCGTGTGGACCTCGGAGGCGGTGATCGCGGTGGTCGTGCCGCCATGCACGTAGCTTTCGAGGTAGCCGACCACGCGCTGGCGCGGCGTGTAGTCGCCGAAGGTGATATGCACGTGGCTGTCGATCAGCCCCGGGATTGCGGTGGTGCCGGCCGCGTCGATCACCACGTCGGCGGAAGAGACCTGCTCGGCCGACAAAGTGCCGAGCGCGCTGATCCGCCCGTCCTGCATGAGAATGCCGTCGCCATCGGCAAACGGCGCCGTCAGGTCGCCGGTGACGATCGTGCCGATATTGACGATCGCGGTCTTCATGATCAGGTCTTTGCGCCGTGGCGACGAACGACTTCCTCATGCGTGAGGCCGCCTACGCGCGCGTTGATGCGGCCAGCGCTGGCGATGCAGAAAATGATCGCGATTTCATCGGACATTGGCGTGTCCTGCAGCGACACGGTCATGCCGTCGTAATGCGAGCGGACATAGATATCGTCCCTGTGGTTCATGGGAATATCGATCGTGCAACCCGGCGTGCCCATTTTCACCATCGAGGAAATCCACGCCTTGCCGCCGCCGATCACCTCGCGCAGCGGATTGGCATAGGCCGTGGTCAGCAATGCGCTGGCGTGCTCCGCCTCGCCGTTCAGGCCGACCAGGCCGCCCTTGCCGTAGCTTTGCACCTCATGGGAGCCGAGCGCATCGAGCGCCATCTTTCCCATGGTCGCGCCGAGTCCCGCGCTCGCTTCGATCAGCGGCGACAGATCATCGACATAGCGGCCGACATAGGGATTCTCCAGCACAGCGACGATGGCGATCTTTCTCACGGGAGTCGCGACCCGCTGCCCTGCGGTTTCGTTCTTGTCTTCGATCAGCGCATAGGTACGGCGGATATTGAGCTGCATGGGGCTTCCGCATTGCTTGACAGTCGATGTGAACCGGTATCAGTTTGTCAGACAATCTGTCAATTGAGGTGTCTCGTGCATGTTAACCCGAGGCCCATGCTGGTCTGTTTTCGGAGATGACGCTCCCGCATCATCTCGTCGATGCCAGAGCAATGACGTCGCCGGTGCATGGACAGCGGCAAACGGGAAAACGATAGACGATGTCAGGCCCCAATCTCCGGATATCACCCAGAACGGTGCAGCAGCAGATCGTGGAAAAGCTTCGGGGCGCCATCGTCGATGGCATCTTCAAGCCGGGCGACCGGCTTGTCGAAGCCGATCTTTGCGAAATGCTCGGCGTGAGCCGGCCCTCGATCCGCGAAGCATTGCGAAGCCTGGAAGCGGAACGGCTGATCGAGATCATTCCCAATCGCGGCCCACTGGTGCCTGTGCTGACCTGGGAGCATGCCACCGAGATCTACCACGTTCGCGCCCTGCTGGAGGGTGAGGCGGCCTGCCTCGCTGCCCGGCGCGCCACAGGCGAAGACCTCAGGCACATGCGCGCGTCGCTCGCGGCGTTCGGTCGGGCCGTGCGTGCCGAAGACGCCGCCGGCGAAATCAAGTCGACCGCCGAATTCTACGGCCATATCCTGCGCGTCTGCGGCAATCGTGTGATCGAGCAGACGTTGTCGGCTCTGCTGGCGCGGATCAATTTCCTGCGCGGCAAATCGATGTCGCAGCGGGGCAGGGCCCGGCTGAGCCTGCGGGAAATGAAGGCGATCTATCAGGCGATCGAAGCCAAGGATGGCGCGATGGCGCGCGCCGCGGCGATCAGGCATGTCGACCAGGCGCATGTCGCGGCCAAAGCCGCTTTCGATGCTGTCGACACCAAGCGCAGCGCCGCCTAGCAGCGTCGTCTAGCGAGACGCGGGAGTGCGTGGTCAACTTCGCCGACTATGCTCTATTTGATCCGATGCGCCGTTCTGCGGCCGATTAGCCGCCCAATGTCGGCGAAATAGATGTGTGAGCCATCAAAAACGGCCTGCGCCATCCAGCTGCAGGCCTTGAAATTATTCAAGAATTTCTGGTAGCGGGAGAGGGACTCGAACCCCCGACCCCAGGATTATGATTCCCGTGCTCTAACCAGCTGAGCTACCCCGCCACGGCGTCGGGGGGCGGCAAACCACCCCTGCGAACGCGCGGCATATAAGAAGCCGGAGGACTCGATGTCAAGCAAGCCTCCGGCCGAAAATCCGTACTTCCGCCACCTGCTTTGCGATTTATGTGGCCAAGCCGGCCAGCCTGTTGCGAAGACGGGCCGTCGACGCTTCGACCGCGACGGCGGGCGGTCTAGTCGCCGTCATAGGCCTTTTTCAGCGCGGCGAGATCGAGTTTCACCATGCCCATCATGGCGTTCATCGCGCGCCTGGCGCCGTCGCTGTCGCTGTCGGCGAGCAGTTCCATGAAACCGTTGGGGACGATCTGCCAGGGCACACCCCAGCGGTCGGTTAGCCAGCCGCATTGGATCGGCTTGCCGCCGTCCGCGGTCAGAGCGTCCCACAGGCGGTCGACCTCGGCCTGATCGTCGCAGTGAATGGTGAAGGACACGGCATTGGTATAGGGCACGACCGAACCGCCATTGAGGCCGATGAAACTCTGTCCGGCCAGGGTGAAGCCCACCACCAGCACCTCGCCGGCCTTGCCGGACGGCGTGTCCACCGGGCTGCGCTGCACCCGGTCGATGCGCGAATTCGGCACCAGCGAGACATAGAAATGGGCCGCCTGTTCGGCGTCCTTGGCGAACCACAGGCAGGGTGAAATCTTCGACATCGGCATTTTCCTTTTCCTGCTCGTCTTGTTTCGAAATTCCAGCGACTTCCGCGCGGCGATGAGGTTGCAACGGCCTGCGGCTTTGCAGAGGACGCGGCACGGCGGTCCGGTCCGACATCCCGCCGTCTTTTTGTTGCGATCCACATCTCATGGCGTCGCCATGGTCAGCGCAAGGGACGACTGCGCCTCGGCCATGGTCGGATGGCCGCACGGGTCTTCGAGACGGCATCACCGTCCACGCGCGGCGGCGTGCGCCGTGCCCGTGGCACCATCACGACCATGCGTCAGCGCGGTCACACGCGTTTGACAGTGTTGCCGTGGTTTGTGAGCGCACCTGCCCTCATCTGACGCTCGCATCACAGGCCGAAGGAGCAACCATCATGACCAGAATGCACATCACGACTGCAATCAGGATCGCCGTCGTCGCAGCAGCGTTGTCGGCTCTTGCCGCCCCGACGCAGGCTCAGGAGCAACAGGCAAAATCGGCGGCGTTTGCGACGCGAAGCCAACGCCAGGCGGCGCGTGACGCCGCCTATTATGCGCGGGTCCGGCAGGCGAACGATGCCTATGTCGACCATGCCGATCCGGACTGGCCGAATGACGTGGCAACGCCCGGCGTTTCCTACGCTACAGGATTGACGCCGCCGCGTTCGCCTTATCGCGACGCCTTTGCCTGGGACGGGTTCGGCGGCACGGTCTATGACAACGGCAGCGCGGATTATCACGGCGCCGGCTTCAACGGTGGCCGCTTCAGCCCGCTCTATGCTGCCCGCAATCATTTCGCCTGCCTGCCCGGCACGCTGTTCACCGGCGAAGACGGCCGGCGTCACGTCTGCCAGTAACGCCGCGCTGTTGCAGCCGGCGACGTCCTCGTCGTCGGCTGTCTTGCCTCCACGACCATCGAAAATCATACTGTCGGACGACGCCGGCGCCGATCCGGGAACGGCCGGGAACGTCGCGCATTTGTCTGCGTGGCGCGATGGAGAATCTAGATGAAGACGACGCAATTCCTGGCCATGGCCGCAGTCTTGTCAATCGCACTCGCTACGCCGGCACTGGCGCGCGACGGCAAGCCCCCGCGTCACCGGGATTGGGTCCATCGCAGCGTAGCGGTCGACCGGACCGCGGTTGCCGCCACCGACGCGTTCGACGACTTCATACGCAACGGCAACCAGCCCTATTTCGACGGCACTGACGGTGGCGTCGGCTATATGGGCTATTACCGTCGCGGCTCCGGTCCCGCGCCGGTGCGCGTGACCGGCGCGATCGGATGGATGGCGGGCCCCCCGGTCAACGGGGTCGACGGTCGCCGTCACGTCTGTCAGTAAACGAGCGTCTGCGGGCAGAGCAGGCCGAGGGAGCACGCTGCCGGCGCGGCCGCAATGCCGGCTGATACGCCGGGCTGTTTTGTCCTTCAAAACATGCCATGAATCCCGACCCGCGCGCGCAGGCGTCGCGGGTGTCTGTTTGCGGCAAGTTCAAGGAGAAACCCGTGGCTGCTCATGTCAACCCGCTGGCCGGTAAGACCATCGATCCCTCCCTGCTGGTCAACGTGCCGCGGCTGGTGACGGCCTATTTCGCCGGCAAGCCCGACCCCGAAATTACGGCCCAGCGCGTCGCCTTCGGCACCTCCGGGCATCGCGGCACCGCGCTCGCCAATTCCTTCAACGAGAACCACATCCTCGCCATCAGCCAGGCGATCTGCGATTACCGCAAATCCGCCGGCATCGACGGACCGCTGTTCATCGGCATCGATACCCACGCGCTGGCCGAGCCGGCGCTGGTGTCGGCGCTCGAGGTGTTCGCCGCCAATGGCGTCACCGTGATGGTCGACAAGGACAGCGGCTACACGCCGACGCCGGTGATCTCCCACGCCATCCTGACCTACAACAAGGGACGTACCGCGGGCTTCGCCGACGGCGTCGTGGTCACGCCATCTCACAATCCGCCGGAAGACGGTGGCTTCAAATACAACCCGCCCAATGGCGGTCCGGCCGATACCGACATCACCGGCGCCATGGAGAAGGCGGCCAACGGCTTCCTTGCAGCGAACCTGGCCGGCATCAAGCGCATGCCGCTGGCGCGCGCGCGGGCGTCGGCCTTCATCAAGCCCTACGACTACATCACGCCTTATGTGACCGATCTCGCCGATGTCGTGGACATGGACGCGATCCGCGCGTCGGGCGTGAAGATCGGCATCGATCCGCTTGGCGGCGCCGGCGTGCATTACTGGGAGCCGGTGATCGCGCGCTACAAGCTCGACGCGACCATCGTCAACACCGCGATCGACCCGACCTTCCGCTTCATGACCCTGGATTGGGACGGCAAGATCCGCATGGACTGCTCGTCGCCTTATGCCATGGCCAAGCTGATCGCGATGCGCGACAAGTTCGACGTCGCCTTTGCCAACGACACCGACGCCGATCGCCACGGCATCGTCACCCGCACCGGCGGGCTGATGAACCCGAACCATTATCTCGCGACTGCGATCGACTATCTGTTCGCACACCGGCCGAACTGGCGCGCGGACGCGGCGGTCGGCAAGACCATCGTCTCCAGCGCCATCATCGACCGCGTCGTCAACAGGCTGGGCCGCAGGCTGGTGGAGACCCCGGTCGGCTTCAAATGGTTCGTAAACGGCCTGGTCGACGGCTCGTTCGGTTTCGGCGGCGAGGAAAGCGCCGGCGCCTCGTTCCTGCGCAAGGACGGCAGCGTCTGGACTACCGACAAGGACGGTCTCATCCTCGGCCTGCTTGCCGCCGAAATCACCGCGGTGACGAAGCAGGACCCGAGCCAGCGCTTCGACAAGCTGACGGAAGAATTCGGCACGCCCTATTACGAGCGCATCGACGCCGTGGCGACGCCGGAGCAGAAGAACGTGCTGAAGAAGGTGACGCCCGAGCAGATCGGCATGACCGCGCTGGCCGGCGATCCCGTCACCAAGACCGAAAGCAAGGCGGCGGGCAACGACCAGCCGTTCGGCGGCATCAAGGTCTCGACCGACAACGGCTGGTTCGCGGCGCGGCCGTCGGGCACCGAGGATGTGTACAAGATCTACGCCGAAAGTTTTCGCAGCGAGGCCCATTTGAAAGAGATCCAGAGCGACGCGCAGGCGGCGATCTCGAAGGTGTTTGCTGAAAAGTAGTGTCTTTCAACGGGTCGTCCCCGCGAAAGCGGAGGCGACCCGCGGGTGTGCCACTATCAAAACAACGAAAAGGAAAACGCTGTATGAAACTCGCGACCATCCGCACCAACGGCCAGGACAAGCTTGCCATCGTCCACGCCGGCGATACAAAGCTGTTCGATCTCGCCGCTGCCGCCGCGCGCGACGCTGCCAATCCGGCCTTCGCCTCGATGCTTGCTTTGATCGATGCCGGTGATGGCGCGCTCGATGCCGCGCGAACCAGCTTCGACAGGCATGGTACCGACGCCGCGCTGTCGATCCCCGTTGCAGGCGCTGAAATTCTGGCGCCGCTGCCGGAGCCGCGGCAGATGCGTGACGGCATGTCGTTTCCGCTGCATATCCGGCAGGCGCCGCGCGGCCAGCTCAAGCTTGCGGCCCGCGCCAGGAACGACATGGCCGAACTGGCGCGGCTCGAGGCCGAGCCGCTCGGCGAACTCGCCGAGGTCTATCGTCGCCAGCCGATCTACTACATCACCAACCGCTTCAGCGTGCGCGGCACCAACACGGTGGTGCAATGGCCGCGCTACAGCCAGGTGATGGATTACGAACTGGAGTTCGGCATCGTCACCAAAAGCAAGGGCGCCAACATCACCGCCGCGAAGGCCCGCGATCACATCTTCGGCTACACCATCTTCAACGACTT
>JBEVEC010000310.1:0-3761 GCA_040512975.1 Tardiphaga sp. | reverse complement strand
CGACGCGCACGATTGGGGCAAGCTGCAGAAGCCCGTGATCGGCCTTCACGGACAGCCGTCCGACGAGTCGCGCCCGACCCTGCTCTGGGACGGCGAGTGGGAAATCACCTACGTCACCTTCCGCGACATGGGCGCGGCGTTCGGCGCCGCGATCCTCGGCATCTACGTGCTGGTTGTGGCCCAGTTCGGTAGCTTCCGCCTGCCGCTGGTGATCCTGACTCCGATTCCGCTGACGCTGATCGGCATCCTGATCGGCCACTGGCTGCTGGGCGCGCCGTTCACCGCGACTTCCATGATCGGGTTCATCGCGCTGGCCGGCATTATCGTCCGCAATTCGATATTGCTGGTCGATTTCATCCGCCACAGCGCCGGCGAGAACCGATCGATGCGCGACATCGTGCTGGAAGCCGGCGCGGTGCGCTTCAAGCCGATCCTGCTCACCGCGCTCGCCGCCATGAGCGGCGCCGCGACGATCCTGCTCGATCCGATCTTTCAGGGGCTGGCGATATCGCTGCTGTTCGGACTGGCATCGTCGACGCTGCTCACCGTCCTGGTCATTCCCGCGATCTACATCGCGCTGCGGGACCGCCGACCGCAGACGCCGGCCTGATCAGGCGTCGGCATCGGCCAGCGTCTGTTTCGGCTGCGTCGCGGTCCGTGACCTTTGCCAGAGGTCGCGAGCCGCCATGCCCGCGGCCATCGCCGCGACAAACACCGACACTTCGGGCGACAGCGTCGCGAGGCTTTCGAGCGCCGGCCCCGGGCATAATCCGACGAGCCCCCAGCCGATCCCGAACAGCGCCGATCCAACGACCAGCGGCCGGTCAATATCGTCCTTGGTCGGCCAGAAATTTCGGACGGCAAGCAGCGGCTGCGAGCGGCCCTTCGCCAGCATGAATCCGGGGACCGACACGGCGAGGGCCGCCACCATCACCACGGCCAGGCTCGGGTCCCAGGTCCCGAAAATATCGAGGAAGCCCAAAACCTTCGTCGGCTGCACCATTCCCGAAATCAGCAGGCCGGCGCCGAAGATCAAGCCACACAGCAAGGACGCGATCACCGGCATGGTTCAGCCTCCGAAGACATGATGGGTGAGCGCGACGGTCGCGATGGCGACGACCATGAAGATGACGGTCGCGACGATGGAGCGGGCGGACAGCCTCGCCATTCCGCAGATGCCATGGCCGGAGGTGCAGCCGCCGGCAAGCCTGGTGCCGAAGCCGACCAGCAGACCCGCCACGATGATGACGATCCAGCTTGCCGGCATCTGCGGAGAGGACATCCCGTGCCCTATCAGGCCTGCAAGCAGCGGCGCCAGGATGAGCCCGGCGATAAAGGCGATGCGCCAGCCGATCTCGCCGCTTCGGGGATTCAGCAAGCCGCCGAAGATGCGGCTGATGCCGGCGATCCGGCCGGTCAGCAGCATCAGCAGGACGGAAGAAAGACCGATCAGCGCGCCGCCGATCGCCGCCGATAGCGGAGTGAAATTGGCCATGCATTGCTCCACAGACCCCGGAACGGAACCCCCGATGGTCTGTGGCCAGTTTACAAACGCGTCACCCGCAACCGCAAGGCATTGCCGACCACGCTGACCGAAGAAAGCGCCATCGCTGCGGCGGCGATGATCGGCGACAGCAGCAGGCCGAAGGTCGGATAGAGCACGCCTGCGGCGATCGGGATGCCGGCGGCGTTGTAGATGAACGCGAAGAACAGGTTCTGCCGGATGTTGCTCATGGTCGCCTGCGACAGCCGGCGGGCACGGACGATGCCGCCGAGATCGCCGCCCAGCAGCGTGATGCCGGCGCTTTCCATCGCGACATCGGTGCCGGTGCCCATGGCGATGCCGACTTCCGCGGCGGCCAGCGCCGGGGCGTCGTTGACGCCGTCGCCGGCCATGGCGACGATCCGCCCGGCCTTCTGCAGCTTTGCCACGACGGCGCTCTTCTGATCGGGCAGCACTTCGGCCTCGACGTCGGCAATCCCGAGCTGCCGCGCGATGGCGTTGGCCGTTGTCCGGTTGTCGCCGGTCAGCATGATGACCTTGATGCCTTCTGCCGCCAGCGCCTTCAACGCATCCGGGGTCGACGCCTTCACGGGATCGGCGATCGCAAACAGCCCGGCCAGCCGCCCGTCGACCGCGATATTGATGACGGTGGCGCCGTCGCCGCGCAGGCGCTCGCCCTGCTCGTGCAGCGGTCGGGTTTCGACACCGGGCGATGCGAGGAAGTTGGCATTGCCCAGAGCCACGGTCCTGCCGTCGACCTTGCCGGTCGCGCCCTTGCCGGTGGGCGAGTCGAATTCTTCCACCTTGCTCACATCGAGCTTGCGCTCCTTTGCGGACCGCACGATCGCATCGGCGAGCGGATGCTCGCTGGCGCGCTCGACGCTGGCGGCGACCCGCAGGATTTCGGTTTCGTCGAAACCCTCCGCCGCAACGATCGCGACCACCTTCGGCTTGCCTTCGGTCAGCGTCCCGGTCTTGTCGACCACCAGCGTGTCGACCTTTTCCATGCGCTCCAGCGATTCGGCATTCTTGATCAGCACGCCGGCCTGTGCGCCGCGGCCGACGCCGACCATGATCGACATCGGCGTGGCGAGGCCGAGCGCGCAGGGGCAGGCGATGATCAGCACGCTGACGGCGGCAACCAGGCCGAACGCCATCCGCGGTTCCGGCCCGAACCAGGCCCAGGCGCCGAAGGCGATCAACGCCACGGCGATCACGACCGGCACGAACCAGCCGGACACCTGATCGGCCAGCCGCTGGATCGGCGCGCGCGAGCGCTGCGCTTCCGCGACCATCTTGACGATCTGGGACAGCAGCGTGTCGCGTCCGACCTTGTCGGCGCGCATCACGAAGCCGCCGGACTGGTTGAGCGTGCCCGCGATCACCTTGTCGCCGGCTTCCTTGGTGACGGGCATCGATTCGCCCGTGACCAGCGATTCGTCGAGCGAGGAGCGGCCTTCGAGAATGACGCCGTCGAGCGGCACTTTCTCTCCGGGCCGGACCCGCAGATGATCGCCGACCTGCAGGCTGTCGATCTCGACTTCATGGTCGGCGCCGTCGTCGCCGATGCGCCGCGCGGTCTTCGGCGCCAGTTGCAGCAGCGCCTTGATCGCGCCTGATGTCGCTTCGCGCGCGCGCAACTCGAGCACCTGGCCGACCAACACGAGAACGGTGATGACGGCGGCGGCTTCGAAATAGACCGCGGCGGTGCCATCGTGGCCGCGGAAGGCATCCGGGAAGATGCCGGGCGCGAAGGTGGCGACGACGCTGTAGACATAGGCGACGCCCGTGCCCATCGCGATCAAGGTGAACATGTTGAGATTGCGCGTGACCAGCGATTGCCAGCCGCGCACGAAGAACGGCCAGCCAGCCCACAGCACCACCGGGGTGGCGAAGGCGAACTGGATGTAACTCGACAGTTTCGCGTCGACCCAACCATGCGCGCCGACAATGTGCGCGCCCATTTCCAGCACGAACACAGGCAGCGTCAGCACAAGGCCGATCCAGAACCGGCGCGTCATGTCCGCGAGTTCGGGATTGGGACCTGAGTCTGCCGTAACGGTGAGCGGCTCGAGCGCCATGCCGCAGATCGGGCAGGTGCCGGGGCCGATCTGGCGAATCTCCGGGTGCATCGGGCAGGTGTAGATCGCGCCTTCGACGACTTTCTCCGGCTCGCGCGGACCGAGATATTTCGCGGGGTTGGCGGCGAACTTGGTTTTGCAGCCGGCCGAGCAGAAATAATACGGGTGGCCGTTGT
>JBEVEC010000289.1:0-19408 GCA_040512975.1 Tardiphaga sp. | reverse complement strand
TTGCGGCGCTTCTGATCGCCGCTCATGACCGCGCGCCCCTCGAGGTCAGCGACATCGGCATCACCTTCGGTGGCATCAAGGCGGCGCAGGGCGTGTCATTCTCGGCGGCGCAGGGCAGGGTCACCAGCGTGATCGGCCCCAACGGGGCCGGCAAGACCACCGTGCTCAACATGATCGGCGGCTTCTACAAGCCTGGCACCGGCAGCATCCGCCTCGGCGGCGTGGAGCTCGCAGGAGCGCCGGCGTGGAAAGTTGCGCGCGCCGGCATCGGCCGCACCTACCAGACCACGAAACTGTTCGAGACCATGAGCGTGCGCGACAACGTGCTGATCGCGATGCGCCGCGGCCGGCTCGGCTCGATGGTGTCGCCCGCCGCGGGCGCGCGCGACGAGGCCTTTGCCGAAGCGCTGATCGCATTTGTCGGCTACAAGGGCGCGCTGGCGGCGACCGCAGGCGACCTGCCGCATGTAGATCGGCGCCTGGTCGAGATCGCCCGCGCGCTGGCGATGCGGCCGCGCGTGCTTCTGCTGGATGAGCCTGCCGCCGGTTTGATGGCGTCAGACAAGGATGCGTTGAGCGGCTTGCTGCGCAAGATCGCCGATGTCGGCATCGCCGTCATTCTGGTCGAGCACGACATGCGGCTGGTCATGGGCATCTCTGACCACATCGTGGTGCTCGATGCCGGCCGCCCGATCGCCGCGGGCACGCCGAACGACATCCGGCACGATCCAAAGGTGCTCGCCGCCTATCTCGGGGCCGCGGAGATGAAGGCGCGCGCCCGCGGCGAGCCGTGGGACGGCCCGAGGGATGCGGTGCTGCAGGCCATCGATCTCAGCGCCGGCTACGGCGCGGCCCCGGTGTTGCAGAAGATCGGCTTTGAGGTCCGCCCCGGCGAGATGGTGGCGCTGATCGGCGCCAACGGCGCCGGCAAGTCGACGATGATGCGCGCGGTGGCCGGCCTGCTGCGTCCGGTCGTCGGCGATATCATCCTCGACGATCGCCGCATCGAGCGCGAACCGGCGCACATGATCGCCGTGCGCGGCCTCGCGCTGGTGCCGGAGGGCCGCCAGGTGTTTCCGGAGCTGAGCGTCTACGACAATCTCGAACTTGGCGCCAACACGCGCAAGAACGTGGACTACGCCACCGAGATCGAGGCGTTGCTGAAACGTTTCCCGCGGCTGCGCGACCGCATCGACAGCAAGGCCGGTTTGTTGTCCGGCGGCGAACAGCAAATGCTGGCGATCGCTCGCGGCATGATGGCCAAGCCGCGCATCCTGCTGCTCGACGAGCCGTCGCTTGGGCTGGCGCCGGCGATGATCCAGGAATTGTTCGACGTGCTCGCCGATCTGCGCGACGAGGGCATCACGATTCTGCTGGTCGACCAGATGGCGACGCTGGCGCTGGCGGTGGCCGATCGCGGCTACGTCATTGATAGCGGTCGCATCGTGCGGGAGGACAGTGCGGCGAATCTGGCCGACGACCCGGAGGTCGAGGCGGCGTATCTCGGCCATGTCGCGGATGCGGCGCAGTGATTTTGCCAACCAGGCAGCTAAACAAACGTCATACGCGGGCTTGACCCGCGTATCCATCTTTCCACGAAAGATGGATTGCCGGGTCAAGCCCGGCAATGACACCGGCAGCTAAACGACGCGATAGGAAATCAAATGACCTTCGACCTCATCCTGCGCAACGCCCGCATCGCCGACCGGCCGGGCGGACCTGTCGATATCGGCATCAAGGACGGCCGCTTTGCCGCCATCGACGTCAATTTGCCAAAAGGCGACGCGCCGGATCAGAACCTTAACGGCCGGCTGCTGGTGCCGGGCTTTGTCGAGACGCATATCCATCTCGACAAATCCTGTCTGCTCGGCCGCTGCAACTGCGAGAAGGGCACGCTGGAGGAAGCGATCGGCGAAGTCGCCAAGGCCAAAAAGGAGTTCACCGAAGAGGACGTCTATGCGCGCGCGTCGCAGACGCTGGAAAAGGCCATCAAGAACGGCACCAACCAGATGCGCACCCATGTGGAAGTCGACCCGCGCGTCGGCCTCACCAGCTTCCGCGCGCTGAAGAAGCTGAAGCAGGATTATGCCTGGGCCATCGACCTGCAGCTCTGCGTGTTTCCGCAGGAGGGCCTGCTCGACGATCCCGGCTGCGAGGACATCATGCTGCAGGCGCTGCGCGAGGGCGCCGACGTGGTCGGCGGCGCGCCCTATATGGACAAGGACAGCCACGGCCAGATCGCAAAGATCTTCGGCATGGCCAAAGAGTTCGACGTCGATATCGATTTCCATCTCGATTTCGCGCTTGATCCCACGCATCTCGATCTGGTCGAGGTGTGCCGCATGACCGAGGCGACCGGCTGGGGCGGCCGCGTGGCCATCGGCCATGTCACAAAACTGTCGGCGATGCCGAAGGATGCGTTCGAGGCCGCGGCAAAACTTCTGGCTGATGCCGGCGTCGCGGTCACGGTGCTGCCGGCCACCGATCTCTATCTCACCGGCCGCGACCATGAATTCAACGTGCCGCGCGGCGTCACGCCGGCGCACAAGCTGCGCGCACTCGGCGTCACCAGCAACGTCTCCACCAACAACGTGCTGAATCCGTTCACGCCGTTCGGCGACGTGTCGCTGATCCGGATGATCAACCTCTATGCCAATGTGGCGCAGGTTGGCGCGACGGCGGATTTCGCCGGCTGTCTTGATATGGTCACGTCACTGTCAGCCAAGATTCTCAATCGCCGCGATTACGGCATCGCAGTTGGAAATCCGGCCGATCTCGTGGTGCTGGATTGCGAGACCAAGGCACAAGCGGTATGCGAGGTCGCGCAGCCGCTGTTCGGACTGAAGCGCGGCGTGCGCACCTTCATCAAGCCGGCGGCGAGCCTGCTCAAGCCGAGCTGACCCACGACCACGGAGCCCGCGATGCCGATCAACGACACCCTCAACGCCTTTGTCGAACACGGTCGCATCGAGGCGCAGACCACCACCGACGGCCTGTTGGCCGGGCTGACCTTCGCGGTAAAAGACTTCTTCGACATCGCCGGCGTGCCGACCGGCGCCGGCAGCCCGGAATGGCTCGCCACCCATCCGGTGCCGACCGCGTCGACGCCGGTCTATGACCGCCTGCTTGCGGCCGGCGGCAAGATGGTCGGCAAGACCCACACCGATGAACTGGCCTGGAGCCTCAACGGGGAGAACGCGCATTACGGCACGCCGGCCAATCCGGCGGCGCCCGGCCGCATTCCCGGCGGCTCGTCCAGCGGCTCGGCGGCGGCAACGGCCGGCGGCCTCGTCGACTTCGCCATCGGCTCCGACACCGGCGGTTCGGTGCGGCTGCCGGCGAGTTATTGCGGCGTCTATGGCCTGCGCACGACGCACGGCCGTATCCCGCTCACCGGCGCGGTGCCGCTGGCGCCGAGCTACGACACCGCCGGCTGGTTCGCGCGCACGCCGGAGATCATGCAGGCGGTCGGCAATGTGCTGCTCGACAAGGTCCGCGCACCGCGTCGCGTGACAAAGGTTCTGATCGCGAGCGATCTGTTCGCGTCCGTCGATGCGGAGGTGCGCGACCTGCTACAGCCATCGGTGGATCGCCTGGTGAAGCTGGTCGGCGCCAGCGAAACGGTCGATGTCGCCGGCGGCGAACTGGCGGCATGGCGCAACACGTTTCGCGTGCTGCAGTCGCAGGAAGCCTGGGCGGCGCAGGGCGCATGGATCGAGGCCACGCAGCCGAAGCTCGGCCCCGGCGTGAAAGAACGCTTCGCCGCGGCGGCGATCATGGACCCCGCGGAAATCGCCGCGGCGCAGACCATGCGCAAGATCATCGTCGAGCGGATGCTTGCACTGCTGGGCGAGAATGTGGTGCTGGTCTTGCCGACCTCACCCGGCATCGCACCGCTGCTGAAAACACCTGACGCCGTGCTGGATATTTTTCGCGCCCGGGCAATCGAGCTGTTGTGTGCCTCGGGCCACGCCGGCACGCCGCAACTGTCGATCCCGGTGGCAAAGATGGATGACTGCCCGATCGGGCTGTCGATCATGGGCGGCCGGAATTGCGACGAGGATCTGCTGCAGGTCGCGGTGGATTTGGGCCGCTGAAGCAGCCGCACCGGCAACTGCTCCCTCTCCCGCTTGCGGGAGGGGGTCGGGGACACGGCACGCCACAAAGGCAGCCGTCATTTTGAAAACAATTGAGCCTGGTGTTCGGGGGATTGCGGCATTCCCGTTGTGGCGCCCTCTCCCTAACCCTCTCCCGCAAGCGGGAGAGGGGACCGGGTGCCGCTGGCGCGCGGTCAGGGCGTTACAACAACAAGCCTACTTCGCTTTCCCCGCGCCCTTTTCCGCTGCACGGCGCAGCGCTTCGGCGAATGCGCCGCCACCTGCTTCCGGCTTGCTCGGTGCCCGCGACGTCATCTGCTTCTCGTTGAACCTCGGCCCACGATCCTGCTGCACCCGCTCGGTCTTCGCCCCGACGGGATCATCCATGCGCAGCGTCAGCGCAATGCGTTTGCGCGCGACCTCGACCTCCAGCACCTTGACCTTGACGATGTCGCCGGACTTCACCACCTCGCGCGGGTCCTTGATGAAGGTCTTCGACATCGCCGAGATGTGGATCAATCCATCCTGGTGCACGCCGATATCGACGAAGGCGCCGAAGGCCGCGACGTTGGTCACCGTGCCCTCGAGCACCATGCCGGGCTTGAGGTCGGAGAGCTTCTCGACGCCTTCCATGAACACCGCCGCCTTGAAGGCGGGGCGAGGATCGCGGCCGGGCTTTTCGAGCTCCTTGAGGATGTCCGTGACGGTCGGCAAACCAAACATGTCGTCGACAAACGTCTTCGGCTGCACTTTTCGCAAAATCTCGGCATTGCCGATCAGCGCCTTGATATCGCTCTTGGTGGCTTCGAGGATCTTGCGCACCAGCGGATAGGCTTCCGGATGCACGCCGGACTTGTCGAGCGGATCCTCGCCGTCATTGATGCGCAGGAAGCCGGCGCATTGTTCGAACGCCTTGGGACCAAGCCGCGGCACTTCCTTCAGCGCCTTGCGCGACTTGAACGGGCCGTTGGCGTCGCGGTGCTGCACGATGCTCTGCGCGAGCCCTGTGCCGATGCCCGACACGCGCGCCAGCAGCGGCGCGGAGGCCGTGTTGACGTCGACGCCGACGCCGTTGACGCAGTCTTCCACCACCGCATCGAGCGAGCGCGCCAGCTTGCTCTCGCCGAGATCGTGCTGGTACTGGCCGACGCCGATCGCCTTCGGATCGATCTTCACCAGCTCCGCCAGCGGATCCTGCAGGCGCCGCGCAATCGACACCGCGCCGCGCAGCGTCACGTCGAGCTCGGGCAGTTCTTCCGACGCAAAGGCCGAGGCCGAATACACCGACGCGCCGGCTTCCGACACCACGATCTTCGACATCTTGAGATCCGGCAGCAGCTTCACCAGCTCCATCGCCAGCTTGTCGGTTTCACGCGACGCGGTGCCGTTGCCGATCGCGATCAGGTCGACCTTATGCTTGACCGCGAGCTTGCCCAGCGTCGCCAGTGAGGCGTCCCACTGCCGCTGCGGTTCGTGCGGATAGATCGCAAGCGTGTCGACCACCTTGCCGGTGGCGTCGATCACCGCGACCTTGACGCCGGAGCGGAAACCAGGATCGAGGCCCATGGTGACGCGCGCGCCGGCGGGGGCCGCCAGCAGCAGGTCGCGCAGGTTGGAGGCGAACACGCGCACGCCTTCTTCCTCAGCCGCAGTCCACAGCCGCATCCGCAGATCGATGTTAAGATGCACCTGGATTTTGGTGCGCCACGCCCAGCGCGTGGTCTCGGTCAGCCACTTGTCGCCGGGCCGGCCTTTGTCGGAGATGCAGAAGCGATTCATGATCTTGAGTTCATACGAACTCGGCGTGGTCGACGGCACCGGCACGGCCGGCACGGGCTCGGGCTGCATCGCGAGATCGAGCACCTCCTCCTTCTCGCCGCGGAACAGCGCCAGGATGCGGTGCGACGGCAGCTTGTGCAGCGGCTCGGAGAAATCGAAATAGTCCTTGAACTTCTCGCCCTCGGTCTTCTTGCCGTCGCGGACTTTCGATCCCATCAGTCCGTTCGACCACATCTGCTCGCGCAGCGCACCGATCAGGTCGGCATCTTCTGCAAAACGCTCGACCAGGATGGCACGCGCGCCGTCGAGCGCGGCGGTGACGTCGGCCACGGCCTTGTCGGCATCGACAAACGCCTCGGCGACTTTCTTCGGATCGTTTTGCGGCTCGGTGAGCAAAAGCTCCGACAGCGGCGCAAGGCCTGCTTCCTTGGCGATCTCCGCCTTGGTGCGGCGCTTCGGCTTGAACGGCAGATAGATGTCCTCGAGGCGACCCTTGGTGTCGGCCGCCAAAATGGATGCTTCCAGCGCGGCGTCGAGCTTGCCCTGTTCGCGCACCGATTCGAGGATCACCTTGCGGCGGTCTTCCAGCTCGCGCAGATAGGTCAGGCGCTCTTCCAGCGTGCGCAGCTGCGCGTCATCGAGACCGCCGGTGATTTCCTTGCGGTAACGCGCGACGAACGGCACCGTGGCGCCGCCGTTCAGCAACTCCACCGTCGCCGCCACCTGCTGCTCGCGCACGCCCAGTTCATCCGCGATCTGTCGATTGATGTTCACCACGCGTCGCACTTCCTTCGAAAATCCGCAGCGGGTCATGCCGCCGTTGCAAACCGCTTATGAACCGATGCGCCGCGATTCATCAACCCCGATCGCGGCGACAGATTGTTCTGTGGATGGCCCGACGCCAGTTCCGACGATCAAGCGCAGCCGCGCGTCAAACGCACACAAATTTTGCATTTGGGCCCGTCCAACGATAATCTGGCACTCGTCTGAAAAGGAGTGCGCCATGACAACCGTCGTCGTTCGCGATCCCGATATACTCGGTGGGCGCCCAGTGTTTCGCGGCACCCGTGTGCCCGTCGAGACCCTGTTCGAGAATCTGAAGGACGGCTTGTCGCTTGACGACATCCTGGAGTCGTATCCAAGTTTGTCGCGGGCCGATCTGGTCGCCTGCCTCGAAGAGTCCGGCAGCCGCTATCAGGCAGTCTCGATGTGAGGATACTGCTGGACGAGAACATTCCGGTCCAGTTGCGGAATGCGCTTGGTCAGCACGATGTCGCGTCGGTCAATGACACGACGCTTGGCTGGAAGAACATCAGCAATGGACGGTTGCTGGCAGAAATGGAAGGCCGCTTCGATCTTCTCATCACCTCCGAACGCAATATTTATGCACAGCAGAATCTGGCGGGCAGAAATGTTTCGATACTGGTTGTACCTACCAATAGGCGGAACGACGTCCTGGCCCTCGCGCCCCGCATCGCGACGGCAATCGATGCCATGACAGCCGGGCAATACGCGGTGCTGGAAAAGTCTGGGGCTTTTCAAATCACGCAGCTGTAAGGAAAAGCCCTGCCGGCAGGACGATGACAGATGCCTGCGCTGGCTGTCTTCGACGATGCCGCACCGCAAAAATAAATCGCTAGATCACCGCCGTCGAACTGTGTAGACGGACGTTCCTTTTGGGAGCGGTTATGGCGATTTGCGGCCTCGATTTCGGAACGTCGAACACGACGCTCGGTACCATCATCGACGATGTGCCGGTGCTGACCGCACTCGAAGGCGACCACGTCACGATTCCCAGCGCGATCTTCTACAAGGCCGATGCCGGCGCCTTTATAGGCCGCAAGGCGATCGAGGCCTATGTGGAGGGCGAGGCCGGCCGGCTGATGCGCAGCCTGAAATCGGTGCTCGGCACCTCGCTGATCGACGAGACCACCCGCGTCGGCCGCGAGCGCGTCACCTTTCGCGACGTCATCGGCTATTATCTCGGCGCGGTGAAGCGGCGCGCGGAGCAGGCGAGCGGGCTGGAGCTGCGCCAGGTCGTGCACGGCCGCCCGGTGCATTTCGTCGACGACAACCCGGCGGGCGACGCCAAGGCCGAGGCCACGCTGCGCGACATCGCCACCGGCGTCGGTTTCGACGACGTCACCTTCCAGTTCGAACCAATTGCGGCCGCGCTGGATTACGAGCGCCAGATCGGCGCCGAGGAGATCGCGCTGATCGCAGATATCGGCGGCGGCACGTCGGACTTTTCCATCGTGCGGCTGTCGCCCGAGCGCCACCGCCGCGCCGACCGCAAGGACGACATTCTTGCCAATGACGGCGTGCGCATCGGCGGCACGGATTTCGACCGCCATCTCAGCCTCGGCGTGGTGATGCCGCTGCTCGGCTACCGCTCGGCGATGAAGCGCGCCGGGCTCGACGTGCCGTCGGGCTATTTCCATGATCTGGCGACCTGGTCGCGCATCAACCGGATGTACGATCCAAAGGTGATGAACGAGGTCAAACAGGTGCGCTACGAGGCGCAGCAGCCGGAATTGCTCGATCGCCTCGTCCGCGTGCTCGACGAACAGCGCGGACATACCTTGGCCATGGACATCGAGGGTGCCAAGATCGGGCTCTCCGACAAGCCGAAATCGAGCATCGCGCTTGACTGGATCGAGCCGGGCCTCGCGGCCGGCGTCGCCCGCAAGGAGTTGGTCGGCCACACCCAGTCGCTGGCCGATCGCATCACCGCGCGGATCGGGATCTGCCTGACCCAGGCCGGGTTGAAGCCCGAGGCGATCGACGCCGTTTTTCTGACCGGCGGGTCGGTGCAACTCGCGCATGTCCGCAAAGCCATCACCGGGGCGTTGCCGGCGGCGCGGCCGATCGATGGCGACACCTTCGGCGCGGTCGGCAAGGGCCTGACCATCGAGGCGATGCGTCGCTACGGCTGACCTAAGCCATTGCGGCCGGTGGCGGAATTGCCACTTGATCGGCCAACATGGACGGCCATATTAAGCCCATGGCACAGGTTTCCAACCGCGACCGAATTCTCAGCGAAGGCCTCAAGGTGGTGCATGCGCGCGGCTTTGCCGGCGCCAGCGTGCGCGACATCGTGCATGCCGCCGGCGTGCCGCAGGGGTCTTTCACCAACCACTTTACCTCGAAAGAAGCTTTCGGGCTCGAAATCCTGGAGCTCTATCTGGCGAATGGCCGGGTCCGCATGGCGGAGACCCTGCTTAACGAGGACCTGCCGCCGCTGCAGCGGCTGCGCGCCTATGTGGACGGCACCCGGAGCCGGCTGCAGCAGGACGGCATGCGCAACGGCTGCCTGTTCGGCAATTTCACCGCGGAGGCCAGCGAACACAGCGACCTGATCCGGGGTCGGCTGGTGGATATCTTTGCCGAGGTCCGCGACAATGTCGCGACCTGTCTGGAGGCCGCGGTGCAGGCCGGCGAACTGCCGGCGGATTTCGACTGCAGGGAAACGGCGGGCTTCATCGTGTCGTCGCTGCAGGGCGCCAACCTCGTGTCGAAGGCCGAGCGCAACACCGCGGCGCATGATCGCTTCGCCCGGGTGCTGTTCAACCAGGTGCTGCGCTAGCCCGTAGCCCGGAGCGCAGCGACATCCGGCACGCACCAAACGCGGCGCGGCTGTCCCGGATGACGTTGCGCTCCATCCGGGCTACGAGGATTCCCGCTGCGGCCGCGCACTCCGCATTGCCGCTCCCGATCTCTTTCGCTAAACGGTCCGTCAACACGCACGGCTCTCTGCCGCTGCGATCAACAAAGACGACCGGGAGTGAACCATGAGCCAGACCGCCGCCGGCGCAGACGCGATGCGCAGCGCGAAGACCGACCTTGAAACCTCGACCATCCGCGCCATTTCGTGGCGGCTGATCCCGTTTCTGGTACTGGCTTATTTTTTGGCCTATCTCGACCGCGTCAATCTTGGCTTCGCCGCGCTGACCATGAATGCCGAGCTGAATTTCTCGCCCACGGTGTTCGCCTGGGGCGCCGGCATCTTCTTCATCGGCTATTTCCTGTTCGAGGTGCCCAGCAACATCGCGCTCGAGAAATTCGGCGCCAGCCGCTGGATCGCGCGCATCATGGTAAGCTGGGGCATCATCTCGGCGCTGATGGCGCTGGTGACCGGCGTCTGGAGCTTCTACGGGCTGCGCTTCCTGCTCGGCATCGCCGAAGCCGGCTTCTTCCCCGGCATCATCCTCTATTTGACCTACTGGTTTCCGGCCGAGTACCGCGCGCGCTTCCTCGCCGCCTTTGCCATAGCCGTACCGGTGTCGACGGTGATCGGCGCGCCGATTTCCGGGATGCTGCTCGGGCTGGACGGCGCCCTGGGCCTCAAGGGCTGGCAGTGGCTGTTCATCATCGAGGGCATCCCCTCGATCGTGCTCGGCGTGGTGACCTGGTTCTATCTGACGGACCGGCCGGAGAAGGCCGACTGGCTGTCGCCCGAACAGAAGGCCTGGCTATCCGCCAAGCTCGACAGTGAGCGCGTCGCCAAGGAAAGCGCCCATGGCCTGTCGCTATGGCAGGCGCTGGCCTCGCCGCGGGTCCTGATGCTCAGCGTGATCTATTTCGGTTTTGTCGCCGCCCTCTACGGCATGCAGTTCTGGTTGCCGCAGATCGTCAAGGCGTTCGGCTTCACCAATGCGCAGACCGGCTTCGTCACCGCGATCCCCTATCTGTTCGGCTCCATCGCCATGGTGATGTGGGCGCAGCACTCCGACGAGACCCGCGAGCGCGTCTGGCACGTCGCGCTGCCGCTGCTGCTGATCGCGGTGGCGCTGGCCGCCTCGGGCATCTCGCCGAGCCCGGTGCTGACCATGGTAGCGCTCACGGTGGCGGCGGTCGGCGTGTTCTGCACCTTCGCGCTGTTCTGGACGCTGCCAACGGCCTGGCTGAGCGGCACCGCCGCGGCCGGCGGCATCGCGCTGATCAATTCCATCGGCAACCTTGCCGGCTTCGGCGGGCCCTATCTGATCGGCTGGGTCAAGGAAGAGACCGGCAGCACCTCGGCGGGCCTGTTGATCCTGGCCGTCATGCCGCTGATCGCCGCCATCCTGCTGCTGGCCGGCAATTTCGGCACGCCAACGGAGTTCGCCACCTCGGCAAAACGGCGCGGATAAAGACTCCGCTTTCACCGGCAGCCGGTTCCCAGCCGCAGCCGGTCCCCTCTCCCGCAAGCGGGAGATGGGAGAGGGCGCCACAGCGGAAGCGCCGCTGAAAGAGCGAATTCCTAGCATTCTTGCTCACCATTGCGGCTGCCTTTGTGGCTGCCCTCTCCCCAACCTCTCCCGCAAGCGGGAGAGGGGGCACGCTGCCGATCAGGCGAGGGCAGGTCGCCAGAGTTAAACGGAACATGATTTCTGACGAATATTGACATTCGTCAGCAATCAGGCGACATTTCCCTCCGATATTTTCCGGAGAGTGTACCGTGACCGACCGTTCTCGTTTCCGCATCTCGCCAAAACCACTTGCCGCCTTGTTGCTGCTGCCCGCGCTGGCACTGGCCGGATGTGGAAAGAAGACCGAGGCGGAGGCCAAGCCGCAGCGGCCGGTGCTGGTCGCCACCGTGCATTACGAGGCCGAGAAGCCGGCGCGCAGCTTCGTCGGCAACATTCGGCCGCGGATCGAGACCGACATGGGCTTTCGCGTCGCCGGCAAGGTGGCGAAGCGGCTGGTCGAGGTCGGCGATACCGTCGAGGTCGGGCAGGCGCTGGGCCTGCTCGACGAAGTGGACCTGAAGCTGCAGGCCGAGCAGTCGCAGGCCGAATTCACCGCCGCCACCGGCGTACTGGCGCAGGCCGGCGCCGCCGAGAACCGCGCCAAGGAGCTGAAGATCAAAGGCTGGGCCACCGATGCCCAGCTTGACCAAGCGAAGGCCACTGCCGACGAGGCGCGTGCGCGCCTGAACCGGGCCGAGCGCTCGGTCGAACTCACCAAGAACTCATTGTCCTATGCCACCTTGGTCGCCGACACCCGCGGCGTCGTCACCGCGACCCTGATCGATGCCGGCCAGGTGGTGTCGTCGGGCCAGGCCGCGATCCGCGTCGCGCGCTTCGGCGAGAAGGAAGCCGTGGTGTCGATCCCAGAAACGCTGATCGGCGGCGCCAAGGACGGCAAGGCGTCGGTGACGCTGTGGTCGGATCCCGGCAGGACCTATCAGGCAAAGCTGCGCGAGATCGCGCCCAATGCCGACACCATGACCCGCACCTATCTCGCCAAATTCACGCTGCCCGACGCCGACGACAAGATGTCGCTCGGCATGACCGCGACGCTGACGCTGGCCGATGCCACCAGCGAGCGCGTCGCGCGGCTGCCGCTGTCGGCGCTGTTCAGCCAGGGCGACAAGCCCTCGCTCTATACGGTGGACAATGCCGGCGCGCTGACGCTGAAGCCCGTGAGGGTGAAGGCCTATGAGAGCAACGACGTGCTGGTCACCGGCGGCGTCGATGACGGCGCCCGCGTGGTGACCCTCGGCGTCCAGAAGCTCGACCCGGCCGAGAAGGTCAAGGTCGTCTCCGCGCTCTCGTTCTAACGCAATCGTCATCAAAGGACGAAGCCGATGCATCGCTTCAACCTCTCGTCTTGGGCCGTCGCGCACCCGACGCTGATCCTGTTCCTGATCGTCGTGCTCGGCATCGGCGGCTTCATCTCCTATGAAAAGCTCGGCCGGGCCGAGGATCCGTCTTTCACGGTGAAGGTGGTCAACGTCACCGCGATCTGGCCGGGCGCCACGTCCCGCGAAATGCAGGAGCAGGTCGCCGATCCCATCGAGAAGAAGATGCAGGAGCTGCCTTACTTCGACAAGGTGCAGACCTATTCTAAGCCGGGCTTCACGGCGCTCCAGGTCACGTTCCGCGACAACGCGCCGCCGAAGGACGTGCCGTTCCTGTTCTATCTGCTGCGCAAGAAGCTCGTCGACGTGCAGCCGAGCCTGCCGGCCAACCTGATCGGCCCGAACGTCAACGACGAATTCAGCGACGTCGATTCCATCCTCTACACCATGACCGGCGACGGCGCCGACTACGCGCAGATGAAGAAGGTCGCCGAAGGCCTGCGGCAGCGGCTGTTGAAGGTCACCGGCGTCACCAAGGTCAACCTCTACGGCACCCAGGACGAGCGCATCTTCGTCGAGTTCTCTCACGCTAAGCTGGCGACGCTCGGGATCACGCCGCAGGCGCTGTTCGACTCGCTGGCGAAGCAGAACGCCGTCGTGGCCGCCGGCACCGTCGAGACCTCGTCACAGCGCGTGCCGCTGCGCGTCACCGGCGCGCTGGACGGCGTCAAGGCCGTGGAATCGACCCCGGTGGAAAGCAACGGCCGCATCTTCCGGCTGGGCGACGTGGCCACCGTCACCCATGGCTTCGTCGATCCGCCGGACTTCCAGGTCCGCCAGAAAGGCAAGCCCGCGCTGGCCATCGGCGTCGTTACAGCCAACGGCGCCAACATCCTCGCGCTCGGCGAGGACGTAAAAAAAGCCACCGACGAATTCATGACGGCGGTGCCGCAGGGCATCAATATCGAACAGATCGCCGACCAGCCGCGCGTGGTCGAGGAAGCCGTCGGCGAGTTCATGCACTCCTTTGTCGAAGCCCTCGTGATCGTGCTGTTCGTCTCGTTCCTGGCGCTCGGCTGGCGCACCGGCATCGTGGTGGCGCTGTCGGTGCCCTTGGTGCTCGGCATCGTCTTCATCGTCATGAACGCGATCTCGCTCGACCTGCACCGCATCACCTTGGGCGCGCTGATCATCGCGCTCGGCCTCTTGGTCGACGACGCCATCATCGCCGTGGAGATGATGGTCGTGAAGATGGAGCAGGGCTGGGACCGCGTTCGCGCGGCGTCCTTTGCCTGGGAATCCACCGCGTTTCCGATGCTCACGGGCACGCTGGTCACGGCCGCGGGCTTCCTGCCCATCGGCTTCGCCAATTCGGCGGTCGGCGAATATGCCGGCAGCATCTTCATGATCGTTGCGATCTCACTGGTGGCGTCGTGGTTCGTCGCGGTGATTTTCACGCCCTATATCGGCGTCAAGCTGCTGCCGAACTTCGCCGCCCACGGCAAGGCCAATCACGATCCGCACGCGGTCTACGAGACCCGTACCTACCGCACCCTGCGCAGCATGATCACCTGGTGCGTGAATCACCGCGTCAAGGTGGTGGTGGCCACCGTGGGCATTTTCGCGCTTTCGATCGTCGGCTTCGGCCATGTGCAGCAGCAATTCTTCCCGTTGTCGGAGCGGCCCGAATTGTTCTTCCAGTTGCGGCTGCCGGAGGGGACGGCGTTCGATGTGACCAAGAAGTCAGTGGCCGAGGCCGAGACGCTGCTCAAGGACGACAAGGACATCGCGACCTACACCTCCTATGTCGGCCGCGGATCGCCGCGGTTCTGGCTCGGCCTCAATCCGCAACTGCCCAATGAGGCCTTTGCCGAGATCGTCATCGTGTCGAAGGACGTCGAGGCCCGCGAGCGCATCAAGACGAAGATAGAAAAGGCCGTCGCAGCCGGGCAATTGAGCGAAGCGCGCGTGCGCGTCGACCGCTTCAATTTCGGCCCGCCTGTCGGCTTCCCCGTCCAGTTCCGCGTGATCGGTCCCGACACCGCCAAGGTGCGCGAGATCGCCTACAAGGTCCGCGACGTGATGCGCGCCAATCCCAACGTGGTCGAGCCGCAGCTCGACTGGAACGAACAGGCGCCCTATCTGAAGCTGGTGGTCGACCAGGACCGCGCCCGTGCGCTGGGGCTGACGCCGCAGGACGTCTCGCAGTCGCTGGCGCTGCTGATCTCCGGCACCACGGTGACCACGATCCGCGACGGCATCGAAAAGGTAGCCGTCGTCGCCCGCGCGGTGCCGTCGGAGCGGCTCGATCTCGGCCGTGTCGGCGATCTCACCATCATTTCGCGCAACGGCGTCGCGGTGCCGCTGTCGCAGGTAGCCAATATCGAATATTCCCACGAGGAGCCGATCCTGTGGCGCCGCAACCGCGACATGGCGATCACCGTGCGCAGCGACGTGGTCGACGGCGTGCAGCCGCCTGACGTGACCAATCAGGTGTGGCCAAAGCTTGCCGATATCCGCAGCAGTCTCGAGCCTGCCTATCGCATCGAGATCGGCGGCGCGGTAGAGGAGTCCAACAAGGGCAATGCCTCGATCGCCGTGCTCTTCCCGTTGATGATCATCGTCATGCTCACATTGCTGATGATCCAGCTGCAGAGCTTTTCGCGGCTCCTTCTCGTGTTCCTGACTGCACCTTTGGGCATTGTCGGTGCGTCGCTCGGCCTCAACCTCGCCAACAAGCCGTTCGGTTTCGTGGCGCTGCTGGGGTTGATCGCGCTGGCCGGCATGATCATGCGCAACGCGGTCATCCTGGTCGACCAGATCGAGACCGATGTGTCGCACGGCCTGACGCGGCGCGAGGCGATCGTCGAATCCACGGTGCGCCGCGCGCGTCCGGTGGTGCTGACGGCGCTGGCGGCGATCCTGGCGATGATCCCGCTGTCGCGCTCGGCGTTCTGGGGCCCGATGGCGATCACCATCATGGGCGGCCTGTTCGTCGCGACGTTCCTGACGCTGCTCTATTTGCCCGGGCTGTATGCGCTCTGGTTCCGCAAGAGCCTGGACGAGCGCGGCACCGGCGAGGATGTCGACCATCACGCACCGCAACATCATGATAAGCCGACAGCATTTCCGCTTGCCGCCGCGGCCGAATAATTGAAGATTGATCGTTGAGATGAGCCTGATTTCCGACCACGTCGAAGCCGACGACATGCGCAGCCGGATCGTCGAGACGGCCGAGCGGCTGTTTCGCGAGATCGGCTATCAGAAGACGACGGTGGCCGACATCGCCAAGTTGTTGAAGATGTCGCCGGCCAATGTCTATCGCTTCTTCGACTCCAAGAAATCGATCAATGCCGCGGTGGCGCGGCGGCTGATGGGCGAGGTCGAGGACGCCGCGCGCAGCATCGCGGGCGGCGGGCAATCCGCGGCCGTGCGGCTGCGGGCCTTGCTGGCCTCGATCCACCTCATGAATGCCGAACGCTATGTCGGCGATTCCAAGCTGCACGAGATGGTCGCGGTGGCGATGGAGGAAAACTGGGACGTCTGCGTCGCCCACATGGACCAGATCACCAGCCGGATTGCCGAGGTGATCGCAAGCGGCGTGACGTCCGGCGAATTCACCGCGGTCGACGTGCCGTTGGCAGCGACCTGCACCTGCACCGCGCTGATGCGGTTCTTTCATCCGCAGATGATCGCGCAATGCGCCGACAAGCCGAGGCCGACACTGGACCAGATGATCGACTTCGTTCTTGCCGGGCTGGCGCCGCGACGGTAGCGGATCCCCTCTCCCGCAAGCGGGAGAGGGGGCACGCTGCCGGTGAGGCTCGCGCTTGGTCTTGCCGCCGATGGGCCGCGGCGCTAGAGGACAAGCATCGATATTTTTGATTGATGGATTGTCCCGATGGCTGCACCCGACACGCATTATTACGAGCCCGTCAACGGCCACGGCCTGAAGCACGATCCGTTCAACGCCATCATCGCGCCGCGGCCCATCGGCTGGATCTCGTCGCGCGACGGTGAGGGCCACGTCAACCTCGCGCCCTACAGCTTCTTTAACGGCTTCAATTACATTCCGCCGATCATCGGGTTCTCCTCGACATCGCGCAAGGACACGATCGCCAATATCGAGGAGACCGGCGAGTTCGTCTGGAATCTCGCGACCATGGATCTGGCCAAGCAGATGAATGCCACCGCGGCGCATGTGGCGCGCGATGTCGACGAATTCGGTATCGCCGGGCTGACCGCCGTGCCTGGCAAGCTCGTCAAGGTGCCGCGCGTGGCCGAAAGCCCGGTGTCATTCGAGTGCCGCCTGACGCAAATCATCCAGTTGAAGGCCCATGACGGCCGCGAACTCGCGGGCTGGCTGACGCTGGGCGAAGTGGTCGCCGTCCATATCGACAAGACGCTGATCCAGGACGGCGTCTACCAGACCGCGCTGGCGCGGCCGATCGTCCGCGCAGGGCGACGCGGGGACTATTTCGAGATCAAGCCCGACGCCATGTTCGAAATGGTGCGGCCGGATTGAGAGTAACGAGGGCACCCTCTCAACGTGTCGTCCCCGCGCAGGCGGGGACCCATACGGCGCGACGGTCCCGTAGGAAACAACCTCAGCCACGGCGCCTCAAAAGCGGCGGCACGGCGTATGGGTCCCTGCGTTCGCAGGGACCCATGGTGGGGCTGCGCATTCGCCGCGCGGCGTCGGGTCACGTCCTGGCTCAATCGCCATGCGGGAACCGATGCGGTAGGCTGCCGTTTATCAGGGCTCTGGCGCGGCTGTTTGCATGGCCGCAGTCGCCCTGATCCAGAGGACGTCTCCATGAGCCCATCCCAGCTTCGCCGCGATTATCTATCGAAGCCGATTTTTGGCTGGGCCAAAGGGGTGTTGCCGACCATGTCGGACACCGAGCGCGAAGCGCTGGAGGCCGGGGACGTGTGGTGGGATGCCGACCTGTTCACCGGCAATCCGGACTGGGCCAAGCTCCTGGCTGTCAAGACCGCAACGCTCACCCCCGAGGAACAGGCCTTCATGACCGGCCCGGTCGATGGGCTGTGCGCGATGCTCGACGACTGGCAGATCAACTGGGAGCTACGCGACCTGCCGCCGGAGGTCTGGGACTTCATCAAGCGTGAGAAATTCTTCGGCATGATCATTCCGAAGGGGTATGGCGGCCTCGGCTTTTCGCCTTATGCGCATTCCGAAGTGGTGCGAAAGATCTCGACGCGCTCGGTGGTGGCCGCCGTCACCGTGATGGTGCCGAACTCGCTCGGCCCCGGCGAACTGCTGATGAAATTCGGCACCGACGCGCAGCGCGCGCGCTGGCTGCCGCGGCTCGCCGACGGCCGCGACATTCCGTGCTTCGGCCTCACCAGCCCGGAAGCCGGCTCGGACGCCGCGTCGATGGTGGACACCGGCGTGATCTGCAAGGGCATCTTCGAGGGCCGCGAGGTGCTCGGCCTGCGCCTGAACTGGCACAAGCGCTACATCACCCTCGGCCCCGTCGCGACGCTGATCGGCCTCGCCTTCAAGGCCTATGATCCCGACCATCTCGTCGGCGATCGCGACGAGCTCGGCATCACCGTCGCGTTGATTCCGCATGATCTCGATGGCGTCGAGATCGGCCGCCGCCATTTGCCGTCGATGCAGGTGTTTCAGAACGGCCCGAACAAGGGCCACGACGTTTTCATTCCGCTGGACTACGTCATCGGCGGCGAGGCGCGCATCGGGCAGGGCTGGAAGATGCTGATGTCGGCGCTGGCCGCCGGCCGCGGTATTTCGCTGCCGTCGCTGTCGGCCGCCGGCGCCGCCTATGCGGCACGCACCACCGGCGCCTATGCGCGGATCCGCGAGCAGTTCAACATTTCGATCGGCAAGTTCGAGGGCATCGAGGAGCCGCTCGCGCGCATCGCCGGTACGGCCTATCTGCTCGACGCCGCGCGCCGGCTGACCTGCACGGCGCTCAACCTCGGCCATCATCCCGCGGTGATCTCCGGCATCATGAAGCTGCACGCCACCGAGCGCATGCGCATCGCCATCGACGACGCGATGGACATCCACGCCGGCAAGGCAGTCATCGACGGGCCACAGAACTATCTGGGCAACCTCTATCGCTCGGTGCCGGTCGGCATCACGGTGGAAGGCGCCAATATCCTGACGCGCAATTTGATCGTGTTCGGGCAGGGCGCGATCCGCGCGCATCCCTATCTGCTGCAGGAAATGAACGCGCTATCCGATCCCGACAAGGCCAGGGGTCTCGACGCCTTCGACCGGTCGTTCTGGCAGCACGTCGGCCACAGCGTGACAACGCTGTTTCGCGCCTGGGGCCGCAGCTGGACCAGAGGCGTGCTGGCGCCGGCGCCGGATGCCGGCGATGCCACGATGTTCTATCGCCAGCTCTCGCGCTATTCCGCGGCGTTCGCCCTGTGCGCTGACATGGCGCTGCTGACCATGGGCGGCGCGCTGAAGCGCAAGGAGATGCTGTCGGCGCGGTTCGGCGACATCCTCTCCGAATTGTATTTGCTCTCGGCTGCGCTGAAACGTTTCGAAGACGAAGGCCGCCAGCAGATCGATTTCGCCGTGCTGGAATATTGCATGCACGCCGGCTTCAAGACGATCGAGACCAGGTTTGCTGAAATCCTCGCCAATTTCCCGAACCGCTTCGTTGCGGGCTTCCTTAAATTCATCGTGCAGCCGTTCGGCGCGCGCGTGCTCGGGCCGTCCGACCTGACAACGCGGCTGTGCGCGCTGCTGATCCTCGAGCCCGGCGCGGCACGCGAACGCCTGACACCGGACCTCGCACATGTCGACGACGACCGCGGATTCGCGCGGCTGGAGAGGGCGTTTGCGCTGGTCACCGCGGCGGACGACATCGCCAAGCGCCTGCGCACCGCGAAGATCAGAAACTGGAAGGATGCCGTGACCCGAGGCGTCATCACCCAGGCCGAAGGCGAGCAACTCGCCGCGGCGCAG
>JBEVEC010000186.1:0-11681 GCA_040512975.1 Tardiphaga sp. | reverse complement strand
GCGCGAGTTTCTCGCCAGCGAACTCAACTACCTCGAAGGCCGCTGGCCGAAGAATTTGCCGCAGGGCGTGATCCACGCCGACGCCTTTCCCGACAATGTGCTGTTCCTCGGCGAGGAATTGTCGGGCCTGATCGACTTCCCCTTCGCCTGCAACGACATGCTGGCCTATGACGTGGCGATCTGCCTGAACGCGTGGTGCTTCGAGCCGGACCTGTCCTTCAACGCCACCAAGGCGCGCGCATTACTCAACGCCTATAACCGCGTGCGGCCGCTGACCGACACCGAGCAGCGCGACCTGCCGCTCTTGGCGCGCGGCGCGGCGTTGCGTTTCCTGCTGACGCGGCTGGTGGATTTTCTCGACGTGCCGCCCGGCGCCTTCGTCAAGCCGAAGGATCCGCTGGAATATGTCCGCAAACTGCGCTTCCACCAGACAGTGCGGAGCATGGCCGATTACGGCGTCGAAGTTCTGGAGCAGCCGGCCTGATGACCCCCGTGACGATCTATACCGACGGCGCCTGCTCGGGAAATCCCGGCCCCGGCGGCTGGGGCGCGATCCTTCGTTTTGGCGATGCCGAAAAGGAATTGAAGGGCGGCGAGGCCCACACCACCAACAACCGCATGGAATTGATGGCGGCAATTTCGGCGCTGGAAGCGCTGAAGAAGCCGTGCACGGTCGATCTGCACACGGACAGCCAGTACCGGCGCACCGGAATCATGCGCTGGATTCACGGCTGGAAGAAAAACGGCTGGAGGACGTCGGACAAGAAGCCGGTGAAGAACGTGGACCTGTGGCAGCGGCTGGATGCAGCGCTGCATACCCATGAGATCCGGTGGCACTGGGTCAAGGGCCATGCGGGGCATGCGGAGAACGAGCGCGCGGACCAGCTGTCGCGGGATGGGCTGGCAGAAAACCGGAATACGCGCTGACGCGCTGGTGAATGTAGCGCACAGCATCGCGCCACCCTCAGCTGTGATCACCCGCGAAAGCGGGTGACCCAGTATTCCAGGGCCTCAGCTTTATCACGCAAGCCCTGGAATACTGGGTCGCCCGGTCCCGTCGCGCAAAGGCGCGCCGGGCCGGGCGATGACAGCTTTTGGTGTGGTGTCGTTTGGGCTCAGAGCTGCCCGAGCAGCGTATCGCCGCCCGACACTTCGACCTTGCCCGGCGCCTGCTCGAGATTGAGCTTGGTCACCTTGCCGTCTTCCACCAGCATCGAATAGCGCTGCGAGCGGATGCCGAGGCCGTTGCCGGAGCCGTCGAGCTCCATGCCGATGGCTTTGGTGAATTCGGCGTTGCCGTCGGCCAGGAAGGTCGCCTCGTCGCGGACGTCGGTGTCCTTCTTCCAGGCATTCATCACGAAGGCGTCGTTGACCGAGATGATCGCGATGGTGTCGACGCCCTTGTCCTTGATGGCGTAGGCGTTGAGGAAGATGCTCGGCAGGTGCATCTTGTGGCAGGTGCCGGTATAGGCGCCGGGTACCGCGAACAGCGCCACCTTCTTGCCCTTGAACACGTCGTTGGTGGTCTTCACCGCCAGGCCGTCTTCGGTCATGACGCGGAGTTTTGCCTCAGGCAAGGTATCGCCAACTTTGATGGTCATCGTGGTCTCTCCTGGAATGCGGATGGCGTTGTTTAGACCGGGGCGATGACGCGCACAATATTGCGCGCCGCCCAAAGGCGAGGCATGGCCCGTAGGTCGGTCTAAGCTGCCGCTTGATCCTTCTTCTCGTCGCGCAATTCGCGGCGGAGGATCTTGCCGACATTGGTCTTCGGCAAGGCGGTGCGAAACTCGATCTGTTTGGGAACCTTGTAGTTGGTGAGCTGGGTGCCGCAAAACTTGATGATGTCGTCCGCCGTGAGACTCGGATCCTTACGGACGACGAACGCCTTCACCGCCTCGCTGGTGCGGGCGTCCTGCACGCCGATCACGGCGCATTCCAGCACGCCCGGATGGGTCGCAAGGACGTCCTCGACCTCGTTGGGATAGACGTTGAAGCCCGACACCAGGATCATATCCTTCTTGCGGTCAATGATCCGGGTAAAGCCCTCAGCGTCCATAATGCCGATGTCGCCGGTGCGGAAGAAGCCGTCCGCGGTCATCACCCGCGCGGTCTCGTCCGGCCTGTTCCAGTATCCGCTCATGACCTGCGGTCCCATGGCGCAGATCTCGCCGGGGGTGCCGAGCGGGACCTCGTTGCCATCGTCGTCGCGGATCGAGATCCAGGTCGAGGGCACCGGCAGGCCGATGGTACCGGTGAACTCGTCGACGTCGGCCGGGTTGCAGGTCAGGGTCGGCGCCGTCTCCGACAGGCCGTAGCCTTCGGCGACGAAGCATCCGGTGACCCGCAGCCACTTCTCGGCCACCGCCTTCTGCACCGCCATGCCGCCGCCGTTGGAGATCTTCAGCTTGGAGAAGTCGACTTGGTCGAAGCCGGGGGTGTTGAGCAGGCCGTTGTAAAGCGTGTTCACCGCCGGGAAGCTGTTGACCTGATACTTCATCAGCTCCTTGACGAAGCCCGGCATGTCGCGCGGGTTGGGGATCAGCAGATTGACGCCGCCGGCGCGCACCGCGAGCAGGAAGCAGGCCGTCAGCGCGAAGATATGATACAGCGGCAGCGCGCAGACGATGAACAGCTGCTCCACATGAGGAGGCTTGCGAAGCGCGGGCTGCAGCCAGGCGTCGTTCTGCAGCACGTTGGCCAGGATATTCCGGTGCAGCAGCGTGGCGCCCTTGGAGATGCCGGTGGTGCCGCCGGTATATTGCAGGAAGGCCACGTCATCGCGCCCGAGCGTGGGCTTGTTCAGGCGCATGCCACGGCCGGCGGAGACCGCGTCGTTGAACAGCACCGCGCCCGGCAGCTGGAAAGCCGGGACCATCTTCTTCACGCGCCGGACCACCAGATTCACGATCACGCCCTTGAAGCCCAGCATGTCGCCCATGGACGCCACGATGACGTGCTTCACGGCGGTCCTTGCGATCACCTGCTGCACGGTGGCGGCGAAATTCTCCAGCACGATAATCGCTTCGGCGCCGCAGTCCTTCAACTGGTGCTCGAGCTCGCGCGGGGTGTACAGCGGATTGACGTTGACCACGGCATAGCCGGCGCGCAGCACGGCGCAGGTGGCCACCGGATATTGCAGCACGTTCGGCATCATCAGCGCGATACGGGCGCCCTTGGCCAGCCCCTTGCTCTGCAGGTAGGCGCCGAGCGCCACCGACATCTCGTCGAGCTCGCGATAGGTGATCGCCTTGTCCATGCAGATGAAGGCCTTGCGGTCGCGAAACTTCGCAAAGCTTTCTTCCAGCAGTGCCACCAGCGACGGATACTGATCGACGTCGATATCCGCGGGCACGCCAGCCGGATACTGCTTCAGCCAGATGCGCTCCATGATCCCGTCCCCTCGTTGACGTTTATTGCAACGAAGTATCGGGCAAAGTGATCGGCGATAGCAAGGCGCGCCGCAGCATGGCGGCGGCCGTTCGCTTGTCGTCGTAAAGACGGGGGCGACGCGCTCAGGTGCGCGGCGTCGCGGCCGCCGGCTTGATCTCGCCGGTGGTGGCTTTCGGGCCGGACCTGGCGGCGGCTTTCGGCTTGGCCGGCGCGGCGGCTGCCGCGGTCCCGTGCCGGGCGGCCACGGGCTTTGCGGCCGGTTTGCCGGCCGGGCCGGCTTCGGCCGTGGCAGCAGGCTTCGCAGCGTCCGGCTTCTTGGCCGTATGCGTCTTCCTGACCTTGGCCTTCGGGGTCTGCTTGGCTTCCTCGACGGCGTTGGCTGCGATCAGATCGGCGCCGACTTTCTTCGGTCCGGTATAGACGATCACCGGCTCGGCGGCCGCAGGCGCCGCGGCGAGCATGTCGGCGGGGCGCAGCACCGGCGCCTGCAGTCCGGCGGCGAAGAAGGTCAGGGCCGGGCTGCCCTCGTTGACGGCCACGTCTTCGTCGGCATCGCTGGCCGGATGCTTGCGCTTCGGCCCGCACATCTCGTCGCGCAGATCCGGCGGCGCAGCGTCGATGGGCACGAGATTGTCCACGGTGCCGAGCGCCGGTCGCAGCCAGGTCAGATTGTTATTGCTGTTGAAGCCGCGCTCGAGCATCTGCACGGCCTTCAGCGCGCGCGCCTGCCCCGAGGAGGCGCCGAGCACCACGGCGATCAGGCGCTTGTTGTTGCGCGTGGCGGTGGCAACGAGATTGTAGCCGGCGGCGCAGATGAAGCCGGTCTTCATGCCGTCGGCGCCGGGGTAGCGGCCGATCAGCTTGTTGAAATTCAAGGTCACCCGGCGGCCGAATTTCATCGCCGGGATGTGCACGAAATACTCGTATTCCGGCAGGTCGTGGATGATGGCCCGCGCCAGGATCGCCAGATCGCGCGCCGAGGTGACGTGGCCTTCGGCCGGCAGTCCGTTCGGGTTGACGTAATGGGTCTGCGTCATGCCAAGCTTGGCCGCCTGGTCGTTCATCAGCCCGGCGAAACCGTCGATCGAACCGCCGACGCCTTCGGCAAGCACGACCGCGATGTCGTTGGCCGACTTCACCATCATCATCTTCAGCGCGTTATCGACGGTGAGCTGGGTGCCGGCCTTGAAGCCCATCTTGGACGGCGACTGCGAGGCCGCAATGGGCGACACCGTGATCAGGGTGTCGAGGGTGATGCGACCTTCCTTGATCGCCTTCAGCGTCACATAGGCCGTCATCAACTTGGTCACGGACGCCGGATACCACGGATAGGTCGCGTTCTCGGCCTGCAGCACCTTGCCGGTATCGACTTCGACCAGCAGCAGCGCCTCGGCGCCGGCGCTTCGCGATGCCATCACGCTCGATGTGAGCGTTGTCGCTGCGAACATCGCGGCAAGCGCGATCGATTTCCACGGGAGCGGGCGAGGTGATGCGACGTGTGAAAGCACTATCCGGTTCCGGTCCTTTGCGGCCCGCCTGCAGTACTCTCGCACCGCGCGCAGCAATCATGGCATGTAAGGTTCGGGCTTCCATGTGGTCGACCGTCACGCGGTGACGACCACAAACCTATACCGGCTGAAAGCATCAGAACAGTGGGAATGGTTTAATTCAACGATAAAGGGGGCCAAATTTCGACCGTGCCGCTAGTCGTAGGACGACGTGGCCTCTTCGGGCATGCCCATGCTGGCCCGTGCGTCCTCCTGCACCATGAACTGCGCTTGCGCGAGGCGGGAGAAGTAGCCGCCCTGCCGCACCAGTTCATCGAACGTTCCTGCTTCGATCACATGGCCGTTCTTGAACACCAGAATCCGCGTCGCATTGCGGATGGTGGAGAGACGATGCGCGATCACGAAGGTGGTGCGGCCTTTCATCACTTCATCGAGAGCGGCGTTGAGCTTGGCCTCGGTCACCGCATCGAGCGCACTTGTGGCTTCGTCGAGAATCAAGATCGGCGGATCCTTCAAGAGAGCACGGGCGATCGACAGCCGCTGCCGCTCCCCGCCCGACAGCATGCGGCCCCGTTCGCCGGCATTGGTCTCGAACCCGTATTCGCTGCGTTCGATGAAATCGAGCGCCTGGGCGCGGCTAGCTGCGACACGCAATTCCTCGTCCGTGGCGTCGGGCTTGCCGACCCGCAGGTTGTTGGCGATCGAGCGGTTGAACAGCAGCGCTTCCTGAAACACGACGCCGATATTACGGCGCAGCCCGGCCAGCGTGAGCGCACGGATGTCCATGCCGTCGATCGAGATCAGGCCGGATTGCGGATCGAAGGCACGGTGCAGCAGCGCGATAGCCGTCGACTTGCCGGCGCCCGTTGCGCCGACCAGCGCGATGGTCTGTCCGGGCAGGGCCGTGAATGAGAGGTCCTCGAGCGCCGGGCGCTTGCCGTCATAGGAGAACGATACGTCGTTGAACTCCACAAGGCCCTTCAACCGGCCGGGGTCGGTGGCTCCCGGGCGATCACGCACCGCCGGCACGGCATCGAGCACGTTCATGAACTCGCGCAGCCGCGGTGCTTCCATGAACACGGTGTTGATGAAGGCAACGACCTGTTCGAGCCGCTGGATCAGCACGGTGGCAAAGGAGACGAACATCACGATTTCGCCCACCGTGGTGTGTCCCTGCTGATGCAGCGCGATGCCCACCGTGAAAATCGCCAGCACCGTGATGGTGGTCGAGGCGCGCGTCAGCATCGAGACGATGGCCCACCATGACAGCACCGGCATCTGTGCCGCCAGCAACTGGCTCGACACCGCGCGCAGGCTCTGCACTTCGGCCTCGACCTGGGTGAAGCTCTGTACCAGGGCGACATTGCCGAGCGCGTCGGAGGCGCGCGCGGAGAGGTCGCCATATTGCTCCTCGACATCCATCTGCATGCCGGTGGTCTTGCGCACCACCAGCGTGGTCAGCACCGTGAACACGACGCACAGCACGATCAGCAGCACGGCCAGCCGCCAGTTCAGATAGACCGACAGCGGCAGCAGCACGAACAGCGAGACGATGGCGGCGAAATGCTCGCGGAAGAAGCTGAGCCAGACCCGCCACAGCGCGTCGGTACCGGTCAGCATGATCTTCATCAGCCGGCCGGAATGGGTGCCGGTGTGAAAGGTCAGCGGCAACTGGATGATGTGCTCGAAATAGTCGGTCAGCACGGCCTGGCGCTGGCGGTGCGCCAGACGGTCGGCATGCAATGCGACGATGGCGCCGCAGAAGATCGCGAACAGCCCGAACGCCACCCATGCCGCCAGCAACGGCCACGGCGAGGTGCTTGCGGATGATATGCCGCCGGTCGAGAGGTTGCCGGACAGCACGTCGATGATGCGGCCGAACAGGATCGGCTCGGCGAACTGCGCGCCGGCCAGCAGCAGATTTGCGACCGCGAGGATCAAGCCGAGGCGTTTTTCCTTGCCCAGGAGATCGAGCACGCGGGCGTAGATGCGAATCATGATGGGACACTCAGGAAGGGCGAAAGGCCCGGCCTTTTAAGCAGGAACGAACGTCAAATATAGACGGCCGGGGCAATTGTTCAGCTGAACTGTCAGCCTGAAGCGATCAGCCGACCTTCAATTGATCTTGCGGCCGACCGTCCCCGGCAGGAAGGCGTCATCGAAGATGTCGGCAAGGATGGGACGTTTACGGAGGGTATGATCCTCTGCGATCTCGTCGAGCGATGCCTCGAAGCGCCTCGCATCGACGCCGCCGAGGCCATCGCGGCGGACGTCGTCGGTCAGGATGTTGTCAGCGATGGCGACGCGCAGGCGTGTCAGCTCGAGGTCGCGGATGCCGTTGTCCATCTGCGTCAGGGCGTCGTCGACGGCTGCTGTGGGATTCTTGATGGCCAGTTGGGTTGCCGCGGTGACGGCGTGCACGAAGCCTTTAACGGCATCAGGCCGCGCGGCGGCGGTTTTCGGGTTGACGATCACCGCGGCACCGTAGGCCGCCGAGCCGTAATCGGCAAAACGAAACACCGCCAGATCGTCGGCCGGCACGCCGCGGTTGCGCAGGTTGACCGCCGAGAGATACGAGTAGCCGGTGACGGCATCGACCTGTCCGGCCGACAGCATCGGCTCACGGACCGCGGCGCTGATTTTTTCGATCTTCACCGCAGCCGCCTTCACGCCGATCTTGCGCGCCAGCGCCGGCCACAGCCGGATGGCGAGATCGCCGTCGGCAACGCCCAGCGTCCGGCCTTCGAGGCTCGCCGGGGTTGCGATGCCGCGGCTCTTGCGCGCGACGATGGCATAGGGCGCCGTGTTGAGCAGAATGAAGACGGCCTTGACCGGCGCCGCATCCTCGTCGCCGCGATAGCGGATCAGGGCGTTGAGATCGGCCAATGCCACATCGCTGGCGCCCGAGGCAATGCGCGCGATGGTCTCGCGCGAACCTGCTGCGACATTGGTTGCAACGTTGAGATTTTCGGCGCGGTACAGGCCCCGGGTGCCTGCCAGCACGAAGGGGGCGGCAATGGCGTCGATCGGCCGATCCAGCGTGAACTGCAGGGCGGCCGGGGTTCTGTCGTCCTCGGCACGGCCAGGCGTTGCGCGGAAGGGCACGAGCGCGGCCGCACCGAGCGCAAGGATGAGCCGCCGGGACGGGTTGGACGCGATTTCGGGCATCGGCACACGCGCAACTGCATTTGGCGGCAACGGGCCGCAGAATGGTGATGGATGGCATCGCCGCCGCCACCTTGCACCTTGTTGCTAGCCGGAGAATTCTGAACGGCCGATGAGCAAGCGGCCCTTGCCGCTGTGACCATTTGGCACGAGGCGCGTCGATGGAACTCGCGGGTCGGAAATATGTTGAAACTCCAGAAGCCTTGAGGGCTGAACATGGAGGTCATTCGGATGTTTTCACGACAAGCATTGATGAAGTCGACCAGCCGTGCCGTGATGGCTGCGGCCGTTGCTGCGCTGACGGCAACGAGCTTTGCCCCCACGGGCGCCATTGCTGCGCCGGCCGCCAAGCGCGACGTGGCTGCGGGCCACGGCACCAGCGACTCCACTGAATTCTCGAGCGCCCGGCGCCGGCATTATCGCGGCGGCGGCGGCAACGCGGCCGGTCTGGCTGCGTTTGGCGCCATCGCTGGCACCATCGGCGCGATCGCTGCCTCGCAGAGCCGGCGTGATTATTATGACAGCTATGGTTACTACGGCGGCGGCCCGGTCTATAGCGGCCCGGCCTATTACGGCGGCGGTTATGGCGGCGGCTACTACGGTGGCCCGTATCGCGGCTATGGCGGTGGCCATGGCTGGGACAACTCCCGCCGCATGACCTGGTAGCGCACACAGGCGCATGCCGATTGTCACACAACTATCATAACGCCGGCTGCCTACGCGGCCGGCGTTCGTGTATCTTCAGTCGAAGGATTTACGCAAGCGTCGGTGCTTTACGCTAGGCTGATCGCATGAGTGATTCGCTCGACCGGCTCTACAAGGCGGTACTCGCGGCCCGCGATCTCGATCCCGCCACATCACGGACGGCCCGGCTGTTTCGACAGGGGCCCGAGAAGATGGCGCGGAAACTCGCCGAGGAGGCCGTCGAGGTCGTCATCGACGCGGTCGCCGGCAAGCCGGATGCCGTGATCCGCGAAAGCGCCGACCTGCTGTACAACCTGACCGTATTATGGGCCTCGGCCGGCGTCCGGCCGGAGCAGATCTGGGCCGAGATGAAGCGGCGCGAAGACATGCTGGGCATTGCCGAAAAGCTCCCCAAGCCGCCGAAATCCACCAAACCGATGGTATCGAACGCCACGCGGCGACCAATTGCCGCGCTGGAAGCGCGCCGGACCCGCAAGGTCAACTGAGTTCGTCCTGCGCGCCTCTGCCGCCATGGACAAATCGGCGTCGGGATGGTTCATCGCGAACCATGATCAGACGCATTTACAATTGGTGCATCGACGCCGCCCATAAGCCCTATGCGCTTTGGATCCTCGGCATCGTTTCGTTCGCGGAAAGTTCTTTCTTTCCGGTGCCGCCGGACGTGATGCTGATCCCGATGTCCCTGGCCCGGCCGCAAAAGGCCTGGCTCTACGCCGCGGTCTGCACCGTCACGTCGGTCGCCGGCGGCGTCGTTGGCTATCTGATCGGCGCCCTGCTGTATGACTCGGTCGGCCACTGGCTGATCCAGCTCTATGGCTATGGCGACAAGGTCGAGGCCTTCCGCGCCGGCTATGCGCAATATGGCGCCTGGATCATCCTGCTGAAGGGGCTGACGCCGATCCCCTACAAGCTGGTCACCATCACGTCGGGCTTCGCCAACTACAATATCTGGATGTTCATCGGGCTGTCGATCATCGCCCGCGGCGCGCGCTTCTTCATTGTCGCCATTTTGCTCAATCGTTATGGCGTATGGATCCGCGAAACCATCGAAAAGCGATTGGGGATGTGGGTGGCGATCGGCGTCGGCGTGTTGCTGCTCGGCTTCATCATCGCATTCCGGATGTTCTGATCAGAAAGCTTCCCTCGGTCCCGGCACCGGGGTACGTTTCTCGACATGTCTGGTCCCCTCCCATCGCTGACTGCGGCCGTTCGCGTCACAGCCGTTGCCTGTGCGCTGCTGGCGACCGGTTTGCATCCGGACCGTGCATGGTCGCAGGCGATGCAGCAGCAGCCGGCGCCGCAGAAATCGTTCATCATCCAGGTGGCGCCGCTGGTCCCGCCAGTGGCCCAGCCCGCTCCGCCGCCGCCCGCGCCAGAGCCACCGGCGCCGGTCGCCGAAGCGCCAAGCGAAAATCCTGGGCTGATCAACGAACTCGGCAAGCTGTTCAAGAGCCCGACGTCGATGATGCCGTCGCTGGGCAGTTGGAGCACCGGCTCCGAGGGCCTGACGCGCCTCAACACCCTTGTCAAAGGCCGCGTCGGCTGCCCGGTGGCCGCCAACGGAGCGCCGGACTGCAAATTTGCCGCCGTCAAGCTGTGCCAGAGCAAGGGCTACAAGGACGGCAAGAGCTTCGACACCGACGCCGCGCAAAGCTGCTCCGCGAAAGCGATGATCCCCGGCCGCAAGCCGGAGCCGGGCGACTGCAAGACGGAAAACTACGTCACCCAGGCGCTCTGCCAATAGCGCCGCGCGGGTCTGCCGTGATTTGCCATTCGGCCCCGGCTTCTGGCATCGTTCGGCACGTCCGGATCCGGGTTCGCTGAACCTGGCCCGCGCCAGCAAGAAAAGTCTCAGAGGATTCGCCCATGTCGATGCCGGCCTTGTTCAAGAACCGCCTGTCGCTGCCCGTGATCGGTTCGCCGCTGTTCATCATCTCGGTGCCCGAACTGGTGATCGCCCAGTGCAAGGCGGGGGTCGTCGGCTCGTTTCCGGCGCTCAACGCGCGCCCCGCGGCGCTGCTCGACGAGTGGCTGGCGCAGATCAAGGAAGAGCTCGCCGCCCACGACAAGGCACATCCGGAGCGGCTGTCGGCGCCCTTCGCGGTGAACCAGATCGTGCATAAATCCAACAACCGCCTCGAGGCCGATCTGGCCCTGTGCGAGAAGCACAAGGTGCCGATGATGATCACCTCACTCGGCGCCCGTGAGGAGCTGAACCAGGCCGCTCATGGCTGGGGCGGCATCGTGTTTCACGACGTCATCAACCAGCGCTTCGCTCACAAGGCGGTCGAGAAGGGCGCCGACGGCCTCATTCTGGTGGCGGCCGGCGCCGGCGGCCATGCCGGCGAGATCTCGCCGCTGGCCTTCGTGGCCGAAACGCGCAGCTGGTACGACGGTCCCATCGCGCTGTCGGGTGCCATCGGCAACGGCCGCGCCATCCGCGCAGCACGGGTGCTGGGCGCCGACTTCGCCTATGTCGGCTCGGCCTTCATTGCCACCCATGAAGCGAACGCCCAGCCGGGCTACAAGGACATGATCGCGTCCTCGGCGGCGGAAGACATCGTCTATTCCAACCTCTTCACCGGCATTCACGGCAACTACCTGAAGCCGTCCATCGTCGCCGCCGGCATGGACCCCGATAACCTGCCGGAAAGCGATCCCACCAAGATGAATTTCGGCACCGACGCCAACGGCGAGCGCCAGAAGCCGAAGGCCTGGAAGGAAATCTGGGGCAGCGGCCAGGGCATCGGCAGCGTGTCGAAAGTAGTCCCGGTCGCGGAGTTGGTAGCGCGCTTCAAGAAGGAATACGACGAAGCGATCGACCCGCCATTGTAAGAACCAGAGCGGCACCTCTTCTTTCCCCTCCCCCGCTTGCGGGGGAGGGTGGCTCGGATGCACGAAGTGCATCGA
>JBEVEC010000146.1:0-11546 GCA_040512975.1 Tardiphaga sp. | reverse complement strand
CGCCGCCACCGGCATGCGCACGAGCCGGGCCGGCAGGCCTTTGTGGGCCAGCGCTTCGCGGAAGATCAGCTCGAAGCGGCCGGTGATCTTGTCGATGTCGAAGGTCGTCTCCGCGTAACGGCGTGCGTTGCGGCCTGCCGTCGCGCAGGCGTCGGGCGCAACGATCAATTCGCGTACGGCAGCGATGAAGGCCTTGTTGTCCGCGGCCGGCACGGCTTTTCCAGCGCCGCAACCGACGATGATCCGGGCCGCCAGGTTCTCCGTCGGCGCCGACAGCACGATCGGTCGGCCGGCGCAGAGATAGCTGAGGATCTTCGACGGCACCGAGAACGCGCCGGCGTCTTCCTCGAGAACCGCGATCGCGAGATCGGAACTGCCGAGCACATCGGGGAAATCCGCATAGGGCTGAAACGGCAGCACCCGGATATTGCTCAGGCCCTGGTCGGCCGCATTTTGGCCAAGCCAGTCAGCGAACGGCCCCTCCGACACCACGACGATCTGCGTGTCGGCTTCGTCTTTCAGATTCGCTGCGAGATCCAGGATCTGCTGCGGATTATGTTTCAACCCGATGGTGCCGCTATAGAGAATGACCTTCTTGTCGCAGAGGTCGTGCTTGACGGCCCATGGATTGTTCTTCGGCCGAACCGGAATGTCTTCGAGCGGCGCCCAGTTCTCGATGACGTGGACATTGGTGACCGGCATGGCAAGCTCGGTCCGGATGGAATCGACGAAGTCCTCGCTGATCACGATGGTCGCGTCGCTGAGCGCCACGATGCGCTGCTCCATGTTGCGATAATAGGCGCCGATCATGCGGCCGGGCAGGCCGATCCGCTTGCTGAGGATGCGGCGGATGGCGCTGGAATAGATGTCCTGCTGCCAGAAGATCACGCCGTAGCCGAGCTGTTTTGCGCGCCCGCTGATCTGCATGGCGCAGTCCAGCGGGCAATTGCCGACCAGCACGATGTCAGGCGCAAAGGCGTGAATCGTCGATGCGAAAGCCTTGCCGATGGCGATCTCGTGACGGCGCCTTTTCAATAGCGAGTATTTCGGAAAGGGAATGCCGAGCGATACCGGCTTGATGGTCAGCTCGGGCGGATCGGATTCGGTCTTGTAAAGCTTGCCGTGCGGGCTTTGGAATTCCTGGAAGTACAAATGCAGCATCTCATGGCCGCGACCGGCCAAGGATCTCGAGAGGTGAACGGGAAAGGCGTGTCCGGAATAATCCACGATCGCGATACGCATGCATATATCCTCAAATCAACGGGCTATCGAATGAATGACGTGGTGGTACGTATATCTATCGCGCGTTGGTGTAGGTCGTCTTCGAGAAGACAGTCTTCAAGATAATCTGCAGATCAAGCATGAAAGACCAGTTGTCGATGTAATACAAATCATACTCGATGCGCTTCTGCATTTTATCGATAGTATCAGTCTCGCCACGGAAGCCGCTCACCTGTGCGAGCCCGGTTAGGCCCGGCTTGATCGTATGACGACGCGCGTATCCATCAATGCGCGAGCTGAACAAATCGTTATGTGCGATGGCATGCGGACGCGGTCCGACGATGGACATCTCTCCGCGCAGGATATTCCAGAGCTGTGGTAGTTCATCGATACCGGTCAGACGGAAAAGTCTACCGATTCGCGTGATGCGGCAGTCATCCCGCACCGCCTGGCGAAATGAATCATCGGCCGTCACATACATGGTGCGAAACTTGAGCACGCAGATCGGGCGCTCGTCGAGCCCGTTCCGGATCTGACGATAGATGACCGGGCCCGGCGAATTGATCGCCACGAGTGCGGATGCGATCAACATTAATGGGGAGAGAACTATCAATGCCAGCATCGAAGCGACAATATCGAAGCCGCGCTTCGCTGCCTGTTGCAGCCGTGTCAACCGACGTGGCGATGTGCTGACGAGGCGGTCCCCGATTGGATTCATGTTTGAACGCAATCCTGACACTACAACTCAAAAGAGATTCAACGATGCGAGCTATACGAGCCTTTTTCGAAAACCTAAGTGACAACGCTTGTTCACGTTAATCGCCCCGCCTTTCGGCGGGTTTGCGCGAGCTGGCACGCGCGAAACAAGCGTCATTGTTCGGGACATGACGCTGCGCGCAGTGGCGCGCTGGCACGGCATGCGGACAAGGGTGGGTTGCCGGATCGCCGCGCCTGCTTTTCTCTTCCGTCGTTCTGGTCCAGACTGCGTCCGGTCATGGTCCTGAACATCGTTCCGGATGGCTTCTGGAATCGCACCTTGGATGAAACCCATCAGCTCCCGTCTTCATTCAGGATCGGCGACGAGCTGCGCCTTTATGCGGTGGGTGATGTCCACGGTCGCGTCGACCTGCTCGACGACGTGCTGCGCAAGATCGATGCCGACCTGCAGATGCGGCCGGTTCGACGCGCATTGCGGATCTTTCTCGGCGACTATATCGACCGCGGCCGGCACTCCCGCGAGGTCATCGACCGGTTGATCGAGCTCGGCGACGGCTGCGAGGTGCATTGCCTGAAGGGCAATCACGAGAAGGTTCTGGTCGATTACATCCGCAATCCCGCGGCGTTCCAGTCCTGGCGTCCCATCGGCGGCCTCGAGACGCTGGCGTCCTATGGACTGTCCTGCACGCTGAACCCGGGCGAACAGGAGCAGCACCGCCTCTGGACAGAATTGCGGGCGGCACTGCCGGCCCGGCATCTGGCCTTCCTCGGCCAGCTCAAGCCGTCGCTGTCGATCGATGACGTGTTCTTCGTCCATGCCGGCGTGCGCCCGGGCGTGCCGCTCGACGCCCAGCAGGAGATGGACCTGATCTGGATCCGCGACGAATTCCTGCGATATGACGGCGCATTCGGGAAGTTCATCGTGCACGGCCATACGCCGGTGCGCGCGCCCGACGTCAGGACGAACCGCATCAACATCGACACCGGCGCCTATGTCACGGGGCGGCTGACCTGCCTGTGGATCGAAGGCGCGTGCTTCGGTTTCCTGTGACGGCGCAGACCGTCGTCAGGGCTGCGCGCAAGGCGAGACGAACATGCCATTGGCGGCGGTCAGGCGTTCGAGGCATTGCCGGGGATCGATCACGTCGCCGGCGATGGTGAAGTCATAGACCTGGCCCTTGACGACCAGCGCATAACGCCCCGGCGACAATGGCGGGCCATCCTTATCGGGCTCGATCCTGAACATGTCCGGATGGTCTGCGATCGGCACCACGCGGTAGGGCAGGCTGATATTGCGGATGTACCAGCCGTCATCGGGTGCCTCGACCTGCTTTCCGGCGGCATCGTAGGATATGCCGCGGCGAACGCGCGCGATGAGCCTGACCTCGGCGCCTTCGGGAAGGGTCGGCTGCGCCTCGCGCCGGTAGACGATGAAGCTGACATTGCCGTCGCTGATCGTGGCTGTCGTCAAAGGCGCGACCGTGGACGACAGCGCCACACGTGAGTCCTGGGCGCGGCTCGGCAGCAGACTGATTTCGGTGAGCCTGTCGGCGCTGAGGGCATGGACGCCGAAACTGGTCGGCAGCAGCGGCGCGGGTTGGACCGGGAGTGCGGCAGCCGGAGTGGGAGGCTCCGGCACAGCGGGCGTGGCCACCGGCGCGGCCTGCTGGACGACGACAGGCTTGCCGGGCGCCCGGACGAAGAGATGCGACCGCGGTATGGCGATGGCGGCAACGGCGAGCCCGATCAATGTCACGCCCCCGAAGATCCAGCCGCGCCGCAGCGAGTCGGGCGTTTCCGTCGCGAACAGCGGACGTGGCGGCACGAACTCGCGCGCGGGTGGTTCGATGGGCTGGTTGGCCAGCGCGGTCGCCGCGAGATCGTCGTTCACGTCATTGGCCGGCGCGAACTGTCGGCGCAGCGCGTGGGCGCGCATCGGCTTGTTGGTGCGGGCAAATGTCTCGACGCCCTGAATGGCGACCTCGAGCGCGCCGGTCGACGTCTTCAAATGCTCGGGGCCGGCGGGCGACAATTGCTCGTGCATCTTGTAGCGCGCGAGATCGTAGACGACGCGACGCAGTTGTTCGGGATCGCGTTTGACGGTCTCGATTGTCTTGGCGAGGATCAGCGCCAGTTCGACCTCGGTCAGAACCGTCGGCGTTGTCTGGATCTGAAGATCATCCGAAGCCATTTCGGCATGCTGCTGTGGTGGGCTTTGCTTCGCTGTCGGTCGGACCATGCGCGTGCAAAACCTCTTGGCTGATCACGCCTGCAAACGAAGCGAATGTCCGGACTATCTCACAAGTCAGAACTGCTTCGCAACGCGTCAGCGACGCTTCTCGACGTCATAGGGTTGTTCAGGCGAACCGAGACCGGAGCCCGGCGATCCCACCGGCAAGCCATTCGGCGCAGTGCCGATGCCGCGCGTCCCCGATGCGACGCCGTTCGCGTCGTTGCCGGTGTTGACGCCCTGCGTGCGGTCGGTGCCGACCCCTTGGGGCGGGCTCGTCCGCATGCCGCTGTTCGCACCAGTCTGCGCCGTGCCGCCGGTGGTATTAGACTGCGACAGGCCACCACTGTTGCTGCTTCCTGTCGATGCGCCTGCATTGCCCGCGGCGCCCGAATTGCCTGCTGCGCCAGCACTTCCGGCAGATCCCGCACCGCCTGCGGCACCCGCGCCACCGCCGCCACCGCCGCCGCCACCACCTTGCGCATAAACCGAGACCGATGATGTCGCGATCGCCGCTACCACGATCAGTGCACGGGTGTTTCGTCGCATGTCGCATTCCTTTGGTTGAACGCGATTCAAATCATGCGGCACGCCGATTGTTCCGAAAGCGTTCGGCGATGATCCGATCATTGAAGTTCTGGATGACCTCATTCGTTGCGCAGTATCGATACAATGCCCACCATGCCTGCACGGTACATCTTTCCTTCGGCGTCCCGATCAACGGTGCAAGGATATGTTTTGATATCAGGACTAATGCGACCTTCATGAGAATATCGCCTTATTTGATTTTGCTGTGGGCGCAGGCGTGCGTTGCCGTTTAGAATGAATCATTGTTTTGCGACTAAACCACGGATCAACGGCTTCCGTGACGGGACGGTACCGACTACCCCTGGTGTGCGTTTCAGTTGATCGATTGGATGTGTAATGGACAGTTCGAAACGGCGTGTTGCGCTTATTACGGGAGTGACTGGCCAGGACGGGGCTTATCTCGCCGAACATCTGATGGGCCTCGGCTACATCGTGCACGGCATCAAGCGGCGGTCGTCATCCTTCAACACCGCGCGCGTCGATCATCTCTATGAGGATCGGCACATGGGCAACCTGCCGTTCATGCTGCATTACGGCGACATGACGGACTCGACCAACCTGATCCGGCTGATGCAGCAGATCCGGCCGACCGAAATCTACAATCTCGCGGCGCAGAGCCACGTCGCCGTCAGCATCGAGAGCCCGGAATATACCGCCAACGCCGACGGCATCGGCGTGCTGCGGCTACTGGAAGCGATCCGCATTCTGGGCATGGAAAAGGAGACGCGGTTCTATCAGGCCTCGACCTCGGAACTGTACGGGCTGGTGCAGGAAGTGCCGCAGCGCGAGGCGACGCCGTTCTATCCACGCTCGCCTTATGCCATCGCCAAACTCTACGGTTACTGGATCACGGTCAATTACCGCGAAGCCTATGGCATGTTCGCCGCCAACGGCATCCTGTTCAATCATGAGAGCCCGATCCGCGGCGAGACCTTCGTCACCCGGAAGGTGACGCGCAGCATCGCGCGCATCGAGATGGGCCTGGAGCGCTGCCTCTATCTCGGCAATCTCGATGCCAAGCGCGACTGGGGCCATGCGCGCGATTACGTCGAAGGCATGCACAAGATCCTGCAGGCCGACGAGCCCGAGGATTTCGTGCTGGCGACCGGCGAGACCCGCTCGGTGCGCGAATTCGTCGAGACCGCGTTCGCCGAAGTCGACCGCCGCATCACCTGGACGGGGCAGGGCGTCGAGGAAGTCGGCACCGACGAGAAATCCGGCGAGGCCGTCGTGCGGATCGATCCGCAATACTATCGTCCCACCGAAGTCGATCTCCTGATCGGCGACGCCAGCAAGGCCAAGGAAAAGCTCGGCTGGACGCCGACGACCAGTTTCGCGACGCTGGTGAAGGACATGGTGGCAGGTGATCTCACGCTTGCGCGACGTGAGGTCATGCATGCCAAAGAAGCCGTTTGAGCTGTCGGGCAAGTCGGTCTTCGTCGCAGGTCATCGCGGAATGGTCGGCGGCGCGCTGGTGCGCCGGCTCGCGGATGAGAACGTCGAGCTTCTGACGGTCCAGCGTGGCGAGGTCGATCTGCGCGACCAGGCCGCGGTCAACCGATGGTTCGCCGACAGGCGGCCGCAGGCGGTGTTCCTCGCTGCGGCCAAGGTCGGCGGCATCGTCGCCAACAACACGTTCCGCGCCGAGTTCATCTACGAGAACCTGATGATCGCGGCCAACGTCATTCACGCCGCACACGTCAATGGCGCCGAGAAGCTGATGTTTCTCGGCTCGTCCTGCATCTTCCCGAAATTCGCGGCTCAGCCGCTGCGCGAGGATTCGCTGCTCACCGGGCTGCTCGAACAGACCAACGAGCCCTATGCCATCGCCAAGATCGCCGGCGTGAAGATGGTCGAGGCCTATCGCATCCAGTACGGCGCCGATTTCGTCAATGTGATGCCGACCAACCTGTACGGCCCGGGCGACAATTACGATCCGGAATATAGCCACGTCGTCGCCGCGCTGATCCGGCGGTTTCACGAAGCTAGGCTTGCCGGCAGCGCCGAGGTCACCGTCTGGGGCACCGGCACGCCACGGCGGGAATTTCTTTATGTCGACGATCTCGCCGATGCCTGCGTGCACCTGATGAAGACCTATTCGCACGACGAACTGGTCAATATCGGCACCGGCCGCGACATCGCCATCGCCGAATTTGCCCGCATGGTGGCGGAGACCGTGGGTTATAGGGGATCGATCGCCTTCGATCCATCGCGCCCTGACGGCACGCCGCGCAAGCTGCTCGATGTCGGCCGGCTCGACCAGCTCGGCTGGCACGCCCGGACGTCGCTGCGTGACGGGTTGAAGCTCGCCTATCAGGCATTTCTGGCGAGTCCCGCCGCTGCCGCCGGCCGATAGGCCGGCGCGCCACAACGGCTGTTCGCGCGCCCGCGCGACTGCCGGTTGTGGACGGCGCCGTCCAAAACATGGAACTACCCTGTAATTCTCTGAATCAAAACGTGTTTGGATCGATTTTTCGGTCCATCGCCACATTTGTGGCACCGTGGTAGGAGATCGCCAGACACGCTGGGACGGGCGTGATTTGGTCGAGGTTCGAATAGATGGCTTCCAAACTTACTGATGTGGCGGGTTCCGAGGGCGTGCGGGCAGGCCTGGGCGACCGTGCGCTGCGCGTCGGCGTCGTCGGCGCCGGCGTCATGGGCACCAACCACGGCCGCGTGCTGGCCGGGCTGCCGGGCATCGAGATGGTCGGCATCGTCGATCCGATGCCGGAGCATCGCGCCCGCGCCGAGAAGTTGATCGGCTGCACCACCTTTGCCGACCTTGATTCGCTGATCGCGGCCGGCGTCGACGCCGTCACCATCGCCGCGCCGACTCACCTGCATCACCAGGTGGCGCTGGCCTGCATCGCCAAGGGCATCCACGTGCTGGTGGAAAAGCCGGTGGCCTCCACGGTGGAAGAGGGCCGTGACATCGTCGACGCCGCGCGAAAAGCCGGCGTGACCTTGATGATCGGCCATGTCGAGCGCTTCAATCCCGCGGTTGCCGCCATCAAGCAGGCGATCCAGGGCGAGGATATTCTCTCCATCGGCATCACGCGGGTCGGCCCGTTCCCGCCGCGCATGTCCAATGTCGGCGTGGTCATCGATCTCGCCGTGCATGACATCGACCTGATCCGCTGGTTCACCGAAAGCGACATCGTCGACGTGCAGCCGCAGCTGGCCTCGGCCGTGGCGGAGCGCGAGGACATCGCGTTGCTCCAATTCCGCACCGCCTCGGGCGTGCTGGCGCATATCAACACCAACTGGCTGACGCCGTTCAAGGCGCGCACCGTGACGGTGGCGACCCGCGGCAAATACGTCATGGGCGACCTGCTGACCCGCCAGGTCACCGAATGCTTCGGCTTCAAGGCCGACGGCAGCTATTCCATGCGCCACCTCCCGGTCGGGCAGGACGAGCCGCTGCGCGCCGAGCTGAATGCGTTCTTCAGCGCGGTCCGCACCGGCGGCGTGCCCGCGGTGACCGGCGAGGAGGGCGTGGCCTCGCTCGAAATCGCGATCCAGTGCCTGGAAGCGCCGAAGACCGCGGCCGCCACCGCGCCGCGGCCGACGCCGCGCAAGGTGGTCGGCTGACGCCAACCGACGCTGGCGCTTCGGCGCCGGCGGCCATGACTTCAAGACTTCCTCACTTGTTACTGCGAGCCGCATCATGAACCAGCACACGCGCGTCGATCCCGTTCCCTTCATCGATCTCGGCGCCCAGCGCCAACGGATGGGATCGTCCATCGATGAGGCGGTGATGCGCGTGCTAAACCACTGCCAGTTCGTCAACGGCCCGGAAGTGACGAAGCTCGAAGCCGAGCTCGCGGCCTATTGCGGCGCCAAACACGCGATCAGCTGCGCCAGCGGCACCGATGCGCTGATGATGGTGCTGATGGCCAAGAAGGTCGGTCCCGGCGACGCCGTGCTGGTGCCGTCTTTCACCTTCTGCGCCACCGGCGAGGCCGTGGCGCTGGTCGGCGCGTCCCCGGTGTTCGTCGACGTCGATGAGGCCACCTTCAACATGTCGCCCGCGTCATTGAAGGCCGGCATCGCGGCTGCCAGGAAGGCCGGTCTGACGCCGAAGGCCATCATGCCGGTCGATCTGTTCGGCCAGCCCGCCGATCACGACGCCATCGCCGCCTTTGCCCAGGCCGAGGGCCTGTTCGTGCTGGAAGACGCCGCCCAGGCGTTCGGCGCGACCCACAAGGGCAAGCGCATCGGCGCCTTCGCGCTGGCCACCACCACCAGCTTCTTCCCCGCCAAACCGCTCGGCTGTTTCGGCGACGGCGGCGCGATCTTCACCGATGACGACCAACTCGCCGAGGACCTGCGCAGCATCCGCGTCCATGGCCAGGGGTCCGACAAATACGACAACGTCCGCCTCGGCATCACCGGCCGCCTCGACACCATCCAGGCCGCCGTGCTGCTCGAGAAGCTGAAGATCTTCGACGACGAGATCGCCGCGCGCAACAAGGTGGCCGACCGCTACGCCCGCAGCCTCGGCAATGTCGTCACCGTGCCGCGCGTCGCCGAGGGCAGCACGTCGATCTGGGCCTGCTACACCATCCGTTTGCCCAAGGGCACCGACCGCGACGCCTTCGCCGCCGCGCTGAAGGCGCAGGGCGTGCCGACCGCGATCTATTACGTGAAGTCGATGCACATGCAGACGGCGTACAAGGATTACCCGGTGGCGGAGGGCGGTCTGCCCGGCTGCGAGGCGCTGTCCGCCGACGTCATCAGCCTGCCGGTGCATGCCTATCTCGACGAGGCTGCCCAGGACCGCGTCATCGCCGCTGTGCGTGACGCGCTGGCGTAGATTGTCGCGAGGTTTCCGCTGCGGCGCCCCCACCCCGACCCTCCCCCGCAAGCGGGAGAGGGGGCAGGCTGCGCTTGCGGCGGGCAACGCGGGGAAATTGACGGTTCGTTCGTCTGGGCAATTCCTTAGCCGCGCATCGCAGCCGACTCCCTCTCCCGCTTGCGGGGGAGGGTCGGGGTGGGGGCCCGCCGCGAAGCCAGCCTTCATTCAAATCCCCATTTGGCCCGCGCCTCGCATCCTGTAGAAGCGGCTATGCTTTCACGTATCTTCACCGTCGGCGGATACACGCTGCTCTCGCGGATCACCGGGTTCGCGCGCGATATCATGCTGGCGGCGATCCTCGGCGCCGGGCCGGTCGCCGATGCGTTCTTCGTGGCGCTGCGGCTGCCCAACCATTTCCGCGCCATCTTCGCCGAGGGGGCCTTCAACGCCGCCTTCGTGCCGGCCTATGCCCATGTCACCGGCAGAGGCGGCGAGGCCTCCGCAAAACTGTTCGCCAACCGCATCTTCACGCTGCTGTTCGTCACCCAGCTCATCCTGCTGGCATTGGCGCTGGTCTTCATGCCGCAGGCCATGAGCATCCTCGCGCCGGGCTTCACCGACGATCCCGCGCAGCGTCATCTCGCCATCGAGCTGACGCGCATCACGTTTCCGTACCTCCTGCTGATCACCCTGGTGACGCTGTATGGCGGCATGCTCAACGTGATGCACCGCTTCGCCACCGCGGCGGCGGCCTCGATCTTTCTCAATCTGTCGATGATGGTGACGCTGGCGCTGGCGGCGTTCTTTCCCAGCGCCGGCCACGCCGCGGCGTGGGGCGTGCTGATCTCCGGCTTCCTACAATATTTCCTGCTGGCGGGCGACCTGCACCGCCATGGCGGCCTGCCGCGCTTTGCGCCGCTGCGGCTCGACGAGGACGTCCGCGCCTTCTTCCGCGCGCTGGGGCCGGCGACGCTGGGCTCCATGGGCACGCAGATCGCGCTGTTCGCCGATACGATCATCGCCACCTTCCTGCCGGTCGGCGCGCTGTCGGCGCTGTATTATGCCGACCGCCTCAACCAGCTGCCGATCGGCGTCATCGGCATCGCCATCGGCACGGTGCTGCTGCCGGAAATGTCGCGGCGCATGGCGGCCGGCGACGATGTCGGCGCAATGGCGGCACAGCGTCGCGCCTTTCAGTTCACGCTGCTGTTCTCGGTGCCCTTCGTCGCTGCGTTCCTCACCGTGCCCGACGTGATCATGCGCGCGATGTTCGCCCGCGGCGCCTTCACCAAGGCCGACGCCGCCACCGCCGCGGCGACGCTCGCCGCCTATGCGATCGGGCTCATTCCTTTCGTGATGATCCGCAGCGCCATCGCGACGTTCAACGCCCGCAAGGACACCACCACGCCGATGATCGCGGTCCTGATCGGCATCGCCGTCAACGTCACCCTGAAGATAGTGCTGATGGGGCCGCTGGCGCAGATCGGCCTCGCGCTCGGCACCGCGGCGGGGGCATGGGTCAATCTGCTGCTGGTGATCGGTTTTGCGGTGCGGGCGAAATATCTGACCTTCGATCGGGGTTTTGTGCTCGCGCTGGTAAAGTTTGCTGTTGTCGGCGTGGTGCTCGCGCTGGTGCTGTGGCTCACCGCAAGGTTTGCGGGTGCACAATTTTCTGCATGGCCGTGGCGCGACGAGGCGACGCTTGGGTTGTTGATCCTTGTGACGGCGATCGTTTATGCCGGTCTGATCTTCGCCCTGTTTGGCCGCCGCTGGCTCCGCAATCTGGTGCGCCCGTAGCCCGGATGGAGCGCAGCGTAATCCGGGGGCTGACTCTCCCAGTGTGAATCCCGGATTGCGCTGCGCTCCATCCGGGCTACGGGTCTGCGCGGCTAGCGCACATCCGTCCTCCAAGTCGTCCCCGCCTTCGCGGGGGCGACATTCGCAATTGGGCGTCGAGAACGTCCCCGGGCAAAGAGCCGCAAACAAAAAGCA
>JBEVEC010000124.1:0-14040 GCA_040512975.1 Tardiphaga sp. | reverse complement strand
GCCAGCGCATCATGATCGCGATGGCGATGGCCAACAATCCCGCGCTGCTGCTTGCCGACGAGCCGACCACCGCGCTCGACGTCACCACGCAGAAGCAGATCCTGGCGCTGGTGAAGAAGCTGCAGACCGATCGCGGCATGGGCGTGCTTTTGATCACCCATGATTTCGGCGTCGTCGCCGATGTCGCGGACCGCGTCGTGGTGATGCGCAACGGCCGCGTTGTCGAGCAGGGCAGCGTCGACGAGGTGCTGCGCCATCCGAAGGACGACTACACCAAGAGCCTGATCGCGGCGGTGCCGGGCGGGCAGGCGCTTACCGTGACCGACCGCAAGATTGCGGGCGAGCCGATCCTTGATGCCATCGGCCTCAACAAGACCTTCGTCACCAAGCAGGGCATGTTTTTGCCGCCGCGGCGCACCGCCGCCGTGCAGAACATCTCGCTCGGCCTGCGGGCGCGCGAGACCATTGCCATTGTCGGCGAGAGCGGTTCGGGCAAGTCGACGCTCGGCCGCCTGATCATGCGGCTGATCGAGCCCGACACCGGCTCGGTGCATTTCGGCGGCAAGGACCTGCTGGCGCAACGCGGCGAGGCTTTGCGGCAGATGCGTCGCAAGATCCAGATCGTGTTCCAGGATCCGTTCGCCGCCCTCGATCCGCGCCAGAAGGTCGGCGACGCCATCGCTGGCGGCCCGATCGCCTATGGCACGCCCGCGCGCGAAGCGATGGCCGACGCCAAGCGCCTGCTGGCCCGCGTCGGCTTGCAGGACAGCGCCGCCGAGCGCTATCCGCACGAGTTCTCCGGCGGCCAGCGCCAGCGCCTCTGCATCGCGCGTGCGCGCGCCCTGAAGCCTGAGGTGCTGGTGGCGGATGAGGCCGTCTCGGCGCTCGACGTGTCGGTCCAAGCGCAGGTGCTGCGGCTGCTTGCCGAACTGCGCGAGGAGATGAACCTCGCGATGATCTTCATCACCCACGATCTCCGCGTCGCCGCCGAGATCGCCGACCGCATTGTCGTCATGCGGCGCGGCGAGATCGTCGAGCAGGGCGCGACGGCATCGATCTTCCAGAACCCGCAGGACGCCTACACGCGCGCGCTGCTTGACGCGATTCCGGGGCGGTCGTTGTTTGCGGGCCCGGGCGCCAAAGCGGCGGCGATCGCCTAGCGCCGCTGCAGCGCCGGCTGTTCGATCAACACCGCCGAGAGAAGCGCCATGACCGTCGTCGTCGCCACCGACAGCGCCAGCGATGGCCAGAACGCCATGCCGAGCAGAACGCCCGCCTGCTGCAACGGAAACGCGTAGAGATAGACGCCGTAGGAAATATCCAGCGGCGGCTGCAGCCAGGACGGCGTGTCGAGCTTGCCGAGCATCACGAAGGCCAGCGCCATCGCCGGGAGCCATCCCACCGTCGCCGTGGTCAGGCCGCTGACGAGGGCGATGACCGCCAGCGCGGCGATGGCCGGCCACCCTCCGAAGCGGCGCTCTAGCAGCGCTAGCACGGCGCCGGTGATGAACAGCACGGCGAATTTCTGGAAATAGGCCTCCACCGGATTTTTGGTGGTGACGTGAAACCAGATCATGAAGCCGACCAGCACTGCGGCCAGTACCCCAAGCAGCCAGTCCGGACGATAGCGCACGGCGACGGCGATGATGGCGAGATAGATGTAGAGCTTGATCTCATGGGGCAGCGTCCACAGCGAGCCGTTCATGGCGCCGGGAAACGGATTTGCTTCGAAGACGCCGGGCAGGGTGTAGCGGATGCCGAACAGGATGGTGGAATTGCGCCACACGAAGTCCGGTACCTTGGCCCAGAACGTCGCACCGCCCACCGTCGTCAGCGCGACGCCGAGCAGCACGCAGAACACCGCGAGGCCGACCAGGGCCGGGAAGATCCGGCGGGCACGGCGGATCAGGAAGTGCCACCACGACGCTCCGCGCAGCAGGCTGCCGGTGTTAAGATAGCCGCTGATGGCAAAGAAGATGAAGACGCCGATTTCGCTTGCGGTGGTGCCGAGGAACGGCGGTTCCGGCAGCTTCATCAGGTCGAACTGGTGCGACCACAGCACCATCAGCGCGGCGATCAGACGGACGAGATCGAAAGATCCCGTACGGTGGGAGGGGGTCATCGGCAGCGATTCCTGCGCCGCCGGGCGGCAACGACCGACATATAGCCGCGAACGCCGCTGAAGCCAAAGCGTCGCCTGATGACCGCAGGCGGTCGTCTCAGTCCGTTGCCACGTCGATCCGGGCCCAGTCGACATAGAAGCCGTTCGGCGAGCTGAACTCCCGGATCTTCGGCGACAGCGCGCGGGGCGCCACCTCATGGACCATGAAAATGAACATCGACTCGTCGACCAGGCGCTCGTGGACCTTGGCGAGCGCAGCATCGCGCGCCTCGGCCTCGAAGGTGGTACGGGCGACGGTGGCCAGCCGCGCCAGTTCGGGATCGTTGATCGAGCCCCAGTTATTCGAAACCGGCGGCGCCATGCGGATGTCGGCGAAGCGGGCCAGTGCAAAGAACGGGTCCATGGTCGCGATCGACACGTTCAGCGCGTTGGCGCCGCGGGCATTCGGGCTGGTCGGGCCCTCGCGCCAGTTGGTGAACAGCGTGCCCCATTCCAGCATTTCGAGCTTCACGTCGAAATAGCATTTGCGCAGCGCCTGCTGCAGCGTCTCGTTCATCGGCAGCGGCTGCATCATCGCCGAGCCGACGGTCGTTGTAAGGATCTTCACGGTGGCGAGATTTTTCTCGGAATACCCCGCCGCGGTCATCAGCCGGCGACCCTCGTCGCCATCGAAGCGTAGCTTGAAAGTGGGATTGCCGAACCAGGGATGGCCGGGACGCATCATGCCGAAGGCGGGATCGGCCAGGCCGCCGTTCAGCGCCACGAGATCGCTGCGGTCGAAGCAGAGATTGGCGGCTTCGCGGACCCGCTTGTTGGTCCAGGGCGAGCCTTCCAGCATCGACGGCTGCCACGGCCACACATGCGCGCTGCGGCTGGTCGCGATCTTGAAGCCGCGCGCCTTGATCGATTCCACGGCGTCGGGCGCCGGCGCCTCGATCAGATCGACCTGGCCCGCGAGCAGCGCGGCGCTGCGCGCGTTCACTTCCGGAATTGGGATCATCACCAGGCGGTCGATCTTGGGGATCCGCTTGCTGTCCCAGTAACTGGCGTTGCGCACGAGTTCGAGCCGCTCGCGCGGCGCCAGCCGCGCCAGATGAAATGCGCCGGTGCCGGACGGGTCCGCGTTGAAGTCGCGCCACGCGGCTGCCGAACGCTGCGCGGCGTCGCTTGTCTCGGGTTGCTTGTCGAGCTTGCTCTGCCAATGCGCCGGCGAGGCCATGAACAAATTGACGAGGTTGATGGCCAGGAAGGAATCCGGCTCCGCGGTAGTGAACTCCACCGTCATGTCGTCGACCTTGCGCGCGGCGCGCAGTGTCGGCATGCGCGGCGCGGTCCAGCCCACCTGGCTCGGATCAAATTGTGGGGCGGTCTTGTCGAGCACCTTGCGCACGTTCCAGACCACGGCGTCGGCGTTGAACGGCGCACCGTCCTGGAATGTGATGCCGGGGCGCAGCTTGAAGATCCATTTGGTCTTGTCGTTCGCATCGACCGACCATTCGGTCGCCAGCATCGGCATGATGCGGGTCCCGGTCTCGTAGTCCCAGGCCGTCAGCGCGTCATACAGCGTCAGGCCGGTGAGACGGTTGCCTTCGAAGGCCTGGTCAGGCTGGCCGTGAGTCTTCGGAATGTCGGTCGCCGTCATGCCGATGCGGATGATCTTTTCCGGCGCAGCCAAGACATGGCTGGTGGTCGCGCCGAGCCCGAGAGCGGCGATCAGGACAAGGCGGACGGTGCGATTCGAGAACGACATGGCCACTCCAATAAAGCCGTCATGCGCCAAAAATCTTGCGCCCGGCACACACGATTGTGAGCGGCGTCATCGGTTTCACAAGGCAAATGATTCAGCACCGTCTGATGCCGTGGAGGCAGTGCTAGTCGGCCTCGGGAACCACCAGCAGCGGCGTTCTGTTTCCCGACGCGCGCTCCGCGGCGATGGCCTCGATGTGCGGGACGGCGGCGATCAGTTCGCGGGTGTAGTCGGTCTTGGGATTGTCGAACATCGCGCGGCTTTCGCCCTGTTCGACGATCAGGCCGTTGCGCAGCACGATGGTGCGCTGGCACATCATGCGCACGACGTTGAGGTCGTGGCTGACGAACAGGAAGGCGAGGTTGTCCTCGCGACGCAGCCGGTCGAGCAGCTGCAGCACCACGGCCTGCACCGAGACGTCGAGTGCGGCGGTGGGCTCATCCAGCACCAGCAGCTTCGGTTTGCAGGCGATGGCGCGGGCGATGCCGATGCGCGCCTTTTGGCCGCCGGAGAGCTGGTGCGGAAAACGCTCGAGCAGGTCGGCGGGCAGGCCGACGCGGTGCGCACATTCGCCGACGCGCTGGCGCAGCGCGGCGCCGTTCTTCATGCCCATCAAGCGGATCAGCGGATGGGCGATGCAGTCGAAGGCCGTGAAGCGCGGGTTGAGGCTGTCGTTGGGATCCTGGAACACGATCTGGATTTCGCGCCGCTCGGGGGCACGGTGGAAGTCGCGGGCGGGAATCTTGCTGATCGACTGGCCGTTGAAATTGATGATGCCTTCGCTCTGGTCGAGCAGCCGGCAGATCATCCGCGAGGTCGTGCTCTTGCCTGAGCCGCTCTCGCCGACCAGCCCGACGCTTTCGCCGGGCGCGATCGCCATGGAGAAGTTCTGCACGCCCACGGTGCCGTCGTCGAAGCGCTTGACGAGGTCGAGCACCTCGATCAGCGGCGGCGTGCCATGCGCGGACTTGGGCAGCGGCGCGACCGGGACGGCGGGCGTCAGCAGTTTCTCGTCGTCGGTGACGAGGTCCTCGACCTTCGACGTCGCCGTGGGCGACGCCGCCACCAGGCGTTTGGTGTAGGGATGCTGCGGCGCCTGGAACAGCCTCAGCGCGTCGGCCTGTTCGACCAGCTTGCCCTTTTCCATCACCACCACGCGGCGGCAGTACCGTGCGGCGAGGCCGAGGTCGTGGGTGATCAGGATCGTCGCCATGCCGCGCTCGGCGGCGATAGATGCCAAGAGGTCCATCACCACCTTCTGGGTGGTGACGTCGAGGCCGGTGGTCGGCTCGTCGGCGATCAGCAGTGCGGGATTGCTGGAGATCGCCATGGCGATCATCACGCGCTGGCACATGCCGCCCGACAATTCGTGCGGATAGGCCTCCATGCGCTTCTCCGGATCGCGGATTTTGACGGCGCGCAGCAATTCCAGCGCCTCGGCGCGCGCGTCCTTCTGCGAGATCTGGCGATGCGCCAGGATGGCGTCGGCAACCTGCTGGCCGATGGCGCGGATCGGGTTCAGCGCGCCGCGCGGGTTCTGGAAGATCATCGCCATCGCCGCGCCGTGCATCTCGCGCAAGCCGGCGCTCGACAGCTTCGTGATGTCGCGGTCGCGGAAGGTGACGCGGCCGCCGGTGATCTTGCCAGAGGTGTCGAGCAGCCGCGTGATGGCGAAGCCGGTGACGGATTTGCCGGACCCGCTTTCGCCGACGATGCCGAGCGTCTCGCCTTCGGCCAGCGACAGCGAGATGCCGCGCACGGCCTCGACGGGGCCGCGGCGGGTGGAGAAAGTGACCTTGAGGTCGTCGATGTCGAGCAGCGCCTTCGGTGTCGTCATTACGTTCGCTGCGGTCATGTTCGTTGTCTTGGATCGAGAATGTCGCGCAAGCCGTCGCCGAGCAGGTTGAAGCACAGCACGGCGAGCATCAGCGCGAGGCCGGGATAGGCGACCAGCCACCATTTGCCGGTGGAGATGAAGCGCGCGCCTTCGGCGACCATGATGCCCCATTCCGGCGTCGGCGGCTTGACGCCGAGGCCGATGAAGGAGAGGCCGGCGGCGTTGATGATGGCCCAGCCGAGATTGAGCGACATCTGCACCACCATGGCCGGCAGCACATTGGGCAGCAGGAAGCGCAGCACCACGGAGACGTGGCTGTCGCCGCAGGCGCGCGCGGCCTCGACCCAGCCGAGGTTGCGGCGGATGTTCACCTCGGCGCGGGCGAAGCGGATGTAGAACGGCAGGTTGATGATCGCGGTGGCGATGACGATGTTCTCGACGCGGTTGCCGAGGGCTGCGACCATGGCCATCGCCAGCACGAACAGCGGGAACGCCATCAGCACGTCGACGAAGCGGCCGACGGCGCGGTCGAGCCGGCCGCCGGAATAGCCGCACAGCGCGCCGATCACGGCGCCGAGCGCGAAGGAGATGCCGACCGCGGAGACGGCGATGGCCAGATCGAGCTGCGCCGCTACCACGATGCGGCTGAACACGTCGCGGCCTAATTGGTCAGTGCCGGCCCAGTGCGCGGCGGAGGGCGGCATCAGCGCATTGGCGACATCGGAGGCGATCGGATCATAGGGCACGATCCACGGGCCGAAAATGCCGACGAAAATCAGCACCGCCGCGCCGAAGGCGGCGATGCCGGTGATCGGATTGCCGCGCAGGATGAACGCGGCGTGCTGGAAGGTGGTGCTGCTCATCCGATGGAAATCCTGGGGTCGGCGATGCCGTACAGTACGTCGACGACGAGATTGACGATGACGAACACCGACGCCATCAGCAGCACGAAACCCTGCACCGGGGCATAGTCCGACGACAACAGCGCGTCGAGCGCGTAGGACGCGACGCCGGGCCACGAGAACACTTTTTCCACCAGCACGTTGGCGCCGAGCATGGTGGAGAACACGATGCCGGCGATGGTGATGACGGGCAGGATGGCGTTGCGCAGCGCATAGGTGACGATGATCTTCCACCACGACAGCCCGACCGAGCGCGCGGTGCGGACGAAGTCGCTGCCGAGCGAGGCCAGCATCGAGGCGCGGGTGATGCGCGCCAAGGGCGCGATCACGAACAGCGCCATGGTGCAGGCCGGCAGGATCAACTGCTTAAACGCGGCCCACCAGCCGTCCCAGTCACCAGCGATCGCGAAATCGATCAGCAGGAAGCCGGTATGCGACGGCGGCATCGTGGTGAAGATGTCGACGCGCCCGGTGGGATCGGGCGATACGCCGAACAAATAATAGAAGATGTAGATCAGCAGCAGGCCCGACACGAAGGTCGGCACGCAGACGCCGAGCGCGCAGAACAGCCGCACGCCATGGTCGACCAGCGAGCCCGGTTTGAGTGCGGCGATCACGCCCAACGGAATCGCCGAGATCATCGCGAGCAACAGCGCGGCGAAGGTCAATTCCAGCGAGGCGGGCAGGCGCTCGCGGAGGTCCTTGACCACGGGCTGGCCGGTCATCATGGAATTACCAAGCTTGCCGCGGCCGACGTCGTAGAGATACAGCCCAAGCTGTTCGACCACCGGCTTGTCGAGGCCCATCTGCTTGCGGATGGTCTCGATTTCCTCCTTGCCGGAATTGGGACCGGAGGCAAAGAACACCGCCGGATCGCCCGGCAGCACGCGCATCAACAGGAAGGTGAACACCAGCACGCCGAACAGTGCCGGCAGCGAGGATGCGAAGCGCCGCGCTGCGCGGATGGCCGTTGCGCCGATGGTGGTCATGATCTTTTACTCGGTGACGGAGACAGCCCGCGCCGTGGTGCGGCGTGGGCTGCTGTGATCCGAAGCGCCGGGTGGCGCTTCGGATCGGACTTACATGGATGCTGGATTATCACTTCCGGCTGAGGTCGCGATAGTCGACCTGGCGATGGAACTGATAGGTATAGCCGGTGAGGTTGGACGCCATCACCGCGTCCTGGCTCGGCTGCCACAACGGGATCTGCGGCATCACCTCGAAGTTGATGGCGTTGAGCGCCTTGCCCTCTTCCTCATACTTCGCCTTGTCGGTCTCGAAGCGCGCGGTCTGCGCGATCTTGGTCAGCTCCGGATTGTCGATCGACGAGTAATTCCAGCGCTGATTGCCGGTGTAGAAGTTGCGGTAGAAGTAATCCGTCGACGGCAGCCAGGCGACGATGCCTTCGGTGTAGAACGGCAGCTTCTTCTCGGTGACCTGGGTCGACATCTGCGCATCGGGCAGTTTCTGGATATCGACCTTGATGCCGATCTTGCCGAGCGATTCCTTCAGCAGCGCGGCCATCGGTTCAGCGGTGGCGGTCTGGCCGACGTTGAAGCTAAAGGTGGTCGAGAAGCCGTCGGGGAAGCCTGCAGCCTTGAGGTAGGCCTTGGCCTTGTCGAGGTCGAGCTTGATCGGCTGCTTGATCGGGAACGCGCCCGACGGCGGCTTGCCGTCGGCCCAGGTGGCGTTGGCGAGCAGGTCGCCGCGGCCGAACAGCGAGGCCTTGAACATGTCGTCATAGGGCAGGGCGTAGGCAACGGCCTTGCGCACGTCCGGCTTGTCGAAGGGCGGCATCTGGTTGTTCATGGAGATGAAGGTGATGGCATTGTACTGCGGCGTCGAGATCACCTGCAGCTTGCCCTTGGCTTCCAGCGCCTGCGCGTCGGAGGCCTGCAGGTCGATGACGATGTCGGCATCACCCTTCTCGACCAGGTTGGCGCGGGTCGCGGGCTCCGGCACCGACTGGATGATCAGGCGCTTGAAGGAGGCCTGCTTGTTGTCGGGGCCGCGCTTCCAGTCGTCATTGCGCTTCAGGATGACCTGCTCGCCGGGCTTGAACTGTTCGAGGATGAAGGCGCCCGAACCGGCGGTGTTGCTCTTCAGCCATTCCTGCGCCCACGGATCTTCTTCCGTCGCATGCGCCTTGGCGAGCTTGGAATTGATGATGATCGGATAGACGGTGGCGAGGTTCGGCAGCGCCAGCTTGTCGGCCTGCGGCAGCGTCACTTCAAAGGTCAAGGGATCGATCACCTTGAACTGGCTGGCATCGGTGAGCGAACCGGTCAAAAGCTGCGCCTTGCCGAGTATTTTTGCGGTGACGCAGCGGTCAAGCGACCACTTGACGTCTTCAGCCGTAACCGGCGTGCCGTCCTGGAATTTGGCGTCCTTGCGCAGGTGGAAGGTGATCTTCAGGCCGTCCGGCGAAACGTCGTAGGACTCGGCGAGTTCGCCGCGGATGGTGTCGAGATCGAACACCCACTTGCCGTTGAGCTGCTTGCGGCCGAACGACACCAGGCGGTCATAGGTCGAGAGGCTGACGGCGAAGGCTTCGCGGGTCGAGCCGGGGATGTTGGGGTCGAGCGTGTTGACGGCAGCGCCGGTGACATAGCGCAGCGTCTCGGCGCGCGTCTGCGCCTTGACCGGAGCGGCCGAGGCCAGCAACGCCGCGACCGCGGCGGCGCCCAATACGCGCCTGGAAAGCATCAATCTCATTACCCTGTCCTTTTGAATGTTCTTGAAGCGCCTGTCTGGCCTGCGATCGGCGACGGGCGCCTGCCCAAGCAAGCAAGGACCGCGCCAAACCGCCATCGAATTCTTGTCAGGCCGGGCGTTTTCCGATCACCGCCTGCGGCACATTGTACGCCTGGAAGGAGGTCCACAACCGCTCGATATCGGCGGAAAACAGCCCGCGTGTCAGGCCGTGCACCAGCTTCGGTATCGCGGTGGTCATCGCGTTGATCGATGACGCTGACGGACCGAAACTCATGGTTGAGGCGATCGCGAACAGATGGATCTGCGCAATCCACGGCGTTTGGCCCGGCACGCGTTCGATCAGGGCGTAATCGTCGGCGAGATAGGGGTGGCGGGCGATGCGGTCGTCGCGTTCGTCGACAGGCGGCGTATAGCGGTCGGCCCAGGTGGCGATGTTGGTGGCGCAGCTCTGCAATTCGCGGCGGCGGGTGAAATCCATCTCGATGCCCGTGCCGCAGATGACGAAGTCGGCCGAGACGACGCCCTGCGGTGTCGTCAGCTCGACCTTGTCGCCTATAATTTGTGCAGACGACACCGGCGCGTTTTCGCGCAGATGGAAACCGGCATGCCTGGCGCAGCGGTCCCAGGTGGGCTGCGGGAAGCCCTCACGGAGCTCCATGAGGCGCTTCATGAATCGCCAGCGCCATTTGTCGTCCAGCTCGCTGAAATGCCTCAGGAAGCCCCGGAAGGTCAGCCAGTGGTAGGGCTGGACGACCTGGAGCTCGGCCCGGCGGCACAGCAGCTGCACGTCGGCGCCGGCCTCCAGGGCCGTGGCGGCATTGTCGAAGGCGGAGGCGCCGGCGCCGATCACGGCGACCTGCTTGCCGCGCAATGCGGCGAAGTCGATGTCGGCCGACCCGTTCACGCAAAGCGATGCCGGCAGATGCCGCAGCGGCTCCGGAATCATCCAGTCGCCCATGCCCTCCTGGCCGGTCGCCAACACGACTTTCCGCGCATAGAGCGTGGCAGGACCATCGGCGCCCTGCACAGTGACGGCAAGCAGGCCGTCCGCGGCGGGGCCGATATCCATCACCTCGCAGCCGTTACGCACCGGCACGCCGGTGATGTGCCTGAACCACAAAAGGTAGTCCGCCCAATGCCCGCGCGGGATGCGGTCGAGCGCCTCCCAGTGGTCGTCGCCGAACATCGCCTCGTGCCAGGACTGGTAGGTGAGGGAGGGGATATCGAGATCGGGGCCGGTGAAATGTTTCGGGCTGCGCAGCGTCGGCATTCGCGCATAGGTCGTCCACGGTCCCTCGCGGCCGGCCTTGGCCTTGTCGAGCACCAGGATGTTGGTGACCTGCGAGCGCAACAGGCCGAAGGCTGCGGTGACGCCGCCCTGGCCGGCGCCGACGATCAGCACGTCGAAAGCCTTGCGGCCGTCCGGCGCGGGCCTGGCCTCGAGCCACGGCATGTTCGGATGGGCGATCTTGTGCAGGTCGCGGCGGACCCGCGCTTCCAGCGCGACCAGAGCGTCGGTCATGCCGCGAGCCATCCGCCGTCGACCGGCAGCACCGTGCCGGTGGTGAAGGTCGACGCATCGCTCGCCAGATGCAGCGCGGTCTGGGCGACTTCCTCGGCCAGGCCGAAGCGCTTCATGGCGTGGCGGTTGCGCGAGGCTTCGCGCACCGGCTCGGGATCGGCATGGCGGGCAAAGCTGCGCCGCAGCAGCGGCGTGTCGATGGCGCCGGGCGCGATGGCGTTGACGCGGATGCCGTCGGTGGCGAAGTCGACCGCCATGGTGCGGGTCAGGCTGATGATCGCGCCCTTGGCGGCGATGTAGGCGGTGTTGCCCTTGCCGCCGGCGACGGCGAGCTGCGAGGTGAGGGTGATGATCGAGCCGCGGCCCTGCTTCTGCATCTGCGGGATCGCGGCGCGCGACCACAACCAGGTGCCGCCGACATTGGTGCGGAACACCGCATCCCAATCGGCGGGTGACGTGGTGAGCACGGTGCCGCCGACGGAGAAGCCGGCCGAGGTCATCAGCACGTCGAGCTGGCCGCGGCGGGCGACGAGGCCGTCGACCACGCTCTGCGCGAAATCGCCGTCGCCGACATCGCCCACATGGGTCGACACGCCATTGGCGTTGGGCATCGCCGCTGCCGTTTCCTGCAGCGCGGCCTCGTCACGGTCGACCAATGCGACGAAGGCGCCTTCCTTGCCGAACAGCCAGGCGCTGGCCTGACCGATGCCGGAGCCGGCGCCGGTGATGATCGCGGTGCATCCCTGCAGTCTCATGTCACGTCCCTTCGCTGTGCCGCTGCGACCATGCCATCAGGTCGGCGACGGAGTCGGCGCAGCCGAATTTGGCGCGCCATCCGAATTCATTGTCGAGCCGCGCGGCCGACATCGGCGCGCGGTCGGCGTTGCTGTGCAGGTCGATGGTCGGGGTGTCATGCGCCGTCGCCAGCCGGCAGGTAAAGCCCGGATTGAATTTTGCGAGCGCTTGTCCCCACTCCAGCGCCGACCATGGCGTGGCGGTGGTGATGTTATACAGGCGATGCTGCGGCTTCGCGGCCTCCACCAGCACTCCGATGGCGTCGGCGACATCGGGCGCGTAGATCCAGTCGCGCACGCCGGGACGCGGCAGCACCGCTTCGGCGTTCGCGGCCAGTGCCGCCAGCATCTGCGCCTGCGGGCTGAGCGTATCGCGCACGCCGGTGCCGCGTTCCCAGGGGCCGAACACGCCGCTCAGCCGCACGCTGACAAAATCGCTCTGCCACAGGCTTGCAAGCCTTGCTGCGACCTTTTCGGAGGCGAATTTGGTGATGGCGTAGATCGACACCGGATCGCACGGCGTCTCTTCATCAAGCAGCGGATAGCGGAATGCGCTGTCGCCATAGGCGCCGGCCGAGGACAGATTGATGACGCGCTTGACGCCGTGCTTTCGCGCGGCCAGCAGGATCGGCGTCTGCGCCAGCAGATTGACCTGCAGGATGGTCTCGGGATCAGCGGCGTCACGCTCGGGACCAGCGGTAATCGCAGCACCGAGGATCGCGGTATCGAAGCCCGCTGCGATGACGCTGTCGACCGAGGCGCGGTCGAGCACGTCGCCGGTCACGACGGTCAGGCGCTCGCCATAAGCCGCAAATGCGCGCTGCGCCGCCTGCGGCAGGCCCGCCCGATCGAACAGCGTGACGGTGTGGCCGCGTGTCAGCAGCGCGTTCGCAATATTCAGCCCGACAAAGCCGGTGCCGCCAAAAACAAGAATATTCATCAATCAACCTGTGAACCGCCGGGCGGTTTGCGCCTCTCTTTGAACCATCGCGTCCGCTGCCCAAAGCTCGTTTTGCAGGCGCGGAACGCTTACGCACTGGGCAGCGATGTCAGGTCTGCGCCAGACCCTGCAATGTCGCCAGCACGGCGTCGCCGGTGTTTCGCGCGTGAGCGCTGAGCGATACCGCAAAGCCCTGCACGTCGCGCGCGCGCAGCAGCGCCATGAAGGCGTCGTGCTCTTTGACGGATTCCGTCCAGCGCGCGGCGTCGTAATTGGCTGTGGCGCGGGCGCGGTAGATGTTGGCGTTGAGCGTCATCCAGATGTTGAGAAGCACCGGATTGCCGGCCAGCCGGGTGATCTCGATGTGGATGTCCTGGTTGAGCCGGAAATATTCGGCGCGCGCCGCGTCGCGATGCAGGGTGACGAGCCGGTCATGCATCGCATCGAGCCGGGCGATGTCGTCGTCGGTGGCGCGTTCCGCCGCCGCGACGCCGGCGACGCCGTCGAGCGCCACCATGATGGCGAAGCTGTTGGCGATCTCGTCGCGATTGACTGGCGTGACCACGGGGGTGCGGTGCGGACGCAAAGCGATCAGACCTTCGGATGCCAGGATCTTGAAGGCTTCACGCAGCGGCGTGCGCGACACGCCGAAGGTTTCGCACAGCATCTTTTCCGGCAGCGGCGCGCCGGCCTGCAATTCGCCGTTGATGATCATTTCGCGCAGCTTGGCCACCAGCTGGTCATGCAGCGACATGCGGTCGAGCGGCCGCCTGGAATGGTCCGAGGACAGCTTCAGGCGCGTCGGCTTGAAGCGGGTCTTCAGGCGCTGGCGTGCCGCCGTTTCCATCATCGGGTCGTCCACTCGCTCGCTGCCTTGCCCGAAAAACCATCGCCGCCGCTCAGAAAAACGGCGGCGGCGAGTCCGTGCTCGCCAACCTAGCTACTGATATCGCAGTATAAAATCAAGATTGCATATCGTATCCGCGTTGGCATGGGGATTGCTGAGACAGGTTTACCACTGCGCGTTCACGGCGATGTCCCGGAGGTTGCGACGATGAAGAAATTTCTGTTCGGCATAATGATGGCGTTGGTTGTTGCGTCGGTAAACCCGGGCGCTTTTGCCCAGTCGGAGCCGGAGATCAAGCTCGGCTACGCCAAATGCGCGCATTGCACGCCGATGTCGCTGACGCCGCAATATGCCAAGGGCATCAAGATCGACGCGATCGGCTTCAACACCGGCACCGATGCGCTGACCGCGCTGGTGTCGAAGAATATCGACGTGGCGCAGATCACCTACCTTCATTACGCCGTCGCCCTCGACAAAGGTTTTGACGTGGTCGCGATCTCCGGTCAGGTCAATGGCGGCTCGGCGATGCTGGTCGCCAACGATGTGCCGGTCACGCCCAATGACTGGGCGTCGCTCAAGAAGGTCATCGCCGACTACAAGGCGGCCGGCAAGCC